>JAZSAD010000001.1:0-4227 GCA_045601715.1 Faecousia sp.
ACATCGCTGACTCCGGTTATGGCACCCGCGGTCCCCGCGTCTGCAACGACCGTGCCGGTGAAGTTGGTCGTACCCTGAACATCAAGGACTTCGACCTGGAACGTATCTTCGGCCAGGAAGGCGTTGGTATCCTGCACCTGTCCGGCCTGATCGGCGCTCTGTCCCACGACACCAGCGTATTCTGCCTGGAGCTGGCTCGGGCTGCCAAGAAGTACGGCACTCTGATCTCCTTCGACCTGAACTACCGCGCTTCCTTCTGGAAGGGCCGTGAGCAGGAGCTGCACGATATCTTCACCGAGATCGCTTCCGTTGCTGACATTCTGATCGGTAACGAGGAGGACTTCCAGCTGTGCCTGGGCGTTCAGGGCCCCGAGGCCGGCGGTAAGGACATCGGCGCCAAGATCGACTCCTTCAAGGAAATGATCGGCCGTGTAAAGGCTCAGTTCCCCAATGCTTCTGTTTACGCTACTACCCTGCGTCAGGTTGTGAATGTAAACAACCACCTGTGGGGCGCTATTATGCTGGCCGGCGACGAGTGGCACGTGGTTGAGCCCCGTCCCATTACCGTTCTGGACCGTATCGGCGGCGGCGACGGCTTCGTTGGCGGTATGCTCTACGGCATTCTGAAGGGCTGGGAGAGCGAAAAGTGGATTCAGTTCGGCTGGGCATCCGGCGCGCTGGCTACCACCTTCCTGACCGACTACGCACAGCCTGCTGACGAGGACGTTGTTTGGTCCGTTTGGGGCGGCAACGCAAGAGTTAAGAGATAAGTGAAAAATCAAAATCGGGTGTGCGATTGCACACCCGATTTTTATTATGGCAAGCCTTGCAATCTACCCATCGGAAGAGTATAATAAAATGGTATTTCGACAATAAAACCGAATGAGGTTATACCATATGAAAAACGACAGAAAGAGAATACTGCTCACAGCTGTTTTGGTGATCGGACTGACAGCTGCCCTTGTGTGGGGGCTCATACAGAACCGGGAATATTACCGGACAGATATGGATGTAAATCAGCTGATTTTCAGCGAAATCTGTGTCAAAAATGATAGCTTAATTGCCGCCAATGACGGCGGTTATCACGATTATGTGGAGCTTTACAACGGCGGAAAGGATATCAACCTGAAGGGTTGGTATCTCACCGACGGGGGCGCAAAAAGCCAGCCTTTTGGCGATTTTCCTGTACCCTCCGGCAGCTGCTGTTTGCTGTTTTTAGGGAAGGAAGTTACCGGATTTTCCTTGAAATCCTCCGGTGGAGAGACCCTGTCTCTGGTAAATGAAAAGGGAAAGGTGATGGCTCAGGTCAATACCGTAGCCACCGCCCCCAACGAGGTGATGCTCTATGCCGCTGACCGCTATATCGTGTCTAAGGACGCATCTCCCGGCTTTCCCAATACCAAAGAGGGCCTCGCGGCATTCCGCAAGGGCGAAAATGTAGATACCGCTGTTCTGCGAATTTCTGAGGTTCTGACGGAGAATGTATCCGCTCTGCCTGACGAACAGGGTCACTACAGTGACGTGATAGAACTGCATAACAGCAGCGATGCGCCCATTTTCCTGGGGGGTTATTGCCTGTCCGACTCTACTGAAAACCGATTCCGGTATCGGCTGCCAGGTATTTGGCTGCGGGCAGGAGATTATCTGGTCATTTACTGCGACGGAGAGAATTACATCGGGGAAAACGGCGAAATTCATGCCAATTTTGGTCTTTCCAAGGACGATACCATCTGCCTGACCGACGGCAGCGGCAAATATACCATCCTTCCTGTTCAGTTCCCCGGACAGGACGTATCCCTTGCACTAAGCAGCGAGGGGAAATATGCTCCCAATTCCGTGAGCCTGGGTTACCCCAACGACGAAATCGGTATCAATGCCTTTGCCCAATCTTGTATGGAGCAAAATCCTCAGCTGGTGATCAGCGAGGTACTGCTTTCTTCCACAGACGTACCCTACCAAGGCGCATTTGCCGATGTGGTGGAAATCTATAACCCCACCGATAAAACCGTCAGCACCGCCGATTGGTACTTATCCGATGGCTCTGACCCCTATACCTATCCGCTTCCCACTCAGGAAATCAAGCCGGGCGGCAGAATTTTGATTTCCTGCAGCCGGGCAGCTACCGGTTTTGCTCTGTCTGTAAAGGAAACCCTTTGCTTACGCTCGCCCAATGGAAAATGGGCATCCCGGGTTCTGTGCGTCCAAACCCAACCGGGACAGAGCATCCAGCTGTTGGACGACACCTACACCGCAGGATCTGTATCCCTCGGCTATGAAAATACCCCCGAAGGCGCATTAAGCTATGAACAGAGCCGCGCCCCCAAGGGATTGCAAATTTCCGAATTGATGAGCGCCAACCGATCCTATGTAAAAGGTCCTTACGGCAGCACCTGGGACTGGGTGGAGCTGTATAACGGCGGCAGCGAAAGCATCAATCTGAAGGACTATACCTTCTCCAAAAACCCCGACGATTTGAACGCATACCCTCTGCCGGACAAGACCTTAGCGCCCGGACAGTACTGCGTCATTCTCCTGTCGGACAAGTCTGATTCCTACCCCAAGGGCTACGCCCGTCTGCCTGTGAACTTGTCTGCCGACGGAGAATCGGTGTACTTGAGCCGGGGCGGGGAAGTGGTGGACTATGCAATTCTGCCCGCACTGCCTGCGGACATCTCTTACGGCAGAGCTGCCGGCAACGCAGAATTCTCCTGCCTGATTCCCACACCTGAAAACAGCAACGGAGAAAAGGCTGTCATTTCCGCAAGCCCCCAGGCAGCTACCGCTCAGGGCACCTATGAAACCGATGTGCAGGTGACCTTAACCGGCAGCGGAAACATTTATTACACCACCGACTGCACCGTTCCTACCCAGAACTCGACTCTCTACACCGGTCCCATTTTCCTGACCAAAACCACCGTAATTCGCGCCATTTCCTATGAGGACGGAAAGCTGCCCTCTCAAATTGTGGATTTGACCTACGTGGTGAAGGAGGGTCACAGCCTGCCGGTGGTCAGTATGGTGACCACCCCGGACAACCTGTGGGATTACAACACCGGTATCTATGTAGAAGGGCCTAATGCCAGCGCCACCTCCCCCCATTGGGGCGCTAACTACCATCAGAATTGGGAAAAAACTGCCACCGTATCCCTGTTTGAAAAGGATGGCACCGGCTTTTCTGAGCCCTGCGGCATCTCGATTTTCGGCGCATACTCCCGGGCGCTGCCCATGAAAGCCTTCGACATCGCATTTCGGGATTCCTACGGCGCAGGATCGCTTGCCTATCCCTTATTTGGGGAAAAGGGCCTGGACAGTTATGAAAACTTTATCCTCCGCTGCAGCGGACAGGATGCCCAGGTTGCCCGTATGCGGGATGTGCTGATGACATCTCTTGTTGCTGACCAGACCACCGTTGCCGTGCAGAAATACCGCCCTGTGGTATTCTACTTAAACGGAGAATTCTGGGGTGTGTACTATATCCGGGAAAAGGCCAATGAGAACTATGTGGCCGGCAACTATAACGCAGACCCCAAGGATGTATCCATCACCGAATTCAACGGCAATACGGAGTACAAAAAATTGGTGGACTATGCCCATACCCACGATTTAACTGAGCAGGAGCATTACGATTACGTATGTTCTCAAATGGATGTGGACAATTACATCGACTTTATGGTTGCCCAGATGTACATTGCCAACACGGATATCGATAACATCAAATTCTTCAAAACCGACAAACTGAAATGGACCTGGCTGTTTTATGATACAGACCTGGCGTTTTCTTCTTCCGGCTATGACACGGTGAAGGACTATACCCACCCCTCCGGCACAGGTGGCGGCAGAGCCTTGTCTACCAAGCTCATTAATGCGCTGCTGAAAAATCCCCAATTCAAAGATCAGTTTATCCGCCGATTTGCCTGGCAGATGAACAATATCTGGTCTGTGGAAAACGTTACCGCCCGGATCAATGAACTGGAAGCGCTGATTGCCCAGGATATGAAACGGGACTGCCAAAAGTGGGGCAGAGGCTACACCAGCTGGCAGGGAAGTGTGGATTTTCTCCGGAGATTCCCTGCGGTCCGTAACGAAAAGCTGCCCGCTTTCGTGCAAAGCTATTTTGGTCTGACCGACCGGCAGATGCGGGAATACGGCTTCCCGGTGGGAGGTTAGTGTAATGCAGCGACACGAAGAAAAATACCTCATCGACTACCGGCAGTATGCCATCTTAAA
>JAZSAD010000002.1:0-16070 GCA_045601715.1 Faecousia sp.
GCTACCATAGCCTGTATTGTCGGTAGCAATTCCTGGATATGTGTGTAATTTCGTTTGGACATAACGATACCCCCTAATGTAGTTATTATCCTACATTAGGGGGTATTTTGTCTATTGTCCGATTTTACTGGTTCGGTTCATTATCCACCGGGGGGCTTTTTAATTGAGAGTGTCCTTGGACTTTTTCAGCAGATCCAAAAACAGTTTGACATTACCGGCATATTTTTCTTCCTTGTAATAAATATTGACATCCGCATTTCCGCTGAAATCTTCCACAGCCAAATACCGCACATTCGGAAACACGGAATCCTTCGAAGAACTCGCAACCAATCCCAAGCAGATCCCGGAACGCACCACCATATTCCGGCATATATAGTCATCGCATTCCAAATAGACTTTAGGCGTAAATCCCTTTTTCTTGCAGGCTTGCGCAAAAATATGAAAGATTCCTCTCTGGGTATTGGTAGTTACAAATAAGCGGTCGCGAAGCTGATTTAATGTCACCTTTTTATCGCAAAGGGGGTCTTCTTCCATTGTCTCAATGCGAATAAAAATTTTTTGCCAAGAAAAAAAGGAGTAATCGGCCAACGCATCCTCCGGCGAGCTGACAATAATATCATAGCGGTCATAATTTTCCGGTACATCATCAAAAGTCAGCTTAAAAAATATGGACGGACACTGCTTGTAGAAGCTCATAATACTCCGTACAATTCTCTGACGGGCGCAACGTACAAGAATAGACAATGTGCCCTTTACCTCACCCTCTGTCCCAAGGGCAACTACGCTGTCGTCCAACTGTGATAAGGTGTTACTGACCACCGAAAGGAAGCGTCTGCCCTTTTCCGTAAGAAAAATACGGTTTCCGGTACGGACAAACAGTTCTACCCCCAATTCCTTTTCCAGCCGTTTTATGGAAGCCGACACAGAAGAAACCGGCACCATATACTTTTTGGCGGTTTTTGAGAAGCTTTCCGCCATCGCGCTATCATAAAAGTACCGTAATTGCAGCATTTCCATAGTATAACCCTCCTATATTTTTTAGTTTACTATATTTTTAAAGTGAAAGCAAGTGCCATTTTGTTTGTTATTTACAATTCACTAAACTTTAGTATAATATCGGTATAGGATTTTTAATGAAAGAATCCCCATATCTATTCCGGTCGAAAGGAAAGACAAGACTATGAAAGAACTTTGGAACAAGGTACAGAAGTTTTGGGCCACCTTCCGGGCTTGGAAGTACAGCGCTTATGCCCTGTGGGGCGCTGCTGCAGTTGCGGTTACCGCAGTGGCAGTCGTTGTCGTGCTGTGCGCCGTAGGCCCCAAGGGTAATGACACCCCCACCCTGCCCACCGGCGGCGCATCTATGGACGGTACGAATCCCACAGGCACCGGCGCAACCCAGGGAACAGAAGGTACAGAAGGCACAGAAGCAACTCAGGCTCCTGAGGATTCTTCCGGGGAAACCCAGCCTTCCGGGGCAACCCAACCTACCCAGCCTTCCGGGTCGACAAACCCCACTCAGCCCACCCAGCCTACTCAGCCCACAACCCCTAACGTACCCACCACCAATCCTTCTGTTCCTGCCAATAAAACCAATCCCCCTGCATCTTTGATTTTGAATGCAGATGGCAGCTACGGCGGAACATTGAACAAAACGCTCTACGGTGAGGGCGCGCCCAAGAACGGTCAGTTTGATGTGGCAAAATCTGCCTATTACACCGTTAATAACGATTATTACAATATGTCCTCCACCACTGAGCGGATCATCTTCCCCAAGTTCAAGTCCTACCAGCAGACAATGCAGGACAGCAGCGGCTTGGCCTGTGTGCTGATGATTCTGAACTATATGGGTAAGGACACCCAAAATACATACACCGAGCTGGAGCTTGTTAAAAAATATGAGGCGCTTAACAACACCACCGTTTTCGGCAAGGGCACTACGGAAGAGGGCCTGGTGAAGCTGGTGAACGAGTTGGGCGTTGGCTTCACAGCTACCAACACCGGCTTCAAGTTCTCCGGCAGCGGCGATGCAACGCGGATCAAGGATACCAAGAAATTCTTTACTGATGCCATCAAGGACGGCAAATTTGTTCTTGTGCGGTATCAGTCCCCGGTGGGCAACGGCTGGAAGATCGTAGCCGGCTATGATACTCTGGGCAATATCCAAAACACCAAAACCAGTGAATTTATCGACCATCACGGCGATGATGTGATTATTTTTGCCGAGCCTTTCGACGGCGGCGATCACTGCCAGGACGGCTTTGCCACCGAAAGAGCCCAGGATTTCTATATCTGGTGGCGGGATATGGCCATTGACGGCACGGTGGATGATAGCAGCAAGTGGACCTATGTGGTCATCGACCCCAATCTGGACATCACCTTTGACTACAAGGCCGTAGACGAAACCGTCAAGCAGAAGCTGTATGATCTGCATCTGCCCCTGAACCCCGACGGCACCTACGGCGGCACCAGAAATGAGGAGCTCTACGGCGCTATCACCTCCGGCCGAGGCTGGTGGAATCACACCGACTCCAACTATTATAAGATCAACGATTTTTACAATATGGGCACGGAGGGCTCTCGCATTTTGCTGAAAAACTACACGGTTCTCCAGCAGACCATGAGTTCTACATGCGGCCTGTGCGCTGCCAATTCTGTGCTGACCTACTATGGGGACGGCGGCAATCAATACGATATGGAGCTGACCTACCTGAACATTTATGAGCAGACCACCGGCAAAACCGTAAAGGGTACGGGTACCACCGTAAATGGCCTGAAATCTACCCTGTCTACAAAGGGTTACACCTCCAAAACCTACTCTTTCCAGGTAGGCGGCCAGCCCAAGTTTGCCACCTACGAAGCGTATGTCCAGTTTATGCGTGAGAATCTTCAAGCGGGTAGACCTGTTGTTGCGTGTACCTATTTTGGCAGCGGGCATTTTGTGACGGTCATCGGTTATGACGATATGGGAACCAAATACATTTACGATGATGTGTTCATTATTGCTGACTCCTGCGACTACTGGGATGGCTATCAAGACGGATACAATGTGTTCTCCGCATACAAGTTCTTCCGTCAGCATACAAACAAGGGTTATCAATATCTGCAAAATATGATCGTGATCAACAAAAAGACTTCCTGAATGAAAAAGCACCGCTTCGGCGGTGCTTTTTTGTTGAGAAAGACTACCCCCGGGGGATGGTATTTTCTTCTTTACCACAGGTGTTTTTTGTGGTATCATAAGAGAAATTGCGAAAGGAGGTGGCAGCTATACTGGAAAAAAACCAAGTCTATGAAGCGGTTGTCACTGACTATACCGCCGAGGGACAGGGCGTTGCCCGGGTAGACGGCATTGCTGTGTTCCTGCCCAATGCCATCGCCGGTGAGAAATACCTTGTCCGCATCGAAAAGGTGGGCAAAACCTGGGCCTCCGGTAAAATTACCGAGATTCTGGAGAAATCCCCCCACCGGGTCCAGCGGCAATGCCCCATTTCCGCCAGCTGCGGCGGCTGCGATTTCTGGCATATGGACTACGAGGAAGAAACCCGCCTGAAAGCGGAGCGGGTAAGAAGTTGCTTAAACCGCATCGGCGGCGAAAGCTTGACAGATATGCCCATTCTTGCCGCTCCCGTTTGCACCGGCTACCGGAATAAGGCGCAATATCCCGTTGCCAGCAAAAAGGGACGGGTGTACGCAGGATTTTTCAAGGCCGGTACTCACCAGGTGGTGGAAAACGACCGCTGCCTGATCCTCCCAGACGAAACGGAGCAGGTGCGAAGAATTGTGGTAGATTATGTAAACCACTTCCGGATTTCCGCCTATGATGAAACCACCGGGAAGGGCCTTCTGCGGCATATTTATGTCCGTCGTGGCGCAGTTTCCGGGCAGGTTTTGGTTTGCCTGGTGCTGAACGGTAAAAAGCTGCCCCACAGCGAGGACTTGATTGAGAAATTGCAGACGGTAGAAGGCTTTACCACCCTGGTGCTGTCCGTGAACACCAAGGACACCAATGCGGTGTTGGGTGACGAGGAAATCGTCCTTTACGGCCCCGGCTATATTGAGGATACGCTGTGCGGCCTTTCTTTCCGTTTGTCCGCCCGGTCTTTCTACCAAATCAACCACCATCAGGCCCAGCGGCTCTATGAAGCCGCTATAAAGCAGGCAGAAATTACGGAAAAAGACCTGGTTTTGGACTTGTACTGCGGTGTTGGCACCATCACTTTGTGTATGGCGAAAGCCGCCGGCAAGGTGATCGGCGTGGAGGTTGTGGAGCAGGCGGTGCTTGACGCAAAAGCAAACGCCAAGCGCAACGGCATTGAAAACGCAGAATTTTTCTGCGGGGATGCGGGCAAAGCCGCCCTGAAATTGGAACAAGAGGGTATCCGCCCGGATGTAATTGTGGTAGACCCCCCTCGTAAGGGTCTGAATGCCGACACCATTGAGGCGCTGCATAGAATGTCCCCCCGGCGGATCGTCTATGTATCCTGCGACCCGGCAACCTTAGCAAGAGATGTTGCTCTGCTGAAGAATCACGGCTACAAGCTGAAAAACGCCCAGGCCGCCGGCCTGTTCCCCAGATGTTCCCATGTAGAATCCATCGTGTCAATGATTCAGGAGGAAAGAAAATGAAAGTTTTATCTATTGGCAACAGCTTTTCTCAGGATGCCCAGCGGTATTTGCATCGGCTGGCTAAGTCCGCAGGTGTGGACATGAAAACCGTCAACCTGTATATTGGCGGCTGCCCCCTGCGCACCCATTATTTGAATATGCTGGATGATACGGCCGCCTATGATTTTCAGTTTAACGGGGAATCCACGGGACTGAAGGTGTCCATTCGGGAGGTTTTGCGCAGCGATAACTGGGACTATGTGACCTTGCAGCAGGCCAGCGGCTTCAGCGCCCGTTTTGAAACCTATACCCCCTATATCGAGGCGCTGGCAGCCTATGTAAAAAAATATTGCCCCACAGCAAAGCTTTTGATTCACCAGACCTGGGCATACGAAAACGGCAGCCAAAAGCTTGCAAATCAGCTCACTTTCGCCAGCGACGAAGAGATGTTTGCCGCAGTGGAAGCGGCCTACAACCAGGCGGCGGAAACTATTTCTGCCGACGGTATCATTCCTGCCGGTAAGGCAATGCTGACCCTGGCCAAGACGGGTATTCCCATCCACCGGGACACCTTCCACGCAAATCTCGGCTACGGCCGGTATTTGCTGGCGCTGGTATGGTTTCAATACCTGACCGGCCGGGATATTTCCGAAAATGATTTTAACGATTTTGATGTACCTGTTACCGCCGAAGAGAGAAAGGCTGTAATTGACGCGGTAAACGCAGTGCTGTAAGGAGGCATTTTTATGCATTTCCAAATGCCCCAATACACCCATCCGGACTTTGCCGGACTGGGTTTGGCCAATGGGCCGGACGCCAAGTGGGAAACGGTGACCCAAGCAGGGGTCGCCCCGGAAAATTTCCACTCCACCTCCATGTATCCGGAGTATTTTAAGCTGGACGGCCAATGGCGCTTGGCGGAGGAGAGCCGTATGGATGCCTGCGTGGTGGTCTGTGAGGACGGCAAGCTGGCAGTGATCGAGGCCCGCAATCTGAAAATTGGTGATAGGGTGATTGTCGGCAGAACGGAAAAGGGCGAAGAGGGTATTTACCTCCACAGTAAGGGGTTTGCCCAACCGGAAGAGAGCCTGGAGGACGAATTTGTGTTCCGTCAGGGTCGGAGCAGAGAGACCTCCTACGCCCGGGATTACGACAAGCTGATGGAACTATTGCGCTATGAAAAGGACCACGGCAACATTCTTTGGGTTATGGGTCCTGCCTTTGCCTTTGACGAGGATGCCCGTCTGGCCATGTCCAAACTCATTGAAAACGGCTACGCCCATGGCGTATTGGCAGGCAATGCCCTTGCCACCCACGATTTGGAGGGCGCGCTGTTACATACTGCCCTGGGTCAGGACATTTACACCCAAAAAAGCCAGCCAAACGGACACTATAATCATCTGGATATATGCAATAAAGTCCGCAGAAGCGGCTCAATTCCGCAGTTTATTGCAGATTACAAGCTGGGCGACGGTATTATGTGCAGCTGTGTAAAGCACAACGTGCCTTTTGTGCTGGCAGGCTCCATTCGGGATGACGGTCCTCTGCCGGAGGTCATCGGCGATGCCTACCAGGCGGCAGCCGAGATGCGAAAACTGGTAAAGAAGGCCACTACTGTGATTTGTATGGCAACCATGCTCCACACCATCGCTACCGGCAATATGACTCCCTCCTTCCGGGTAACGGAGGACGGCTCGGTGCGGCCGGTGTACCTGTATGCGGTGGACATCGACGAATTTGTGGTGAACAAACTGCTGGACAGGGGCAGCTTAAGCGCTACCACCATTGTAGCCAATGTGCAGGATTTTGTGACCCTGATTGCCAGGGGCCTGGACTTAATGAAATAAAAAAACGGGCGGCTGTAAGCCGCCCGTTTTGTTTTGCAACCTATAAAATTGTTAGCCCTGGTAATCGTCGATGGTGTATACCAGGCGGTATGCCTTGCCCTCTTCAATGGGGGTCTGGTCAACGCCCAGCATAGCGTACTCTTCACCGATGAAGAAGCCCCAGTAAGCGCCGTCCTCTTCGAAAACAGCCTTCTCACCGTCAGCTTTCAGGATAAATTTACCGTACTGGCCTTCTTCGTACTCAATCAGACCCTTTTCGTCCAGCACCTCACCCAAAAATTCTGCGTCGGACTTCAGTTCCAGCTTCTTGGATGTGCCGTCCTTGTGGACGATTTCCACGGTGAAGGACTTCATACCCTCGGTAGCCTGGGGACGGGTGACGAAGTAGACCACAGCCAGCGCTGCAACCAGCACTGCCAAGGCGATAACAATGGCGATCATTTTTTTGCTCATAGCATTTTCCTCCCAAAAATAATATTCGCCACGGCGCAAAAAATGCACCGCGGCCGATTTTCCGCGACAAGCGTCTCCTTTGTACTTCGCAAGGAGAAGGAGAACCGATTCGTAGGTCTTCTGACTTGCGCTCTTGCAAAGGAGGTTGCAAAACTTTGCGGTTCGTTTCGCCTTCCCGGTTTCCCAGTGACTGGCTTTCGCCATGAAACGACCACCAAGCGCTTACAGCGGCGGTACCGTTCAGGATTCACACCTGATTATCTTGTTCAGCTGGTTTGGGTGTTACCCCCAAACAGCCACGAAGCGGCTATTCGATTGTCAAAAATATTGTAGCACAGGGGAAATTTAATGTCAACAGGGCGGGATAGCTTTTATCTGTCATTGCGAGGAGCTGCTTGCGGCGACGTGGCAATCTCCAAAGGAAACTCTAAAACAGGAACTGCGTACCGAGAGATTCCCACGGCCCTGACGGGCCTCGGAATGACATGGGGTGTGGTTGCCTACAAAAAAGCCACCCCGTAGGGTGGCTTTTCCTATGGAAGAATTACACCATTGCGCAGGTGATGATGGCCATCTTGTAGACCTCGTCGGCATTGCAGCCGCGGGACAGGTCGTTGATGGGAGCGGCCAGACCCTGCAGGATGGGGCCGTAGGCCTCGAAGCCGCCCAGACGCTGTGCGATCTTGTAACCGATGTTACCGGCCTCGATGGTGGGGAAGATGAAGGTGTTGGCATAACCTGCAACAGGAGAGCCGGGGAACTTCAGCTGACCAACCTCGGGAGCAACTGCAGCGTCGAACTGCATCTCGCCGTCGATCATCAGGTCGGGAGCCATTTCTTTGGCAACCTTGGTAGCCTCGTTGGACAGCTTCACAGTGCCGCCCTTGCCGGAGCCGTTGGTGGAGAAGGACAGCATAGCGACCTTAGGCTCGATGCCGAACACCTTAGCGGTGTTGGCAGTCTCGATAGCCACCTCAGCCAGCTTTCTTGCAGCGGAAACGGTCACATTGCCTTCCTTATCTACGGAATCCTCGTAGCTCAGGTTGATAGCGCAGTCGCCCATAGCCAGCTTCTCTTCACCGCGAACCATAATGAAGCAGGAAGATACCAGGTTAGCACCCCTCTTGGTCTTGACCAGCTGCAGAGCGGGACGAACAGTATCAGCGGTGGAGTAGGTAGCGCCGCCCAGCAGAGCGTCGGCGTAACCCATCTTTACCAGCATAGTGCCGAAGTAGTTGCCCTTAGAAAGAGCTGCCTTGCACTCCTCAGCGGACATCTTGCCCTTGCGGAGCTCAACCATCTTCTCGACCATGGCATCCATGCCTTCGTAGGGCAGGGGGTCCAGGATTTGTACACCCTCGATGTTGAAGCCGCCCTTGGCTGCGTTAGCCTTGACTTCCTCAACGTTGCCCACCAGGATGGGGGTCAGGAAGCCGCCCTCAACCAGACGAGCAGTAGCTTCCAGAATACGGGCATCGTGGCCCTCGGTGAAGACGATCTTACGGGGATTTGCCTTCAGAACTTCAATCATTGCGTTGAACATCGTTCATTTCCTCCAATGTTTTTGGGCGTTGGCCCATATTTTTACAGTTTAATTATACATCAGTCATTTCCGAATGGCAACAGTTTTTCCGTAACTTCCAGCAAAAAATGCTTTACTATGCGGACATTTTCTGTTACTCTAAAAATAGAAACCTAAAACAGTTGTCATTGCGAGCCAGTCCACAGACTGGCGTGGCAATCTATACTGCTTTTCTGGAGATTCCCACGGCTTGCGAAGCAAGCCTCGGAATGACGCGGATAAGGAGGCGCTTAAGATGGATACGTTTTTGTGGTTTGCCCTGCTGATTGCCTTTGTGGTGGCGGAGGCGGTAACGGTGAATATGGTGTCTGCCTGGTTTGCTATTGGCAGTCTAGCCTCGTTGATTACCGCATTGCTGGGCGGTAAGATGTGGCTGCAGGTTGTGGTATTTCTGGCGGTATCCGCCGGGGCGCTTGCCCTGCTGCGACCCATTGCCAAGAAGTATTTCACGCCCCGCATCACCCGCACCAATGTGGATGCTATGGTGGGAAAGACCTGCCTGTGCGTCACTGCCATTGAGAATCTGGCGGGCAGCGGTCAGGTGAAGGTGGGCGATGTGGAATGGACAGCCCGCAGCACCACCGGTGAGGCAATTCCTGCCGGCACGGAGGTAAAGATCGACCGGGTGGAGGGCGTAAAAGTGTATGTGACACCGGTAACGGTGGCAGTAAAATAAAGGAGGAAATGTTATGCCGTATATTATTGCTTTAGTTGTGATTGTTCTGATTATCATTATTAAGTGCATCGTTGTGGTGCAGCAGTCCAAAGCCTTTGTGATTGAGCGACTGGGCGCATTCCAGGCGGTTTGGGGTGTTGGTCTGCATCTGAAGATGCCTTTTATTGACCGGATCGCCCGGAAAGTCAGCCTGAAGGAGCAGGTTCTGGACTATCCTCCCCAGCCGGTTATTACCAAGGATAATGTTACTATGCAGATTGATACTGTGGTATATTTCCAGATTACCGACCCCAAGCTGTATACCTACGGCGTGGAGCGTCCTATGATCGCTATGGAGACCCTTACCGCAACCACCCTGCGTAATATTATCGGTGATTTGGAGCTGGACCAGACCCTCACCTCCCGTGACCTGATCAACACCCGTATGCGGGCCATTCTGGACGAGGCAACCGATCCCTGGGGCATCAAGGTCAACCGTGTGGAGCTGAAGAACATTCTGCCTCCGGCAGATATCCAGTCCTCCATGGAAAAGCAGATGAAGGCAGAGCGTGACCGCCGGCAGGCAATTCTGCAGGCTGAGGGTCAGAAGAAGTCCGCTATTCTGATCGCCGAAGGTGAAAAGGAGTCCGCAATTCTCCGGGCCGATGCAGAGAAGCAGGCAGCGATCCTGAAGGCAGAGGGTGAGGCAGAGGCCATCCGCGCTGTGCAGAAGGCCCTGGCAGATTCTTTGGAAATGCTGAACAAGTCCGCTCCCAACGACCAGGTCATCAAGCTGAAATCCATTCAGGCCATGGAAAAGGTGGCGGACGGCCAGGCCACAAAGATTATCATTCCCTCTGAAATGCAGGGCTTGGTAGGTATGGCCAACGGCATCGTGGAAGGTGTGAAGAAATAATGGCAGAGAAGAAAGAGAAACGGTTCATTCGGGTACATTCCGAGGGCGGCGGATTTACCGGTCCGGCTATGCAGGTACTGGTGGATCGGGAAACCGGTGTGAACTATGTGTATGCCAGCTCCGGCTACGGCGGCGGAATTACACCCCTTCTGAACCGGGACGGTACGCCGGTGGTTACCCCCGTTCCCAACAAATACGACGAATAAAAAAGAGGAGTGCTAAGCACTCCTCTTTTTTTAGATTTCCTTATACATCGTCACCGCGTCGTCCTTCCGGACATTGTCGGCAACCACCAAGACCTCCACGGCTACAGTTCTTGCGCCCAGGGCGATTTCAATTTTATCACCGGGCTTGACCTCATAGCTTGCCTTCACCACACGACCGTTGACACTGATGCGACCGTTATCGCAAGCCTCGTTGGCAACGGTGCGGCGCTTAATCAGGCGGGAGACCTTCAGGTACTTATCCAGACGCATCTTACTTGGCGATGAGGTCCTTCAGAGTCTTGCTGGCCTTGAAAGCGGGCAGCTTGGTAGCGGGAATCTTGATCTCTTCCTTGGTGCGGGGGTTACGGCCGATGCGAGCCTCGCGGGTCTTAACCTCGAAAATGCCGAAGCCGGAAACGCTGACCTTGTCGCCCTTCTTCAGGGTCTCGGTAACGGTCTCGAAAGTTGCGCTGACGACGCGCTCTGCGTCCTTCTTGGTCAGGCCGGTCTTTTCAGCAACGGCTGCAATCAGTTCGGTCTTGTTCATTGAAAATTACCTCTTTTCAAAATATTTTGGATATTGTAATATTATCACCTTTTTTTACTTTTTGCAAGCCTTTTTTGCAAAAAATAACCAATTAAAGGTGTAAAAATTTCGAAATTTTGTCACCTTTGGGTAAGAGAATACAGTCCTCGCGGCGGATTGCTTTGAAAATAACAATGCCTACGGCGTACACAATTACGCCCACGGCAACGGAAATACCGCATATAATCAAGGCGCTTCGCCCTATGGGCAGCTTCATCAGCAGCTGCATGGTTCCCCATACCACAATGCCCATAATTCCTGCCGGCAGAACTGGCCGCAGAAGGTTGGGAAGAATTTTTGTCTTATGAGGGGCGACCTTGGCAATGGCGATCAGATTCATAATGCCGATGCACACATAGCACAGCAGCATACCGATAGGCGCGCCCACGATGCCAATTTGGGGATTGCCCACCAGCAGGTACACAACCACAAGCTTGGCGCCGCCGCAAATCAGGGTGTTAATCACGGGAATGTGGGCGTAGCCGTGGGACTGGAGCACCACATTGGTGTACTGAATCACACCGTAAAAGAAGATGTTAATGCCCAAAATGCTGAGAATGCGGCCGGCAAGGACAGCATTTTCCCCGGTGTAGCCGCCCAGCAGGGACATCACCGGTTGGGCCAGCACAGACAGTCCCACCGCGCAGGGCAGGCTTAAGAGGCCTGTGATACGGGCGGCAGATTCTTCGGTGGCAACAGCGCCCTGACGGTTGTCGGTAGCCAGCATTGCTGTAATAGCAGGCAGCACCGAGGTGGTGATGGGTACCATAAAGGAGCAGGGCATATTGAACACGGTAAAGCACATATCGTAGATGCCCTTGGTGATGTCGGCGGCCTTTTGGCTCATACCGTTTGCTGTGAGGAGCTGACCCATATACAGGTTGGTTTCGATCAGTGTCAGCACCTGCAGACCGGCAGAGCCAATGGTGATAGGAACAGCAATGGCTAAAAGCTGTTTGGCGGTGGCTTTATAGCTGATAGGCTTGTCGTTGGTGACAGGCAGCTCCTTGTAAGCAGGCTTCTGCTGGAAGGTCAGATACACCGTAGATGCCAAACAGCTCACCGTCACGCCTAAGATCGCGCCGCCGGCGGCATAGGCCACGGAATTGGTCAGCTTCATAATTACCAGCGCCAGCGCCAATCCGATAAACAGCTTGATATCCGCCTCTAAAATCTGGGAATTGGAGGTGGGGCGCATATTGCCCTGTCCCTGGAAGAAACCCCGATAGGTTGACATAACACACATCAGCAAGGCGCAGGGGCCAAGACAGAAGATGGCTACCCAGGCATCCGGCTGCTTTTGGAAAGCGGCCAGCTGGTGGGCAAAGCCCATCATCAGCGCGGAGCTGACAATGCCTAAACCTAAGAAAATACCTCTTGCGGTGGCATACACCCGGCGAACCTGATTGTAATTGCCGGTGGAGCTTGCCTGGCTGATCATACGGCTCATGGCAATGGGCAGACCCGCGGTGGAAACCAGCAGCAGCACCGCGTAAATGTTGTAGGCGGTGTTGAAATAGCTGAAGCCCTGGTCGCCGATAATCATTTTTAGAGGGATTTTATAAAACGCGCCGATGACCTTCACAATGGCGGTTGCCATTGCCAGCAGCGCAGCGCCGTGGAGAAAGGTTTGCTTTTTGGTCTGGCTCATACTTCCTCCTTTTCCATCATCTTGGGAATGGCGTATTCCATCATTTCCGACACGATGGCCTTTAAGTCCAGGGTGGGGAACTGACCGTTTTGATAGAGGATCTTGCCCCGTACCATAGTCATAGCCACATCGCCGCCTTTGGCGGAGAATACCAGGCTGGAGACCACATTATGGCAGGGCATCAGGTGAGGCGCGGAGAAGTCCACAAGGACAATATCCGCGTCCATACCCTCTTTCAGCATACCGCATTCGTCGGCGCGACCCTGCGCCCGAGCGCCACAGACGGTGGCCATCATCAGGGGGGCAACCGCAGGCATCACATCAGAATCCCCTCCGGCTTGCCGAGCTTGCAAAGCGACCATACGCATCACTTCAAACAGATCCAGATTGCCGCTGGCAACGGCGCTGTCCGTACCCAAAGCCACATTCATACCGTTTTTCACGCAGTCGGTGACAGGGGTGGGGGCATAGCCCTGCTTTGCGCTGGCAATGGGAAGGGCAACAGCGGAGGCTTTGGCCTTTCCCAGCAGTTTCTGCTCATTTTCCGTCAAATGGGCACAGCCGGCAGCGGTCACAGGCATGCGGAATACCCCGTGGCAGTTCAGCAGCTCAGCCTGAGTAAGACCGGTGCGTTCCTCACAATCGGCTACCTCCTCAGCGCATTCTGCCAGATGGAGCTGCAGACCCAGGCCCTGTTCTGCGGCATAGGCAGACAGCGCCTCCCACAGCTGGTAGTTACTGGTAAATTCGGCGTGGATGCCTGCGTCGATTTTAATGCGGCCGTTATCGTAATTGTGCCATTTTTCCACGGCGCTGGTAAGCATTTTGCAGCCAGGGTCGGTGTCAAAATCAAAATCCTCGCTGTCGTCCACAAATCGGGTGGCGGCCAGGGCAATATTTGCTTTTATACCGGCATCTGCCACTACCTGGGCGGTAACCTCCGGAGAATAATACAGGTCAGAAACAGAGGTGATGCCAAACCGCAGACACTCTGCAATGGCAAGCCCGGTGGCGGCTCTGCCGGCCCGCTCGTCGATTTTGCTCTGATGTACCAAAAGCTGCTTCAGAGCCTCCACCTTGGCGCTGTCGTCCAGAAAATTCCGCAGCAAAGAGGTGCTCAGGTGGGTGTGACAGTTGATAAGACCGGGGATGGCTACCATACCGGTGCCGTCAATGATGGTTTTTGGCTGTTCTTCCGGGGCAGTTTTGCCAATATAGGCAATTTTGCCCTCCTTGACGCCCAAATATGCGCCAAACAGAACATCCATTTTCTCATTCATGGTCACCACAGTGACATTGGAAATCAAGGTATCCAAAATAACACTTCCTTTGCAGGTGAATGTAGGGCGGGGCCTTGCTCCCGCCGCCAAGATATACTGTTTTCGGCGGGACCAAGGCCCCGCCCTACGATGTTTTACGTTGGGAGATTATAAGAGCCGGAACAGCTCCTCTTTTTGGGCAAGGACGCTGTCAATTTGCGCAATGTATTGCTCCGGGAACTTGGGGTTGTGGAATCGCTGAATACTGCCGTCGGGGAAGGTGATCTTGTTCATTCCGCCACCGCCCAGGGACAAAATGGTATGGGTCTCCTCCATCATGTAGATGTTGTACAGGCAGTCTAGCCCATCCCGACTCCAGCCTACATTCTCAAAAGAACCGGACATATATTTCTGCCGGTAAAGGTAATAAGGCTTGTAGCCAAGCTTGGGCAAAAGGGCATTTGCGTAATCTACCATACGGGAAACTTCTGCAAAATCCGGTAAATCCCGTGGGTTTTCAAATAAATCAGCGCCTTTTTTCAGCGCTAAGGTGTGGACGGTAATGTTGGCGGGATTGAAAGCCGCCACAGTGTCCAAAGACCGGCAGAAGCCGTCAAAGGAATCCTTGGGCAGTCCTGCAATCAGGTCCATATTGATAGCAGAGAAACCGGCATCCACCGCATCCTGATACCGATGCAGAATATCCCGGGCGGTATGGGGTCTGCCGCAGGCCTTCAGAACAGCATCCTCCATAGTTTGAGGGTTGATGCTCATTCGGTCTGCCCCATGTTCCCGAATTCTACGAAGCTTTTCGGCAGTCAGGGTGTCCGGTCTGCCGCCTTCCACGGTAAATTCTATACACCGGGACAGGTCGAAGGCATGGGAAATGGCATCCAGCAGGCGAGCCATCTGCGCGCTGGTGAGGGTGGTGGGGGTGCCGCCGCCTATATAGATAGTACGAATGGTTTTTCCGGAATTTGCCAACAGTTTTCCCGTGTGGGCCAATTCCTGATACAGGGCGGTCAGATACGGCTCAATCAGCTCCGTCCGTTTGCCCACCGTGCGGCTGACAAAACTGCAGTAGCTGCAGCGGGTGGGACAAAAAGGAATGCCCACATACAGGGAAATGTCGTTGGGGTCGGTCTTTTTTACCGCGTCCACGGTAGAAAGAGAGCAGTCAATTGCCAGCTTTCTTCGCTGAGAGGTAACGAAATATACCTCTTTCAGCAGCTTGTCCGCAGATTCTGCCGTGCCGCCCTCCAGCAGGTGCTTGGTGGATAGCTTGGTGGGGCGGACGCCTGCCATTGCCCCCCAGGCGGGGGGATTGTCCAGGTGGGGCAGCGCGGCTAAGTACACGCTCTGCTGCAAAATCTGCCGGCGAAGCCGGACAGTTTCCTGTTCCGCTTTCAGCCGGCGGGCAGCGCGGGTCTTTTTGCCCCTCATTTCAATTTCGGTAATGGCGGTGAGCCACAGTTTGCCCCGGCAGAGCCGGGAAGAAACGGTGATTTCCTCCTGACCCAGCAAGCTCATCAGCAGCTGTTCCACCGCATATCGGTCATCGTGACCGTAAATAGTTAAGTTCATAAAGCTGCTCCAATGGCTTCTCCCGGGGAGAAGCTGTCAAAAATCTATGATTTTTGACTGATGAGGAATGCGGGCGAAAAGCTTGCAGTTTGCTCTCTGTTGCAGGCTTTCTATAAGGTGAAACTGCACGCCGTTCCTCATCCGTCTGCCCTTTGGGCATCCACCTTCCCCCCGGGGGAAGGCGTAGATTATTGCATATAGGGATTATACATTTTTTCCTCGTCTAAAGTGGTCTCCATACTGTGGCCGGGCAGCACTCGATAATCCCCCTCTAAAGCAGCCAAACGGCGGAGAGATTGGAAGATTTCCGTGGGGTTTCCGCCGGGCAGGTCTGTCCGACCGCAGGAGTCCCGGAACAGGGTGTCGCCGGAGAACAGGTTGTCTTCAATCATCAGACAAACAGAGCCGGGGGTATGGCCGGGGGTGTGCAGTACCCGAATGGTCAGTCCTGCAAGCTGCAGAACATCCCCTTCGCCATATACATTGGTGCAGTACAAAGGTCCGGCGGTAAGGGTGGCAGGCAGGGACAGTTCATATTCGTGGATGTAGACCTTGCAATCGGTGTCAGCCACAAGGTCCTTAACTGCGCCCACGTGGTCAAAATGTCCGTGGGTCAGGAGTATGGCGGCAAGGTCTTTTTTCAGCCGTTTTACTGCCAGAAGGACGGTTTCCGGCTCGTAGCCGGGGTCAATGACGATGCATTCAGACGAATCATCCGTATAG
>JAZSAD010000003.1:0-7495 GCA_045601715.1 Faecousia sp.
ACCTGCCTTTGAATCCGGCGCCATTACACCGGCAACGGTTATTCAGGACTTGCCTATCAGCTATAACAACGGCAACCCCTATCCGCTGAACGACACCCGAACCTATTCCTATGCCCGTACCATTTATCGTGCGGTTGTCCGCTCCGTAAATGCGGTAGCGGCCAATACCCTGCAGCGATCCGGCGAGAGCTATGCCTTTAAGTTCGCCAATGAAAAGTTCCGTCTGTCCACACTGGTGGAAAGCTTTACCGATGCAGACGGTCAGGTGCACAGCGATGTGGGCGTAGGTCCCCTGGCAATGGGCGCTCAGACCTTCGGTGTTACTGTGCGGGATATGTCCAGCGCATTCGCCACTTTTGCCAACGACGGTGAATACAGAAAGGGTCGTACCTTTAGCAAGGTATACGACAGTAAGGGCAATCTGATTCTGGATAATACCCAGGAAAAGGAACAGATTCTCAGTAAAAAAACCGTAGATTATATGAACTACTGCCTGACCGCTGCTACCAAGGAAGGTACCGGTACAGAGGCAAACCTGTTTAACGCCTACGGCATTACCACCGCCGGTAAAACCGGTACCTCCGGTGACAATAAGGACCGTTGGTACTGTGGCTACACAGGCTACTATACCGCTGCCGTTTGGTGCGGCTTTGACGACCCGGAAGTAATCCGTACCATTAATGTCAATAACCCCGCAGCCTACCTGTTCAGGCAGGTAATGGGTCCCATTCATTCCGGAAAAAGCGATATTTTGCTGTATAGCAACAGAATGCAAAGTGTTAATATTTGCCTCAGCTCCGGCAAGCTTGCTACAGAGGCCTGTACCCACGATGTGCGGCAGATTTCTCCGCTGGTTGCCGATGAATTTATGTCCACAACCCTGACTGCGGTATATCCCGAGGATATGCCAAAAGAGGTTTGCGACAAGCACGTGATGGTGGAGTATTGCTCCGGCGGCGGTGTGGCAACCCAGGCATGTAAGGACAGCGGCGCTAACATTTTGCATCGGGGACTCGTAAAGATGACCCAGAGCGAGATTGACAACATTGTGCTGGCATCCGGCCACGGCCTGTGGCGGGATTACCGGCGAAATGACTACGTTTATTATATCAACAGCGACGGCAGCGACGGATGGTTCAGAGGTATTCGAAACGATTTGAGCCAGCGGGAGAGAGCGCCTTATCAGTTGTGCCCCAAGCATAACCATTAAGCGCTTTTGCTTGCCATAAAAAAGGAGAAACAGATGATTTGGATTTCCGATGGTTGGAAAGAATATGAAGTTCTGGACACTGCTGCCGGTGAACGGCTGGAGCGGTGGGGTAAGTATACCTTGGTGCGTCCCGATCCGCAGGTGATCTGGGACACACCCCATACCCACCCCGGGTGGAAAAAATACGATGCCCGTTATATCCGTTCCTCTACCGGTGGCGGTCGTTGGTCTGACCATAACCTGCCGGAGCGGTGGCAGATTCACTATAAGGACTACCTGACATTCAATGTCAAACCTATGAATTTCAAGCACACCGGCGTGTTTCCGGAGCAGGCGGCAAACTGGGATTTTATTCGGGATACCATCGCCTCTGCCGGACGTCCTACCAGAGTGCTGAACCTGTTTGCCTACTCCGGCGGCGCTACTTTGGCAGCTGCTGCCGGCGGCGCTGAGGTATTCCACGTGGATGCTTCCAAGGGTATGGTCTCCTGGGCAAAGGAAAACGCAGTGGCGTCCGGACTTGCAGACCGCCCAATTCACTGGATTGTGGACGATTGCGCCAAGTTTATCCAGCGGGAAATCCGCCGTGGCCGCCGTTATGACGGCATTATCATGGACCCTCCCAGCTACGGCAGAGGCCCTTCCGGCGAGATTTGGAAGATGGAAACCAGTTTTTATCCCTTCCTGCTGGAAGTGGGTAAACTGCTGACAGATAATCCTTTGTTTGTGATTATCAACTCCTACACCACCGGCCTTGCGCCCTCAGCAGTGGGCTATGCCTCCGATGTGGTGTTTTCCGCTGCTCACGGCAGCGGCAGTACCGCAGTAGGAGAACTGGGTCTGCCGGTGCAGTCCACAGGTCTTGTGCTGCCCTGCGGCGCTACCGGTCGTTGGACACCTTGATAGGGAGGTAGCGCATTGAGTACTGCAATCTCAGTAGAGAATCTGACTTATACTTATCCCTGTGGGGAAGATGCGTCTGGTATTCCTGTATTTGAAGAGCTGAATCTCACAATCGAGCAGGGTAGCTTTGTTGCCATTTTAGGCAGCAATGGCAGCGGAAAATCCACTCTTGCCAAGCATTTTAACAGCATTCTGCTCCCTTGCGGCGGCAAGGTATATGTAGGAGGTATGGATACCTCTGACCCGGAAATGCTCATTGCCATCCGTCGCACGGTGGGTATGGTATTCCAGAATCCCGACAACCAGATTGTTGCCAATGTGGTGGAGGAGGACGTGGCGTTCGGTCCTGAAAACCTAGGTGTTGCTGCGCCTATGATTCGTCAGCGGGTGGATAACGCTCTGAAGCAGGTGGGCATGTATCAGTATCGGAATCACGCGCCCCATCTTCTGTCCGGCGGACAGAAACAGCGGGTCGCCATTGCCGGTGTGATTGCCATGGAACCCAAATGTATCGTGCTGGACGAGCCTACTGCTATGCTGGACCCCAAGGGGCGTCGTGAGGTCATGGAAACCGTCACCCGACTGAATAAAGAGAAAAATATCACTGTTGTGCTGATTACCCACCATATGAATGAGGCGGCTATGGCCGACCGGGTGGTAGTGCTGAACAAGGGCAAGCTTTCCCTGGATGGCGCACCAAAAGAGGTGTTCTCTCAGGTGGAAAAACTCCACGAAATGGGACTTGCAGCTCCCGATACCGTGGAATTGTGCTATGAACTGAATCAAAAAGGGTTTGTGTTACCCTTAGACAGATTAAATCCGGAAGAATGTGCGCAGGTACTTTGTGAAGCTCTAAAGGCCTGACCCACAGGAGGTTAGAAAATTGACACCATTTTTGCAGGTGAAAAACCTACATCATACCTATAGTACAGGTACGCCCTTCGAGCATATAGCCTTGAAGGACGTGTCTTTCTGCGTGGAGCGGGGAGAATTTATCGGCGTTATCGGTCATACCGGCTCCGGTAAATCCACGCTGATGCAGCATTTGAACGGACTGCTGAAGCCAACCTCCGGCGAAATTCTGCTGGAGGGAAAGAATATTTGGTCCGACAAAAAGCTGACCCGCCAGTGCCGTTTTCGGGTTGGCTTGGTATTCCAGTACCCGGAGTATCAGCTGTTCGAGGAAACGGTCTATAAGGATATCGCATTCGGCCCGAAAAATATGGGGCTGTCTTCTGAAGAAGTGGATCGCCGTGTGCGGGAAGCTGCAGGCTTTGTAGGCATTACCGAGGAACAGCTGAAGGTATCTCCCTTTGATTTGTCCGGTGGACAGAAGCGGCGGGTTGCCATTGCCGGTGTGATTGCAATGGAGCCGGAGTTGTTGATTTTAGACGAGCCTACCGCCGGCCTGGACCCGGAGGGCAGGGAGGACGTTCTTCGGAATATCGAAAACTACCGACAGGCAAAAAATGCAGCTATTATGATGGTCAGCCACTCTATGAGCGACGTGGCGCGGCTTGCAAACCGTCTGCTGGTTATGAATGATGCGACCCTTGCGATGGACGCAACCCCTTTGGAGGTATTCGCCCGGGCGCAGGAGCTGCTGGATATGGGTCTGGACATTCCTGAGGTGACCCGACTGTTTTTGCAGCTGCAGAATATGGGAATTCCTGTCAATCAGGTCTATACCATGGAGCAGGCAGTATCAGAGCTAAGCAGAATCAGGGAGGGAAATGCCCATGCTTAAAGACATTACTTTAGGTCAGTATTTCCCGGGAAATTCGACCATTCACCGGCTTGACCCCCGTACCAAGCTGATCGCCCTGATTGTATATATTGTTGCGCTGTTCTCCGCAGGCAACTGGCTGTCCTACGGACTGGTTTTCCTGTTCTTAGCAGTGTGTATTGCTGTTTCCCGAATTCCTGTTAAGGCGTTTGTCCACGGCTTGAAACCGCTGCTAGTGATTTTGATATTTACGGGTATTCTAAATCTGTTTTTTACCCCCGGTGAAACGGTTTTGGTCACTTTTTGGCGAATTACCCTTACACTAGAGGGCATCACCCGTGCGATTTTTATGATGGCGCGGATTCTGCTTTTGATTTCCGGTACATTCCTGCTGACCTATACTACGTCGCCCATCAGCTTGACTGACGGACTGGAATCTCTGCTCAGTCCTTTAAAGAAACTCCGTCTCCCGGTTCACGAGCTTTCTATGATGATGTGTATCGCTTTGCGGTTTATCCCCACGCTGGTTGAGGAAACCGATAAGATTATGTCTGCCCAGAAAGCAAGAGGCGCTGACTTTGAAAACGGTAGCCTGATGCAGCGGCTGAAGGCGCTGGTTCCTATTTTGGTGCCGCTGTTTATCAGTGCGTTCCGTCGGGCAGATGAGTTGGCAACCGCTATGGAGTGCCGCTGTTACCACGGCGGCGAGGGCCGTACCAAAATGAAGCTGCTGCGGTATAAACGCCGGGATTTTGTGACCCTTGGCGCGTTGCTTTTACTGCTTGGGGCAGTGATTGTAATGGCAAATTTCGGGCTGTGAGGTGCGTATGCGTAATATCGCTTTGGTTTTAACGTATGAAGGCACAGCCTACCACGGCTGGCAGATGCAGAAAAATCTTGCCACCGTCCAGCAGACCTTGGAAAAGGGAATCCGTATGGTGGTGGGACACGATGTCCACGTCACCGGCTGCGGCAGGACCGATGCCGGTGTCCACGCAAGGGTGTATGTTGCAAATTTTCGAACGGAATCCACGATTCCTTGTGACCGACTGCCTTATGCTTTGAATACCCATTTGCCTGCGGACATTGTGGTGACAAAGGCTTTTGAGGTGGGAGAAAATTTCAATGCGATTGGCTCCTGTGTTCGCAAGGAATACACCTATACCATCTATAATTCCCGTGTCCGTGACCCCTTCTATGTGAATCGGGCGTGGTTTTACCCCGGTCATTTGGACGAAAAAATTATGCAGGCGGCAGCGGACCGGTTTGTGGGCACCCACGATTTTGCCGCCGTTCGTAGTGTCGGAACGGATGTAAAATCCACTGTCCGTACCGTATACTATTATAACGTGGAGCGTAAAGGGAATATCATTGAACTAAAGGTCTGCGCCAACGGTTTCCTTTACAATATGGCCCGGGCTATGGCGGGCACCGTTGTCTATGCCGCTGAGGGGAAATTCCCTCCGGAGCAAATTAGTAAAATCCTGGATGACGGAAACCGTACCGCTGCCGGACCTACCGTACCACCTGGCGGATTGTATATGACCCGTTTGTGGTATGATGACGGAGTGGATAAATTTACAGTGTCCGCTTGGGACGAAAATTCATAAATTGTTTTTCTTTTTTCGGTACGATTATGGTATTCTACCGAAAGAAAGGTTGTGAGAAAGCGTATGCAGCCAAAATTGTGTACAAAATGTAAGAAGAATATGGCCGTTGTCTTTATTACGAAGGTTGAAAACGGCGTGACTATGAATGAGGGCTATTGCCTGCAATGCGCCCGTAGTCTGGGCATTCCCCAGATTGATTCGGTTGTGAAGCAGATGGGTTTCTCTGAGGAGGACTTGGATACCCTCTCCGAAGAAATGGGCAATATGTTTGGTCAGATGGAGAGTGAAGATTCTGACGAAACCGAAAGCCGTACCGCCACATTCCCCCTGCTAAATCAGCTTTTGGGCAGTATGGGTGAGGAAAAGCCTGATGCGCCTGCCCAAAAGCAGGAGCCCACAGAAGAAAAGAAGACCCCCAAAGAAAAGAACAAAAAACATAAGTTCTTGGACACCTACTGTATGAACCTGACCGGTCGCGCCAGAGAGGGCAAGCTGGACAAGGTGATTGGCAGAGATGTGGAAACCGAGCGGGTCATTCAGATTCTGAACCGCCGGCAAAAGAACAACCCCTGCCTGATCGGTGAGCCCGGTGTGGGTAAAACCGCTATTGCCGAGGGTCTTGCCCAACGGATCGTGACAGGAGATGTACCTTATAAGCTGCGGAATAAAGAAGTATTTCTGCTGGATTTGACTGCCCTGGTGGCAGGCACTCAGTTCCGTGGTCAGTTTGAGAGCCGTATGAAGGCGCTGATTGCAGAAGTGAAAACCTGCGGCAATATCATTCTGGTGATTGACGAGGTCCATAATCTTGTGGGCGCCGGTGATGCGGAAGGCTCTATGAACGCCGCCAATATTCTGAAACCTGCCCTTTCCCGGGGTGAAATTCAGGTGATTGGCGCAACTACCTTTAATGAATACCGTAAGCATATCGAAAAGGATGCCGCTTTGGAACGCCGTTTCCAGCCTGGGACTGTGGCTGAGCCTACCCTTGAGGAGGCCTGCCAGATTATGCAGGGCATCGCCAAGAGCTATGCGGATTTCCACGGCGTCACCATCTCTCCGGAGATCGCAAGACAGTGTGTTATGCTCTCCGAGCGGTATATCACCGACCGTTTTCTGCCGGATAAGGCCATCGACCTGCTGGATGAAGCCTGTTCCGATGTAAACCTGCGTTGTAAGGAAATCAATGAGCTGGCAAGACTGAGAAAAGCCCGTGACGACTTTATGGAGGATTTGCAGCAGCTGAACGAGGATACGGAGAACGCTGATTACGAAGCCATTGCAAAGCTCCGCAGCCGCCTGATGCAGGTCACTCAGGAGATTGAGGAATTGGAAAAAATTCCTGCACCGGCGGTCACACTGGACAATTTGGCCCGTATTATCGAACTGTGGACAAAGATTCCTGCCAGCAAGATTAAGGCCCAGGAATATAAGCAGATCAAGGGTCTTGCCGACCGGCTGAAAACCCATATTGTGGGTCAGGACGAGGCGGTGGAGGCGGTTGCCAAGGCAATCCGGAGAAACCGTGTAGGAATCAGCCCCAAGAAAAAGCCTGTTTCCTTTATCTTCGTTGGACCTACCGGCGTGGGTAAGACGGAATTGGTAAAATGCCTGGCAGATGATCTGTTTGACTCTGTGGATTCCCTGATTCGGCTGGATATGTCGGAATTTATGGAAAAACACACCGTCTCCAAACTGATTGGCTCTCCTCCCGGCTATGTAGGCTATGACGAAGCCGGTCAGCTCACCGAAAAGATTCGCAGAAAGCCCTACTCCGTGGTGCTTTTCGACGAAATCGAAAAGGCCCACCCGGATGTACTGAATGTGCTTTTGCAGGTGCTGGATGACGGACGTATTACCGATGCTCAGGGACGTGTTGTCAACTTTGAAAATACCATTATCGTCATGACCTCCAATGCCGGCTCTGAGGGCAGGGTAGGGGGCTTAGGCTTCGGCAGAACCGATAACGATATGATCAAGGAAAAAACCATGAATGCCCTAAAGGAATTCCTGCGTCCCGAGTTTATCAACCGCGTGGATGAGATC
>JAZSAD010000004.1:0-18877 GCA_045601715.1 Faecousia sp.
CGCTTTCGTTGAGAGAAAGAAGATGGAGTACTCCTACAACGACGGCAACCTGTACTACTTCATGGACGGCGAGACCTACGAACTGGTTCCCATCGCCAAGTCCGCTCTGGACGATTCCTTCAGTTTCGTGAAGGAGAACGACGTTTGCACCATTATGAGCTACAAGGGCAATGTGTTCGGCGTGGAAGTTCCCAACTTTGCTGACCTGATCGTTACCTCTACCGAGCCTGGCTTCGCTGGTAACACCGCTACCAACACCCTGAAGCCCGCTACCCTGGAGACCGGCGCTGAGGTGAAGGTGCCCCTGTTCATTAACGAGGGCGACAAGATTCAGATCGACACCCGTACCGGTGAATACCTGGGCCGTTCCAAGGCTTAATTCTTAAATATTAAGGAGAATTGCTATGACTATTTCTGAGAAGTCCGCTTATATTAAAGGCTTAATGGACGGCCTGAACCTGGACACAGAAAAGGCCGAAGGCAAGCTGATTTCCGCGCTGGTTGAGCTGATGGGCGATGTGACCAAGAAACTGACCGACGTGGAAGAGACCACCATCGCAATTTCCGATGAGCTGGACGAGATCGAAGAAGATCTGGACGCCATCGAGGACTACATTCTCGACGACGAGGACGATGACTACTACGACGACGAGGACGACTTCGACGACTATGACGAAGACGACTTTGACGACGAAGGCTTCGACTTTGGTGACGAGGACTCCACTATTTACGAGGTAAAGTGCGCCTGCGGCAATGTGATTGCTTTTGACGAGGATACCTTGGAAGAGGGCAGCATCGTTTGTGACGAGTGCGGCGAGACTCTGGAGTTCACCTTCGAGGATGACGAGGACGAAGAGTAATTGAACAACAGGAAAACCCACCGCTTAGGCGGTGGGTTTTTTACATAAATAAACGTACGGTCACCGATGCCATAAAGAACCCCACAAAATCTGCAAATAGTGCAGCCGGGAGCGTATACCGGGTCTTTTTGATACCGGCAGCGCCAAAATAGACGCTTATAGTATAGAAGGTAGTCTCCGTAGAGCCTAACATCACTGCCGCCGTTCTGCCGATTACAGAATCCACACCGTGCTGCGCCATTAAATCCGCGCCAATTGCCAGCGCAGCGCTCCCGCTGATAGGACGAATCAATACCAGCATGGCCGTCTCCGGCGGAATCCCCACAAATCGAAAAACCGGAGAGAGAAAACTGCTAATTGCCTCCATAGCCCCCGATTCTCTCAGCATAGTCACGGCGGTCAGCAGCATTACCAGCGTCGGCGCAAGGGTGACCAGCAATTTTAGTCCGTTTGCTGCGCCGGACAGGAGTAAATCATAGCTGTTCTCCTGTTTTCGCAGAGCAAAGGCTGATGCGGCAAGAAGCAAGATAGGGACAATGTAATCTGTCATTTTTTCCACAGCTTCCCAAGCGTCCAAGCCATGGCCACGCCTAAACCGGCAGAACATAGACTGGTAACCCACACCGCCGGCAGAATATCAAAAGGGGCACTGCACCCAAGTCCGGACCGTACCGCCGCCACATTGGCAGGAATCAACTGAATAGATGCGGTATTCATCACAATCAGTCTGCACAGTTCGTCGCTGGCAACTCCGCCTTGCCCCCTTGCCATTCTTTGGGCGGCCTGAATACCCATAGGGGTCGCGGCGTTGCCCAATCCCAAAAAGTTTGCGCATACATTGGCGCTGAGATGATTCTCCAGCACAGAATCCTGCTTGATGGACGGAAAGATTCTCCCTAACAGCGGACGGAGCAATCGGGAGAGCTTACCTGTCATACCAGCCGCTTCCATCAGTTTTCCAACCCCCGTCCATAGACAAATAGACCCTGCCATTGAAAGAGCAAGGGTAACCCCGGCCTGCGCCCCTTTAGGGACAGCTGCGGACAGGGCGGACATATTCCCGGAAAGCGCCGCCGCCAGAATGGACAGAGCCACCATACCTGTCCAAACCCAACTCATAACCATAAAAATCCCTCCCGAACAAGCCTATGCAGTGTTCGGGAGGGATATTTCTTATATATTCAATGCGGCATCGTATACCACGTTCTTTGGTAAATGCAATTCCTGGGCAGTTTGTTTTACCGCATCCTTGCGGCTCATACCGCTGCCCATCAGTTCTTTCACCCGCTGGACAGCGTCCTCTGCTGTGGCAGTTTTTTCTTCCGCAGGCGCAGCGCCTGCCACCACCAGCACAAATTCACCCTTGGGCGGCTGCTGATTGTACAGCTCAATCGCTCCCCCCAGTGTGGTACGAATCACTTCCTCGTGGAGCTTGGTCAGTTCCCGGCACAGGCTAATGGGTCTATCATTGCCAAAGACAGCAGCCATATCCTCTAAAGTGTTCAGAAGCTTATGGGGGGCTTCATAAAACACCATTGTCCGGGTTTCGTTTACTAAAGATTCCAAATGGTCCCGCCGACTCTTCTTGGCAGTGGACAGAAAACCCTCAAAGCAGAATCTGCCGGTAGCTTGTCCGGAGATACTCAGCGCAGTAATCACAGCGCAGGGACCGGGAATTGCGCACACAGTAATGCCTGCTTCAGCGCATTGTTTTACCAATTCCTCACCGGGGTCAGAAATAGCAGGAGATCCCGCATCGGACACCAGCGCGCAGGTTTCACCGGCAAGAATCCTTTCCACAATCATCTCACCCTTTTGCGCCTTGTTATGCTCAAAATAGCTGACAAGGGGTTTTTTAATACCCAAATGATTCAGTAGCTTCAAAGATACACGGGTATCCTCTGCGGCGATGAAATCCGCCTGCTCCAGAGTTTCCCGGCAGCGAATGGAAATGTCCGAGAGATTTCCGATGGGGGTAGGTACCAGATATAACATACCGGCCATAGGTTTTCCTCCTAAATATGATAAAGTCTGCGGTAGTACTCCGACGGCGTGCCGTCAGATTCCTGCAGATAGGCTTCTTCAATCATAAGACCCGGCTTTGCGCCCTTTCTGCATTGTAACAGAACAAGGGAAATGGGGTCGTTTGCCTTATGTCGCAGCAACATCAGCCGCTTCGGCTCTAATTTGTGGGCGGTGGCGCAGGCGCAAAGCTGAGAGAGCCGTTCCGGCTTATGCACCACAAAAAAATCTCCTCCAAACCGGACTGCCCATTCGGCAGCGGCAAACAGGTCGGTTAGCGTACAAAGCTGCTCGTGCCGCGCCTTGGAATTGGCGCTTTCCTGGGCCGCGGAAAAATAGGGAGGGTTGGAAACACAGCAGTGAAAACTGCCGGATGGAAAAAGGGAGGAGACAGTGCGCAGGTCTGCGCATATACTGGTAAGACGGGAAGAAAGCTGATTGCTTTCTATGTTCTTTACGGCAGTTTGGTGAGCGGATTTGTCCACCTCAATGCCGGTGACTTTACAACCGGAATCCTTGGCGCAAAGTAACAGACCCAGTGTTCCGCACCCAGCGCCCAAATCCAAAACGCTTGCCTGCCTGGGCAACCGAACAAATCCACTCAGGGCGATGGAATCGGTGCTTAACGGGAAGGCACCCTGGCAAATATCTAAGGTATAGCCGTTATGCAGATATTCCATAATTACCTCCTTGCAAAAAATCAGCCTGCGCACCGGAATACCCGGACGCAGGCTGATAGCAGAATCGGAGAATCAGCCTTCTACGATTGCTTCTACGGGGCAGTTGTCAGCGCAAGAGCCGCAGTCAACGCAAACATCGGCGTCGATAACGTACATCTCGTCACCCTCAGAGATAGCCTCAACGGGGCAGTTGTCTGCACAAGCGCCGCACTTTACGCAAGCATCAGTGATTTTGTAAGCCATGATTTTCCCTCCATTAAGTATGTTATGTTCATTCCTGTCAGAATGCAACTATATTCTAACACGAATTTTCCAAATTGCAATATCTATTTTCAAAATGTGTCGTATATTTTTTGCGCACAGCGGGGAGAATTGGGGGAAGCGGGAGGTGCGTATGCGATACAGTACACAAACACAGAAGCTTTTACTCTCTGCGGCGCGGATTGCAAGGGGGATGGGACACGGTTATGTGGGCAGCGCCCATCTGCTAATGGCGATGGCAAGGCAGGCAGATACGGCAGGCCAATTGCTCCGGTCAGCGGGGATAGATGCCCGGCTGACAGAACAGATTGCTTCCGTCTTGTACGGGGTTGGTACGCCGGACTTACCCCTTCCTCAGGGGTTTTCCTCCCAAATGCAGAAAATCCTTTCCGATGCCGGCCGGGAGGCGGGGTTTGGGCAGTGCATATGGGTAGAGCCTACGCATATTCTGTTATCTATGCTGCGGCAGGAGCGAACTGCCGCAAAGGAACTGCTGACCTTAAGCAGTGTGGATGTGGAGGAGCTGTTCAGCAGGACGGTAGAGACCCTCCAAATGAAACGGGAAACAACGGTTAACAAGGAGGCGAATAAAACGAAACTGCTGGAACAATTTAGTGAGGATTTGGTAATGAAGGCGGCTGATATGGAGCCGGTCATCGGTAGGGAGCGGGAAATTGACACGGTGATCGGGATCTTAAGCAGAAAGAATAAAAACAATCCGGCGCTGATTGGAGAGCCGGGGGTGGGTAAAACCGCTATTGCTGAGGGGCTTGCCCAGCGGATGGCCGCAGGTACAGTGCCGCCCCAACTGAAGAATAAGCGCTTGTACAGTCTGAATATGGCCAATCTGGTGGCAGGCACAAAGTATCGGGGTGAGTTTGAGGAACGGCTGCGGGATGTGCTGGCGGAAATCCGCCGCACCGGAGATGTAATTCTCTTCGTGGACGAAATGCACACCATTGTGGGCGCAGGCGCTGCTGAGGGCGCCATTGACGCAGCGAACATATTCAAGCCTGCGTTGGGCAGGGGAGAACTGCAAATGCTGGGCGCTACCACATTAGACGAATACCGGAAATTTATTGAAAAAGACCCGGCGCTGGACAGACGGTTTCGCCCGGTGATGGTGGAAGAGCCGGACAGGGAAGCGACTCTCTCCATTCTCCACGGGGTAAAGTCTGGACTGGAGCGCCACCACCATATCCGCATCACAGAGGAGGCGGTGCAGGAGGCGTATAGACTGTCTGTGCGGTATCTACCCGATTTATATTTGCCGGATAAGGCAATCGACCTGCTGGATGAGGGCGCAGCCCATGTGCGTATGGAGGAGGTGTCCGCTGCCAATACCCACCAGCGGCAGGAATTGGAGGAGGAACTGCAGGAGGCGGTGCGGGAAAGCCGTTACGAAAAAGCGGCCCAGCTTCGGGACAAAATGCAGCGTTTAGCCGCCCGGGGTGCAGAGGGACGGCGGAGTAAAACCGTAACCGCTGAAGATATTGCCTGGGCGGTATCCGCCCGTACAGGGATTCCGGTGGGACGACTGACCGCCAACCGAAAAGAACGGCTGCTAAAGCTGGAATCCATTCTGGAAAAGCGGGTAATCGGACAGGAAAAAGCTGTCAGTCAGGTGGCAGAGTGCATCCGTCGGGGTCTGAGTGGAATCCGTGAGGAAACCCGTCCGGCAGCCAGTATTCTGCTCACCGGCCCTACCGGCGTGGGTAAGACGGAACTTTGTCGGGCATTGGCAGAGGAGCTTTACGGCAGTAAGGATGCCATGATCCGGCTGGATATGTCGGAGTTTATGGAGAAACACGCGGTGGCAAGGCTCCTTGGCGCTCCTCCCGGCTATGTAGGCTATGAGGAGGGCGGCAAGCTCACCGAGGCAGTCCGCCGCAGACCTTACTGTCTGGTGCTCTTCGACGAGCTGGAAAAGGCCCACCCGGATGTGGCGGGAATCCTGCTGCAGATTATGGAGGAGGGTGTACTCACCGACTCTACCGGCAGACGGGTCAGCTTCCGCAATGCCGTTGTGGTGATGACCTCCAACCTGGGCGGCAACCTGAAAGGGGATGGACTGGGATTTCAGCCTGCCGGCAGGGAAGGGCAGACCAAGGAGGCTTTGCGGCATCACTTTACCCCGGAGTTCTTGGGACGGATCGATGCTATCGTTCCGTTTACGCCCTTGAGTCAGGAGGCCATGGAGGGTATCGCAAAGAAATACCTGAATCAGCTTTTGGAAAGAACGGCGGCGAATGGGATTCAGCTTACGTTTCCGGAAGACTTGGCGAAAGAATTGAGCAAGCAGGCAAAAGACCAAAGCGGCGCCCGGTATATCCGCCGTGTGGTACAGGAGCGGGTGGAAGGACCCCTTGCTATGTATCTGCTGCGGTGCGCTAAGAAACCCACCAAAATCAAATCCAAGCTGGAAGCCGGAGAACTGGTATTTCAGATGTAAAAGGGAACGCTTGTTCTGTTTTTATAGAACAAGCGTTCTAAAATTAGAAAAACAAGGTTTTTTGACGAAAAAAAGTGAAAAAAATGAAAGAAAAGTGTTGATTTTTGAAAAAGCATCTATTATACTATCAGTAAATGGAGCAAAATGGTAGCAAAGTGGAGTAAAATGGAGTGGAGGTGAACGCAAATGATCGGAAAGTACCCGGCAAAGCTGGACGAAAAGAACCGTCTTTTTGTGCCTGCAAAGCTCAGAAGCGAGCTGGGCGAGGACTTCTATGTTACTTTGGGTGTCAATTGCGGTCACCGTTGCCTGACGGTTTATACCGCCAAGGATTGGAACACCCTCAGCGAGAATTACAATCAGTTGCCCATTTCCCAGCGGTCCGCCGCTACCAGCCTGATTTTTATGAATGCAACTCAGTGTAGTCCTGATAAGCAGTTCCGCTTTAGCCTGACCCAGTTTCTGCTGGATTACGCAGGCGTGGGCAAGGACGTGATGATCGTGGGCCGCGCCGGACAGGCGGAGATTTGGGACGCAGCTGAGTTCAAACAGTTTGAACAGGAGAATCTCACCCCCGAAAAGCTGCTTGCATCCTTGGAGGCGATCGGACTATGAGTGAGTTTCACCATATTTCGGTGCTGTTGAACGAATGTATCGAAGGCCTGGATATCAAACCAGACGGAATCTATATTGATGGCACGTTAGGTGGCGCGGGACATTCCTCCCAGATTGTCAAGCGGCTCACCACCGGCAGACTGATCGGCATTGACCGGGACTCGGTTGCTTTGAAGGCGGCAGGGGAGCGGTTAAAGGACCATCAGGACAATGTCACCCTTGTCCATTCCAATTTCTGCGAAATGGCGCAGGTGGTGCAGGATTTGGGTCTTTCCGGTGTGGACGGCATCCTGTTGGATTTGGGTGTTTCCTCCCCACAGTTGGACGATGGCGCCCGGGGCTTTTCCTATATGGCGGACGCGCCCCTGGATATGCGTATGAATAACCAGGATCTGCTCACTGCCCATACTGTGGTAAACACCTGGTCTCAGGATGAATTAAAGCGTATCCTTTTTGATTACGGCGAGGAACGTTATGCGCCCCGTATCGCTGGCGCGATCAGTCATTACAGAGAAGAAAAGACCATCGAAACCACATTGGAGTTGGTGGACATCATCCGTTCGGCGATGCCTGCACAGGCGCTGCGGGAAAAGCAACATCCGGCAAAACGGAGCTTTCAGGCAATCCGTATCGCCGTGAATGACGAATTAGGTTCTGTGGAACGGGCAATGGGGGCGGCAATTCCGCTGCTGAATCCCGGCGGACGACTGGCGGTAATTACCTTCCATTCTCTGGAAGACAGAATCGTAAAAAATGCCATGGCAGAGGCAGCCAAGGGCTGCACCTGTCCTCCAAATTTCCCGGTATGTGTCTGTGGAAAGAAACCTCAGGTAAAGCTAATCAGCCGGAAACCCATTGTGGCAAGTGATGAAGAGCTAGAGGTCAACCCCCGCTCCCGAAGTGCAAAACTGCGGGTATGCGAGAAGTTGTAATAGAGAAAGGAGCAGGCGAATATGGCACAGCGTGTGGATATCCAGTATATTCATTTTTATACCCAAGGCAGCGCGGCAAGAAAGATTCAGCCTGCTGTAAAGACGCAAACCGGCACCTTGCCTCAAATCAAAAAGAAAAAAGTACAGCGTATCTATATCGATCCGGTTGCTACCTTAGGCACTGTGGTTGCGATTTGCATGTTGATTATGATGATGGTTGGCATCAGTCAGCTTCGTGCCGAGCAGCAGAAAACCGCGCAGATGGTATCTTATGTGGAACAGCTGCAAGCAAAAAATACCGCCTTGCAGGCACAGTACGAGGAAGAATGTGACCTAGAGGCAGTAGAGAAGACCGCATTGGCGCTGGGTATGATTCCTCAGCCTGAGGCAGCTCATACATCCATCCAAGTGGAGATTCCTGCAGTAGAAAACGATTTGCAGGTAAGTCTGTGGCAGCGAATCGGCACATTTTTAACCGGACTCTTTGCATAAAGTTTGTCCCGACCAATACACTTAAATAAGGCTGCGATGGGCGGCGAGGGATTCCCTTGCTGCCCATTTTTAGGAAAGGTCGGAGTGTAATGGGAAAGACGGGTAAAAAACGGGAATTTGGTCGCATTCGCAAGGACACCGGACAGCAAAGACGGATTACCTTGACGGCATTGTTTCTGGGTATTTTGGCATTCATTCCGCTGATTATGCAGCTGTATACCTTGATGGTCCGGGATTATGATTACTATGCACGGTTGGCTTTGCGGAATCAGACCCGTACCACCCGGGTAACTGCTGACAGAGGCATTCTCTACGACCGGAATATGAACATTCTGGCCTGCAGTCAGAGTGTGGAAAATGTCTACCTTGACCCTCACGAACTGAAACAGTCCAAGGCGGATATCTCCGCAATCAGTCAAAAGTTGGGGGAGATTTTAGAATTAGACCCCCAGTGGATTGTAGAGCAGGCAAAGGACACAAAAATGCGGTATAAGCAGATTGCCGACCGCATTGACGAAGAAACCGCTACGCTTATCCGCAATTACATCAACGAGCAGGGTATCTCCGGCATCCACATTGAGCCTAACTCCAAACGGTACTATCCCTACGGCTCCTTGGCGGCCCAGGTGATTGGCTTTACCAACGCCTCCAACATCGGCTCAGAGGGTATCGAGGCGGCGTACAATAGCTATTTGCAAGGCTCGGTAGGCAGCGTTATCACCACCAAGGGCAATAACGAAATGGATATGCCCTTCTCCTATGAAAATTACGTAGCTTCCAAACAGGGTAACAGCGTGGTGCTGACCCTTGATACTACGATACAGGCTTGCCTGGAAAAGCAAATGGAGCTGGCCATTGCCAGATACGATGTGCAAAACGGCGCATTCGGTATGGTGATGAATGTCAACACCGGCGAGATACTGGCTATGGCAACCCTTGGCAGCTACGACCCCAACAATTATCTGGAGGTAGCCGATCCCAAGGCTGCCTATGAACTGGAAAAAATGAAATTGGAATACCAGCTGAAGCCGGCAGATTCCCAAGCCTTTTTAGACGGCAAAAAAGCCTATCAGCAGGCAAACCATACAGCGCTCCTAAAACAGTGGCGCAATCGTTGCATTTCCGATGGTTATGAGCCTGGGTCTACTTTTAAGGTGATGACCATGGCGGCGGCCTTGGACTGCGGCGCAATTACCTTGGATACCAATTTCCACTGCTCCGGCGCGGAGCAAATCCCCGGACGGGCGCAGCGGCTTCACTGCTGGCGCTCTGCCGGTCACGGCGCCCAGAAAACACCTCAGGCGTTGCAGAACTCCTGCAACCTGGCGTTCGCCCATATCGCTCTGAAGCTGGGCGGCGAGCGGTTTTATGAATATGTAGAAAAATTCGGCATCCTGGAAAAGACCGGAATCGACCTGGCAGGAGAGAGCAAAGGTGTGTTCTTCTCCAAGGAACTGGTGACAGATACCGACAAATGGGGAACAGCCTCCCTTACCTCCGGATCTTTCGGGCAGACCTTCAAGCTGACGCCCTTGCAGCTGGTGCGGGGGATTTCTGCTGTGGTAAACGGCGGATATCTCCTGGAACCCTATCTGGTATCGCAAGTGATGGATGCAGAGGGGAATGTGGTTTTGCAGCAAGAACCAACGGTTTTGCGGCAGGTCATTCAGGAAGAAACTTCCAAGACAATGCGCACCTTAATGCAGTCCGTTGTGGAAGAGGGGACAGCAAAAAATGCGAAAGTAGCCGGCTTCTCCATCGGCGGAAAAACCGGTACCAGTGAGAAAATCGATGTATTCGATGAAAACGGACAGCGAGTACAGGATAAAATTGTATCCTTCGTAGGGGTTGCGCCAATGGACGATCCGGAGTATATTGTACTTGTAGCGCTGGACACCCCCTCCCGCAGTACCGGCATCTATATTTCCGGCGGTGTGATGGCAGCGCCTACTGTGGGCGCAGTAATGGCAGACATTCTGCCCTATCTGGAAGTAAAACGGAATTATACGGAAGAAGATGCTGCGGGTCGGGAAGTAACTGTGGAAGATTTCACAGGCCTGACTCTGAAGGAAGCGGAAAAACAGCTGAAAAACCTTGGCTTGACCGCTCAGACTGTTGGCGACGGCGAGATTGTCACCGCTCAAATTCCTATGGCGGGCAATGTGGTTCCCGGTAACAGTCAGGTGCTTCTGTATATGGGGGAAATTCCCGAAGAGCGGTTGGTTACTGTTCCGGACTTTACAGGTATGACCCGTCAGCAGGCCAGCGATGCGGCTGGGCTGTTAGGCCTCTATATACTGGTGACCGGCAACGATGCTATGCACGCTGTGGTTACCGCCCAATCCCAAAGCAAAGAAACACAAGTTCCTGTTGGAACAACGATAAAATTAGAATTCACCGATATCAAGGCTGCGGATTAGCTGTACAAAGGAGAAGTTTTATGAAATTAGGTCAGTTGCTTGCAGGTGTAAATGTGCTTGCTGCCAATGTGAATATGGATATGGAAATATCTTCTGTTGCCTATGACTCCCGAAAGGTAACCGAGGATAGTCTTTTCGTGGCAATTACCGGCTTTGCCACAGACGGTAACAAATATATTCCTATGGCACTGGAGAAGGGCGCAAAGGTCATTGTAACCGCCCAAAAACAGCCGGAATCCGTACCTTATGTGTTGGTAGAATCTGACCGGTTGGCGCTGGCGCAGCTGGGAGCCAATTTCTTTGATCACCCTGGCAATGCTATGAAGCTCATCGGTGTCACCGGCACCAACGGAAAGACCTCTACCACCTTGCTGTTAAAGCACGTTTTGGAAACCACCGTGGGCGCCAAGGTGGGACTGATGGGTACGATGGAAAATATGGTAGGGCAGACAGTGATTCCCACCGAGCGTACCACTCCGGAAAGCTTTGAGTTGCAGGCGCTTCTTGCGCAAATGCGGGACGCCGGCTGTACCCACGCCATTATGGAAGTATCCTCCCACGCCATTGCTCTGGACAGAGTGGCAGGCCTGCATTACGAAGTAGCAGCCTTTACCAACCTGACGGAGGATCACCTGGACTTCCATAAAACTATGGAACACTATTGCGATACCAAGGCAGAGTTGTTCCGCCGGTGTAAGAAAGCGGTTGCCAACAGAGATGATGACTGGTTTGACCGCATTACTGAGCATGCTACTTGCCGGTTGCTGACCACCTCTGTTAAGGGTGGCGCAGACCTGTCTGCGGAAAATTTGGAACTGCTGTCCGACGGTATTTCCTTTACCGCCTTGTACAATGGGGAAAAAGTTGCAGTGCGCCTGCCTATTCCCGGTAAATTCACCGTCTATAATGCGCTGTCTGTCCTGGGCTGCGCGATCCAACTGGGAATTCCCCTTGCAGAAGCAGCTGCCGCTTTGGGCAGCGCAAAGGGTGTCAAGGGCAGAGTGGAGGTGGTTCCCACCCCCGGCACAGACTACACGGTGCTCATTGATTACGCCCATACTCCCGACGGCTTGGAGAATGTCCTGTCCTCTGTAAAGGGCTATTGTAAGGGCAGACTGATTGCTGTTTTTGGCTGCGGCGGTGACCGGGATCCGGTGAAGCGTCCCATTATGGGAAAAATTGGTGTGGACATTGCGGATTTCGCCATTATCACCTCTGATAATCCCCGAACAGAAGATCCCGGAAAAATCATACAGGATATCCTGAAAGGGGTAAATTCGGAAAAAAATAACTACGAAATAATTGAAAATCGCCCCAAAGCCATCCAACACGCTATGGACATTGCGGGAAAAAATGATATAATAGTACTGGCTGGAAAGGGACACGAAACCTACCAGGAAATTTGCGGCGTGAAGCACCACTTGGATGAACGGGAAGTGGTGGCCGCATATTTAAAGGAGAAGAACGGATAATGGGTAGAATTACCTTACAACAGGCGGCAGCGTGGTGCGGCGGAAAGGTTGATTCCAAGTATCAGGATGTCACGTTTCTCGGTGCCAATAACGACAGCCGTAAAATAGAAAAAGACCAGCTTTTTGTTGCCCTGCAGGGCGAGCGTGACGGACACGATTTTGTTCCAGCCGCACTCCAAAAGGGCGCAGCAGCTGTGCTGTGTACCCGCTGTGACGGAGATTACCCTGCTATTGTGGTGGAAGATACCCGGATTGCTTTGGGTCAGATCGCCCGGGGCGAGCGGGAGCGAATCAATATGAAGGTAGTTGGCGTCACCGGCTCTGTGGGCAAAAGTACCACCAAGGAAATGATTGCCGCGATCCTGGAGAGTCAGTACCGTGTTGCCAAGACTCCGGCAAACCACAACAATGACATCGGTATGCCAATGGCAATTTTGTCTATGCCCGAGGATACCCAGGTAGCTGTACTGGAAATGGGTATGAATCACTTCCGGGAAATTGCCTATCTTACATCTATCGGCAAGCCGGACGTGGCGGTGATTGTGAATATCGGTACAATGCATATTGAGCATCTTGGTTCTATGGAGGGCATCCTTCGGGCGAAGCTGGAGATTTTGGAGGGTATGCCCGCTGACGGTAAGATTATCCTCAATGGCGATGATAGCCTTCTGTGGAATCAGCGGAATGGGCTGAACAGGGAAGTGGTCTACTTCGGCGTTCAGAATTCTGAAAGTCACGTGCAGGCAAAGGCGGTTTCTCAGTCTGTAAAGGGTCTGTGCTTTGCTGCCAATACCGGTGAAGAAGAAATCTCCGTTGAATTGTCGCTGGAAGGCGAGCACTATGTGTTGGATGCACTGGCAGCTATCGCTGTAGGTAAGCAGCTGGGTGTTTCTGCCGATAAGATTGCACAAAGTTTGCGGCTTTTCCGAAATATGGAGGGTCGGCAGGAGATTTACGAAAAGAATGGCTACACCATCATTCAGGACTGCTACAATGCAGGCCCTGAGTCTATGAAAGCCGCGCTGACGGTGCTGGGCAACCGTTCCGGACGGCGTGTGGCGGTGCTGGGCGATATGCTGGAGCTGGGTGTCTGCTCTGATGCTGAGCATTATAAAATCGGTAGACTGGCAGCGAAAAATGCAGATATGCTTTTGGCATACGGCCCCAGCAGCGAGCGTATGCTCTATGGCGCCATCACCGGCGGTATGTCCCAGAATGTGGCAAGAGCCTTTACTGATCGGGAAAAGCTGACCCAGGCATTGATGCAGATGGCGAAACCCGGTGATACCCTTCTGTTCAAGGGTAGCCGGGGTATGCGTATGGAACTGGTTTTGGAGAAATTCCTGGCAGAAACCAAATGATTACGGAGGAGAACGTATGATAAGAGTGTATGTAACAGCGCTGGTATCGGTTGTTCTTACCGGTGTAATCGGTTATTTTCTGCTGCCTGTTCTTCGGGCGCTGAAGGCAGGACAGTCTATTCGGGAAATCGGACCTACCTGGCATAACAGTAAGGCGGGAACGCCTATGATGGGCGGACTGATGTTTATTCTGTCAGCGATTATCTGCCTGCTGATTCATATTCCCTCTATGGAGGAAAAAACGTCCTTTTATGTGCTGGCTTTGGGCCTTTGCTTTGGTTTGGTAGGCTTTTTGGATGATTTTTTTAAACTGAAATTCAAGCGAAATTTGGGTCTGACTGCTCTGCAGAAAGCGATGCTGCAAATGGCGGTATCTGCTTTGTATCTTTACCTTCTGTATTTAGAGGGCAGCCTGACCTGTAATCTGTACATTCCCTTTGTGAATACCACATTGCACATTCATCCCATGGTCTATATTTTCTTTGCTATGTTTGTGATTGTGGGTTGTGTGAATGCGGTTAATCTCACAGATGGTGTGGACGGCCTGTGCGGCTCTGTTACCATCCCTGTAATGGTGTTCTTCACCGCTGCCGCTGTTTGTATGGGTAAATTCGACCTGGCGCTTTTGCCGGCAGCCTTGGTAGGCGGTTTGGTGGCTTACCTGTTTTATAACTGGCATCCTGCAAAGGTATTTATGGGCGATACCGGCTCTTTGTTTTTAGGCGGTATCGTCTGCGGACTGGCATTCGCCCTGGATATGCCCTTGGTACTGATTTTTGTCGGTCTTGTGTATATTGTGGAAACCCTGTCTGTGATTCTGCAGGTAGGCTACTTCAAGCTGACTCACGGCAAGCGCCTGTTTAAGATGGCGCCCATCCATCACCATTTTGAGATGTGCGGCTGGAAGGAAGAAAAAATTGTTTTGGTATTTACCGCGGTTACTGCGGTTATGTGTTTTGTTGCCTGGTATGCGATAACTGGATATATCGGTTAAGGAAGGAGCAAAAATGGCAGTACAGAGCCTTCTGTATGCCAAAGAGAACCGCCGTTTACAAAAAAGAAGAGACGGCGAAGGTGTTGACCTGATATTCTTAATATTGCTTTTATTGCTCCTTGGGGTGGGGCTTGTGATGCTGTATTCAGCCAGCTTCGCCCAAAGCCATTATGATACCGGCTATACGGTATCTACCCGATATCTGCAAAAGCAGGGGCTGTGCGCTGTGATCGGTCTTGGCGCGATGGTCGTCCTCAGCCGAATTCCGCCGGAATTTTGGCTGAAATGGGCATGGGCGCTGTACGGAATTAGCATTGCGCTGCTGCTTTCTGTGTTGGCATTTGGACAATCTGTTAACGGCGCAAGGCGCTGGATTAATATTGCGGGGCTGCAATTTCAGCCCTCAGAAATTGCGAAATTTACGATGATTGTGCTGTTTGCCAAGCTGACAAAGGATTTTGGCAAACAGGCGAGGGAATTCCGCAAAGGTGTGCTGGGCTTCGGCGCGGCGCTGCTGGGCATTTTGGTGCCGTTGGCGCTGGAAAAACATCTGTCTGCCATTATGCTGATGGGCATGGTGGCGGTGGTGATGATGTTCGTGGCAGGCACCCACCCGAAATGGCTTCTTGCCGGCGCGGCAGGCGCAGCGGTGTTTGTGGTGATATACGTCAGCCTGATGGGTTATGCCGGTGACAGAATCACTGCCTGGCGGCACCCGGAGCAAGACCCCTCTGATACCGGCTATCAAATTCTGCAATCGCTGTATGCCATCGGCTCAGGTGGCTTATTTGGCTTGGGCTTCGGTAAAAGCAGACAGAAATATCTGTACCTGCCCTTTCAATATAACGATTATATTTTCGCTATTATTTGTGAAGAATTGGGACTTGTGGGAGCGGTGCTGATTATGCTCTTGTTCGCGGCGCTGATTCTGCGGGGGTACTGGATTGCTCTTCACGGTTCCAGCCGGTTCCAAACGGTTTTAGCGGCGGGTCTTGTGACCTTGATTGCGGTACAGACCATACTGAATTTAGGCGTTGTGACAAATCTGCTTCCCTCCACCGGTATTGCGCTCCCGTTTTTTTCCTACGGCGGCACAGCGCTGGCGGTGAACTTAGGGGAAATGGGAATTGTGCTGAGTGTTTCCCGTTACCGGAATGCTACCTCACAACAGGAGGAACTCTTATGAACGTGATATTTACCTGCGGCGGCACCGGCGGTCATATTAACCCTGCCATCGCAGTTGCCAACACTCTGAAAGAACGCCACCCGGATTGGAAGATCCTGTTTATCGGCGGCGAGGGTTATATGGAGGAGAAATTGGTGCCTGCAGCTGGCTATAAACTGGTTGTTATGCCGGCCTACGGCTTGGAACGCAGTCTGTCTGTCAGTTCCGTCCGTAACAATTTGCAGGCAGTGAAAAGCGTGCTGATTTCTATCAAAAAATGCAAAAAGCTCATCCAAGAATTTGAAGCGGATGTGGTTGTGGGAACAGGTGGTTACGCCAGTTTTCCTGCGCTCTACGCAGCCAAGCAGTTGGGAATTCCTATCTGTGTCCACGAGGCCAACGCGATGCCCGGCCTTACTACCCGTATGGTGGCAAAATGGGCAGATAAGCTGATGGTGTGCTTTCCTGAGAGCGCAAAATACTACCGCCATCCGGAAAAGGTGGAGGTGGTGGGGATGCCCGTCCGTCGGGAGTTTATCTACACCAAAAAGTGCGATGCCCGCGCTGAGCTACAGCTGGATGACCGCCCGGTTGTGGTCTCCGCCTACGGTAGTCAGGGCGCAAGGGTCATGAATGAGGTGACTGCCAAGCTGTTTGCTTTGGAACAGGCGGCAGGATATCCTTTCCGCCATATCCACGCATACGGTGGTTTTGCCCGGGATTGGATGCCGGGTTACGTGGCGCAGCAGGGTGTTGAACTGAAAAACAATCCTGCCATCACTATGCAGGAATATATCTATAATATGCCCACTGTTATGGCGGCGGCAGATGTGATTATCAGCCGGGCGGGCGCCGCCAGCTGTAGCGAAATTGCAGCCTCCGGCACACCCTGTATTCTGATTCCTTCCCCCAATGTGACGGACAATCATCAGGAAAAGAACGCAAGGGCTTTGGAAGCCCAGGGCGCAGCAGTTGTGATTCCGGAAAAGGAATGTACCCCCCAGCGGCTCTATGATGAAATTACAAAACTGCTTTCAGAAAAAGCGCGATATATCAACATGGAAAAAGCATTGTACGCCATTGCAGTACCGGACAGCGCAGAACGTCTGTGTGCCGCGATGGAGCAGTTGGCAAAGAAAAAGGAGAAAGGCAATGCAAACCAAACAAAGAAATAAAATGCACATTACCGGCGCAAAACCCCGTCCAAAAAAAGAATCCCAGATTCAGGTGCAGTATACTCCTGCAAAGCCCTTTAACCGCAACCGTTTTCTGCTCCACATGGCAACAGTGCTGGCAGTGGTGCTGGCAGTGGTGCTGGTGATGTCCATCTTCTTCAAGGTGGGACAGGTGATGGTCTCCGGCACGGAAAAATACACCCCGTGGGAGATTAAGGAAGCGGCAGGCATTCAGGACGGTGACGCCCTGCTTTCCTTGAGTGAGGCGAAAATCACTGCGAAAATTCAGGAAAAGCTGCCGTATGTGGGAGATGTTCGGGTAGGAATAAAATTGCCGGATACGGTTAATATTGAAATTACAGAGCTGCAGGTTGTCTATGCAGTGGAGGATAGCAACGGCGCCTGGTGGCTGCTGGATGCATCCGGCCGGATTGTAGACAGCACCGACACAGCGGCATCGAAGAATCACACCCGTATCGAGGGCGTGAAAATTCAGAGCGGCGCAATCGGCGAGCAGGCAGCCGGATACCAGCTGGAAACAGGGAACAGCACCCAGTCTTCCGATCAGATGATTGCAACCTTGCCGCCCATTTCCGCAGCAGAGCAGTTCAGCGCGGCTGTTCAGATTCTTACAGGGTTGGAGAAAAACGGTGTGATGGGTGTGGTAGATACTGTAAATGTATCCGACCCGGGAGCGCTTTCTCTTATGTATGATAACCGTTATCAGGTTTCTCTGGGCGATGTATCCCGTATGGAATACAAAATTGGCGCAATGAAGTCCTCTGTTGCAGAATTGGGACAGTATCAGAGTGGATATCTGGATGTAAGCTTTACAATTTGGCCCAATGAAGTGGGTTACAGACCCTTTGAAAATACTTCTGCTAAAAAATAATAAAATTTTGACGAAAAAAATAACAATTTCTATTGACCGAAACCAAAATATGCGATAGAATATACGAGTAATATTGTAATTGTGGCAAATTGGGTATACCGGTTTGCAAAACGATACATAGGAGGAAAGCACAATGGCAGATTTTCAGGAGCGCGTTGTTAAGATCAAAGTAATTGGTGTCGGCGGCGCCGGCAACAACGTTATTAATCGTATGATCGAGGCCGGTGTAGGCGGCGTTGATTTTGTGGTTATTAATACCGATAAGCAGGACCTTAACAAGTCCAATTGTAAGAATAAGATTCAGATCGGTGAAAAGCTCACCGGCGGTATGGGCGCAGGCTCCAAGCCTGAGATCGGCCAGAAGTCCGCTGAGGAATCCAGAGCGCAGATTGCTAAGATTCTGGAGAACACCGATATGGTTTTTATCACCGCCGGCATGGGCGGCGGTACCGGTACCGGCGCAGCTCCCATCGTGGCTGACCTGGCCCGTGAGGCTGGCTGCCTGACTGTTGGTATCGTAACCAAGCCCTTCAAGTTCGAGGGCGCTAACCGTATGCGTCAGGCTGAGGCCGGCATCGAAGCTCTCCACGAGAAGGTTGACTCTTTGGTTATCATCCCCAACGATCGTCTGAAGTACGTTACCGATCAGAAGATTACCTTCGCAAACGCATTCGGCATCGCTGACGATGTTCTGAAGCAGGCTGTTACCTCCATCTCTGAGTTGGTTGGTTACTCCGAGCGCGTGATCATCAACCTGGACTTCGCTGACGTTTCCGCAGTTATGAAGGAAGCTGGCCGCGCACATATGGGTGTTGGCGTTGCTTCCGGCCGCGACAAGGCGGAGCAGGCTGCTTTGGCTGCAGTTGCAAGCCCCCTGCTGGAGACCTCTATCAACGGCGCTACCGGTGTTCTGGTGAATGTTACCGGTTCTATGGACCTGACTCTGGACGAGGTTGAGACCGCTGCCGGCATTGTGCAGGAAGCTGCCAACCCTGATGCCAACATTATCTTTGGCGCAACTTCCTCCGAGGAGTTCGAGGACGAGATGCGTGTTACCGTTATTGCTACCGGTTTTGAGCAGAAG
>JAZSAD010000005.1:0-8552 GCA_045601715.1 Faecousia sp.
GGTATACTCCATAACCGCGCTCTGCTGCACCTTCTCACCGGCGCGGACAGTATGCTCTTCCTTCAATAGACGGCTGTTTTCGTCATAGGTATAGGCGGTAATCTCCTGGGTTTTGTCATAAACCGCAATTTTTTCCGCAATATTTCCATCTTCCCGATAGATATAATCCACCTTTGCAGAATAGTTTTCCGAGTTGGTAAACATCTCCGTCACCAGCCGACCGGCAGGATCGTAAGTATACTCCGTATGGTCCGTTGTGGAATGGGAGTCTACACTGTCACGGGTCAGCATTTTGCCCGTTTCGTCGTAGGTATAGGTATTGCTGTAAGTGGTGTTGCCATCTGCGGCAACATAGCTATCCGTCAGCAGATTACCCTTTTCGTCATAGGTCCGGGTGTATACGCCGCCCACACCTTGGGTATTGGTCACCTTCTGCTCCGTCCAGAAATACACGGTATGCATGACCGGTGGCTCTGTGGGAGCGGTGGGCGCGGTGGTTTCCGGGACGGTTGGCGCGGTGGTGACAGTAGTGGGGGCAGTTCCGGTGGTTTCCGGGGTTTCTGCCGGGGGTACTGTCTGACAGGCAGTGAGGAAAATCATTGCCGCCAGCAGCAAACAAAGTATCTTTCTCATTGCTCTGTTTCCTGCTCCTCTGCGTCCTCCGGCTTCCAGGGAATCATAATAATGCTGGCAATGTACACCAACACACCGCCGCCGAAAAACAGACCCATACCCACCAGGATACAGCGCACCGCGGTGACGGACAGGTTCATATACTCTGCCATACCGGTGCAAACACCGGCAATCCATTTACCCTCTTTGATTCGATACAGTTCTCTCTCTTGCATCTTAACTTCCTCTTATGCGTCAATAATATCAGAAGGTTCTTCGGGCATTACAATGGCGCAGATAATGTAGGCCAGAATGCCGCTGCCACCCAGCAGGCAGAAAGCCACCAATGCCAAACGCACAATTGTGGCATCCAGAGAAAAATACTTGGCAATACCAGCGCAAACACCGCATAACTTCTTGTCTTTTTCACTCTTGTAAAGCTTCTTTTCCATCGTTTTTCTCCTTATTCCTTTTATTTCAGCAGTGTGTCAATGAGCACCTGCAAATCTTCCTGATCGTAATATTCCAGCTCCATACGGCCTTTTTTCTTGCCGGCAACCAGCTTCACGCCCCGGCCCAGGTGCTTGGATAGCTTTTTCTCGCACTCTGTCACATAGTCCACCTGCAAGGTCACCGGTTTGGTGGGCGCAGGCGCTTTCTGCAGATTCTTGCAAAGGAGTTCTGCCTGCCGCACGGAAAGTCCCAGCGCAGCAATCTTCTGCGCCGCCTCTTTTTGCAGCTTGTCGGCTTTTAAGGCCGCAACAGCTCTTGCATGACCGGCGGAAAGCTTGCCCTCCCGGACCATATCCAGTACATCTGCGTTTAATGCCAACAGACGGAGCATATTGGCAACCACAGGACGGGATTTCCCCACCCGGGCAGCGGTTTCCTCCTGAGTCAGGCCATATTCGATCATTAGGGTCTGATAACCCAGCGCCTCTTCCACAGGATTCAGGTCCTGCCGCTGCAAATTCTCGATCAGCGCCAGTTCCATAACCTTTTTGTCGTCGGCATCGACGATCACCGCAGGAATCTCCCGAAGCTCTGCCATACGGGCAGCCCGCCAGCGCCGCTCGCCGGCGATGATCTGATAATAGCCGCTGGCCATCTCCCGGACAGTCAAAGGCTGCACCACCCCGTGGGTGGCGATGGAATCCGCCAAAGACTGGAGCTCCTCCGGGTCAAAATCCCGACGGGGCTGATTGGGGTTAGGCTCTACTTTATGAATGGGCAGCATTTGATAGGGACTTTTCTCCCGGATTTCCTCACCGAAATCCCCCATCAGCGCCCCAAGACCCTTGCCTAAGCCTTTTGCCATAGGGTTCACCTCTTTCAGAGTTTCTTTTTGATTTCTTCCGCCATTGCCTTATAGGCGGCTGCGCCCCGGCTGAGCCGGTCATACACCGTCACGGGCAAACCGTGGCTGGGCGCCTCTGCCAAGCGGACATTCCGTGGCACAACAGTAGCAAACACCTTGCCGGGAAAATGCTTCCGCACCTCCTGTGCCACCTGGGTGGAGAAATTGGTCCGTCCGTCAAACATAGTCAGCGCCACACCGAAAATCTCCAAAGCGGGGTTAATTCTCTTTTTTACAATACGCAGGGTGTTCATCAGGTCCGTCAAACCCTCCAATGCGTAATACTCGCACTGGACGGGCACCAAAATACTGTCCGCCGCCGCCAAGGCATTCAGGGTCAGCATTTCCAGGGACGGGGGACAGTCGATAAAAATCACATCGTAATCCCCTGCTACCTGCTGCAAAGCCTTTTTCAGCTGGAACTGGGCATTTTCCATAGTAATCAGCTCCACCGCCGCCCCCGCTAAATCCGCAGTTGCCGGCAGCACATCGCCGAATTTGGTGTTCACAATTGCCTGGGCTGTGGGCACTTCGTTAATCACCGCGTCATAGACGCTGTTTTTCAGCTTCCGCTTGTCCACACCCAAACCGGAGGTAGCGTTGGCCTGGGGGTCAAAGTCGCAGAGCAGCACCCGCTTTCCCAAATCATGTAAGGCGGCAGTCAGATTCACAGCGGTGGTGGTTTTACCCACGCCGCCTTTCTGATTCACCACCGCAATTATTTTTGCCATAGTGTTTCCTTTCTGTGTTTCACGTGAAACACGGAAGTGTAGAATTGTTTCACGTGAAACAATCAACCAACGGTCTGTTCCGTGGTGAAATCCTGCCCGGTGGGGGGCTGCTCTTGAGTGAGCCAATCCTTTGCCAGCAGAAAAGTTGCCACGCCCAGCAGAAGCATCAGTAAAAAGACCAGCGCCGCCAGCCATCTTGTCCGCTTCCGCCAAAGGACTGTGGCTTCCTCATAGGATAAGGCCCGTCGTTTCCGGGTGGCTTTTTTCGCAGTCACTTCCGGGCGGTTGGGCAGTTGGATATGCACATCCTTCTTCACAGGATACTGTTCCATAACCTCCAGACATCGGGGGCAGAAGCTCTGGTCGTCCTTGGTCTTTTTGCCGCATTTCAAGCAAGCCATTTTTCCGCCCTCCAATCCCTTTCGGGGCATATGAATACCACCCCATAATAATATAGTATATCATACATCATTTTCCCCGTTTCGTAAAGAGGTTAAAGCGAAAAAATCCGCAAAAAGCTGTTGACAAATGTAAACAGCTATGATATGTTGTGTTTACAGATGTAAACAAGGAGGGAAAGTCTATGCACGACCAAGATCATCACCTCTCCGCCGCTCAATGGAGCGTCATGGAGAGCCTGTGGGAATCCGGTTCGCTCACCGGCCGGGAGGCCACAGAGGCAATGAAGAAGAAAACCGGCTGGAATCGCAGCACCACCCTGACTCTGCTGCGGCGGATGGAGGAAAAGGAACTGATCGGCTGCGCCACAAAAGACGGCGTAAAGACCTATTTCCCTCTGCTCCGCAGAGAGGAGGTCGCTCTGCAGGAAACGGAGAGCCTTTTGGAGCGGGTGTACGACGGTAGTATCAGCCTGTTGGTGAGCGCAATGACCCATAAGCGCGCGCTGCCCCAAAAGGAGATCGATCAGCTCTACGCGCTTTTGGATGGATTGGAGGGAAAATAGCTATGACACAATGGATCGTTAGCAGCAGTATCCTCATTCTCATCGTCATCGGCCTGCGGTTTTTGCTGCGGAAGCGGATCAAGCCGATCCTCCAGTACGGCCTGTGGGCGCTTGTTTTGGTACGGCTTTTGGTGCCTTTGCAGCTGGGCAGCACCGGTATCAGTCTGGAAAACGCAATAGATAATGCGCCGGTGGTGCAACAAATAGAGCTGGCAGACCAGGTGGTACACTTTGTCTACCACGCCGACGGCACCGCCACCGGCTACTACGAATACCAGCCGCCCCTGGATCACACCCAGCAAACCCCCGTTTCCAAGCCTGTTCCCCAAACCTTTACCCAGCAGGAAGCCCAAAGCATCACCCGCATCCGGGATGTGAAGGGTCTGCTGCAAAAGGTATGGCTGGGGGGTATGGCGGTATTCGGACTTGTTTTCCTGCTGTCTAACCTGCGGTTTGCTTTGCGCCTTCGCAAGTCCCGAAAGCCGGAAAAGGAGGGCCGTTTGCCCGTTTATATTACCGACAAGGTGGAAACTCCTTGCTTGTTTGGCCTGCTGCGGCCGACTATTTACCTCCCCCCGGCTGTGGCAGAAGAGCCACGCCACCGGGATTACTCCGTGGCCCACGAAACCACCCATTTCCGCCACGGGGATGCCCTTTGGTCGATACTGCGGTGCGTATGCATCGTGCTGCACTGGTATAACCCCCTGGTGTGGTGGGCAGCGGTGCTGTCCCGGGAGGACGGAGAGATCGCCTGCGACGAGGCTACCATCACCGCCTTGGGCGAGGAGCTGCGGGGTGATTACGGCCGGGTGCTGGTGGACCTGACCTGCCGCAAGCGCACAGACCTGTTGCAGACTGCCACCACCATGACCGGCAGCGACAAGGGTCTGAAACAGCGGATCAGTATGATCGTAAAACGGCCGAAAATGGCCATTTATGCCCTTATCTGTCTAATTTTGGTGGCATCCATTGCCATCGGCTGTACCTTTACCGGCGGCAAAAAGCCGGCGAAACAGACGGGCGACGACCCGGTGGAAACCACGGAAAGTACCGAAAGCACCAAACCTTCCGAAAACACCGAATCCACCAAACCTACCCAAAATACCACAAAACCCAACGCAACCGAAAAGCTCCCGGACACCATCCCCGGCACACCCCTGACCCCGGACGAACTGGCATACTTCACAGAGCTGTTTTCCGGGTTGGGTAAAGAAAACGGAGAAATCAACTGGTACAATATCCTTCTGTTCTGCGGATGGAATTTGGGAGAAATAAAAGGCTTCGCCGTTCCGGAAGATGTGAATTTGGATACGCTGTTTAACAATGGCTTTGGAGATGTCAGCTACGAAAGCAACTGGACACCGGAGGAATGGGCATTCATTCAGGGCATCTACCCGGACTATCCCCAAAATGCAAAGGATTTGTATCGTCTGCCGGTCACTATGATGAACCAGGTGCTTCAGGACTATCTGGGCATTACCTTAGAGCAATCCAACAAGGTGTGGCTGGATAAGATGGAATATTTCCCCGATACCGATTGCTACTTTGGCGCGCCTGCCGGTGCAGTAGGAGAAGGGAATGTCAAAATGGTAGACGGAAAACGAACCGACGACGGCACGATCTACCTGCTTAACTACAATGACGAGCGCTTCTTTGAGGGAAAGATCCTGCTCCGCCTTGCGCCCAATCCCGGCAACGAAAACGCGCCTTACCGGGTGCTGACCTGCATCGAGATCGAAAACGAGAGCGATTATGCAGAGATCATGCTCTCCTCCCTGCACCTGCCGTCCACACCAAACGGCATAGTCTCCACGGGAATCTATAAATACTTTGTGTACCACAATCGTCCAAACAGCGAGGTTATTGACTTTGGCTACAACGGAAAGCCCTATACCCTGAAGGCTTTGGCAGAAAACGGTCTGTATGCCGTGGATGACGGCGCGGTCTATACCATTTCCGGCGAGGCGGTAAGCGAATGGGAGTGGGATCAGTTCAATGATTATATCTACTTCGTTCGGCAGAGTGATCCCCGGAAGATTTGGCGAACAGACCTCCACGGACAGAATCCCACGCCTGTTTACGAATCCCAATACGGGGACATCAATTTCCTGAGCTATTACCGGGATTCCCACGATTGGCTGCTTCTCATCGAAAACAGCAACCGCTACGCCTTCTTTGATATGACCGCCAAAAAGATGACCATTCTGCCCCAGGTGTATTACATGGAGCAGTTCTCCTACGACGCTAATGAGGAACGGATCTTCTGGAAAGGTCAGCTGAACAAGAGCGACCCGGAAATGCCCCTGGGTGGATATACCTATTACTACTACCCGAAAACCAACCAATACCAACTGCTGAAAGACAACAACACCTGGGTCACCGTAACCCCCGAATCCTAAACTTGTACCGCCGGAGAACACCTCCGGCGGTATTTTTGATTTCCCCTACGGATTTTTTGTAAGAGAGGGGGCCTGGCATCCCAAAAAAATTTATAAAAAGTCACGAAACCCCTCTTGACAATCACGTGACCATATGATATTATCATATCACCACATAGCAGAAAGGTGTGATAGGAATGAGCTGGACAATTCCCGGCACAGTCCTTACAGCCGCCGAAAAAGACGGCGCTGCGGTGGAAGCCCAGTTCCGCGCCATGTTCCTCCCGGGGGGAATGGTGCTGAGCCAGGTATCCGCCATAACAGGACTGGAAAGCTACACGATTCAGAATTGGGTAAAGCGGGGATTTCTCACAAACCCCGACCGTAAGCACTATTCCCTGCGGCAGCTGTGTCGCATCATAAACATCAACATGTTGAAAGGTGTGTTGCCTCTGCCGGACATTTGCAGCCTGCTCGGCTATGTGAACGGCCAGCTGGACAACGAAGCCGACGACATGATCGACGACAGCGACTTGTACTTTATGTTTGTCCGCCTTGCCGCCCGTTCCAGGGAGCTATACAAGGCAGAAAACCGGGACACCGTCCTGGACCAGGAATTATCCGACTACCAGGAGCCTGTCCCCGGGGCAAAACAGCGGGTCAAAGAGGTGCTGCGGATTATGCTCACCGCCTGGCTTGCCGCCCGTATGGCCCAGGAAACCACAAGAATGTTAAGCACCTTACAGGAAAGGACTGACGGAAATGCGTTGGAACAGTGACCCAAACGGCTCCGGCTACCGAATCCGGCAATTTGATAAACCCGCAGGCAATTCAATGCAGAATTATGCCTTGTCAGAGCTGACCGCCCCCAAAAGGCGGCCCAGACGCTCCCTGCGGCTGATGCTCCCTGCTTGGCTCTCCGGCAGTGCAACCCGGGATGCGGAAGAAATGGAAAAGAATATGAAACAAACAGAAAGGAATGACTAAAATGGAAGATTTCGTAAACATCGACCCCAAGAAACCCATTAACCTGAAAAAGCTGAAGAGGCTGCTGATCGGCGTATTTGCGGTGATTTTCCTGCTGATTTTGGCAGGCACCTGCTTCTACACCGTGGACGATAAGCAGCAGGCGGTGGTCACCACCTTCGGCAAAGTCACCGATGTGACCGATGCCGGCGTTCACTTCAAGCTGCCCTTTGGCATCCAGCAGGCAAAGAAGGTGGATGTGAATGTCTACCAGAAAATTGAGCTGGGCTACCGCAGCGACGGAAAGGACAGCTACACCGTCAACACCGCCGAAAGCTCCATGATCACCGGCGATTACAACATCGTCAACATCGATTTCTTCGTGGAATACAAGGTCTCCGACCCGGTAGCCTACCTGTTCTCCTCCACCCAGCCGGAAGAGATCCTGCGGAATTTGATTCAGTCCCAGGTGCGTAACGTGGTCGGCTCCTCCGGTGTGGACTCCGTCCTCACCGACGGCAAGGAGAGTATCCAAATGCGTGTAAAGGACCTGGTCACCGAGATTTTGGCAGACTACAACATCGGCCTGACCCTGGTGGATGTGAAGATCCAGGACTCCGAGCCTCCCACGGTGGCAGTTATTGAAGCCTTTAAGGCGGTGGAAACCGCAAAGCAGCAGGCAGACACCGTGGTGAATGATGCCAAAGCCTACCAGAATGCCGAGCTGCCCAAGGCGCAGGCGGAAGCCGACAAGCTGACCCAGAATGCGGAATTTTTGAAGCAGAAGCGTATCAACGAGGCGGTGCAGCAGGTGGCTATGTTTGAGGCCATGTATGCCGAGTACGCCCGTGACCCGGCCATCACCAAGTCCCGTATGTACTACGAGGCCATTCAGGAGATCCTCCCCGGCGTGAAGCTGTATATCAACACCGGAAACAGCGATTCTGTGGATATGCTCCTGCCCCTGGAAAAGTGGCAGTAACACAGGAGAGAACTGATATGTGGAAGCGATACCTGAAAAGGCTGTGGAACACATTCTCCTTTGCCCTGGGTTATGTCTTTATGATGTTTTTTTGCAGTTTTCTATGTCATCTGGTGATATTTCCCAGACTGCCGCTGCAAAAGCTCATCCCTGAGAAAATACTGAGCATCCTCCTGGCAAGCATTTCCCTGGTTCTAATGCTGGTATTTCTCTACCGGACAAGACGCAGCGACAAGCAGGTCAGGCGGGAATATGTCAAAAAGCTCAAATTCCCGCCCCCCTCCTTTGCCAAGGACTTTTGGCAAACGCTGAAATCCAGGGACAACATCGCTCACACTTTGGCATTTCTCACCTTGGACTTTTTGTTCGTCTTGCCCATCGGCATTTCAGCCTCCTCTACCTTATGGGTATTTCTCTTTGGAACACTCACGTTCCTGATTACCCAAGGCGCAGTTTTCACCCTCATTAACACATTCATATGGAGTTTGGTACACCGGCGCTGGATCGAATATTGGCAGAACACCGCCGTGTAACAGACAAAATCCACCGACTACAAGGAGTT
>JAZSAD010000006.1:0-2931 GCA_045601715.1 Faecousia sp.
CATCGGGCCGATTTCTTCCCCATCCACATACAGCCAAATCATGTTGCTGCCGTCCGCAGCAATACGGTTTTCCACGAGATAAGTGTGGGTATCGTAATTCAAATAGCAGATATCAATGCCGTAATTATCGTACTGAGACCCTGTATATGTTCCGAAGCACAACTGTCCTCCATTAACACGGGACAGGTAGGTCATGCCCTTTGTTGCAGCTTCTTCGTGAGAAGACAGCACAGCACCGCGCCAATCTTCAGAACATTTCCACTCAACCGCCCAGGGCAGATCGTGCTTCAAAACCACAGCCGTTTCCAACTGATATATGGTGTCATTGAGCACACCATTTTCGATCGTTCCTGACAGTTTGCTTGCTGCGTTATCCGTATCACCGACACTGACCAACGCATCGTCCTGAATTACCCAATGGAAAGCCAAAGGATCTCTCTGGATCTCAGAACAAACAACGATATCGCCAGTCACCTCGTCGATGGAAATTTTACCGTTGTTGCAGACTTCGGCGGTGATATCTTCGCCTCCCATTGTTACAACTACGGAATAGCCTTCCCGGAGTTCAACCTCAGCGCTGTAACTGCCGCCAAGCAGAACGGCCTGCTCTGCCACAATACCATCCTCACAGATCACATGGCAGATCTCAGCATCCTTGCCCAGCACAACGGAAAGCACTTCATTGGTGATCTGATCCATGCCCAGCGCATTGGCGTGGGCACGCTTATCGCCCATGTATTTGTCAAAAATCTCAACATCTTTCGGGATTGCATTTTCAAGATCAACGACGGGGTAGCCATAATATTTTGCAATCTGCTGAAGTTCTGCGCTGTATGCCGTAGGCTGGCCTGCGTCCGGATAACTGTCACCCGTATAGTCTGTTTCTCTTCTCGCAGTTGAAGTTATACAGTAAATTTCGGCATCCGGATAACGGGTTTCGATCTTATGCAGCATGATCGCATAAGCTTCGCAGGCAGTTGCGGGAGTTGCATAGATGTAAGTTCCGTCGCCATTATCCTGAATGAGTGCTGCATAATCCACATCGGCTGCTTTTCCGAAGGTATCCTTATAATAGGCGAAGTCGTTGCAGCCCAGATACACAAAAATGATGTCAGGTTCTTCACCGGTGTGATCATTGTGCAAGTTAACCGCTCTGTCACCGTAACCGACAGATGCTTCGCCCTTTCTCGGCATAAACACACAAGAACCGCTCCAGGAGTTATTGACGAGAAGTTCCATTCCCAGCGCATCAATGGCCTGCTGCCACCAGGTATCCTCCAGATATACATCGTGCCGACCCTCGGTGTAATACACATCATTGTTTCCAAGGGTTGAATTGGCTGCGGTGCTGTTGGAAACACCGGCATAAGTAGACATACTGTGGCTGAGAATGGAAACCTTTTTCCCGGTCAGGGTATCTCCGCAATTTACACAGCTGCCGTTTGCATAATCATGCCCCGTAGCATCCACATAGTCATCCACATAAGTGTCCCCGCAGAGGGTGCAGGTATAGGTGGTGTAGCCCTGCTCGGTGCAGTTGGGGGTGGTGACGGCAGAGGTGTAGGCATGGGAATGCTTTTCTTCCGGCACATAGATCCGGAAGATCGATCGCATTTCTTCTTCCGTCAGATCCATGACAGAGCCGCCGCTTGTGCGGGAAACATTGAAACTGCGGATGGAATAGTTTTTCCACCATTCCTCCGTGACGATCTGGAATGCCTTGGTGGTAGCGCTCTCGCGGGTGCCCGTTTGCAGCGCGTCGGTCACCCAACCGTCGGGACGGTACTGCCAGCCGCTTTCCAGCGTGATGATAGAGCCAACAGGCAGTGTCTCCCGGGTAAAGCGAATGGTGGTGAAGAAATTCGGGCTGTTGCTCTGATCGTCGATCAGTTCGTTATAACTGCCATTCTTCTGGGGATGCCAGTAAGCGCCTTGATAAATCGGTGTCTGCAGCAGAATATAGCCTTCTTCGGGCACTTCATTTACATGCTTCGACTTCGTCACCGCAAAGGGCTTTGCGGACGCGTGATTGACCGATTCAATGGCAATGGCCTTTTCTTCCGCATCCACGCCGGAGGGCGCATAGGTGACATTGGAAATATCCAAGCCGGTCAATGTTTTAACAAACAGCAGTCCAGTCAGATAACGACCGTAATCATAGCTCATGTGGTAGCCGTCCCGGGTCGTGGTGTCGCCCAGCAGAGAGGTACGGGAGTTTTGCACCGCTGTGCCGTTGGGAACGATCAGATCAAAGTCGCTGTTGGTGACGATCTTGTTCTGCACAGCCGACACGATGGCGTTATACATGGTCATCTGGTCTTTGTTATAGGTCGGGAATGCGCTGTGGGTGGAATTCTGCTGATAGGCCCAGGTCATGTGCCAGACCAGCTTTGCATCGGAGCGCTCCTGCACATAGGCGATCAGATTCGTCAGATCATCGTTGTAGCTGCTTTCCACGCCGCTGACAGGGCTGCCCTGCTGCATGGATACATAGTCCCAAGTGCGACTTTCCAGAGCGGTGCTGATTTTATAGCTGCCGGTGGAAGTCCATGTGCCGTTGTCGTTATAGTAATATGTATACTTTCCGAGGTCGCCGGCAGCATTGGCAGCATGGGTTGCCAGCGTACAGCCGCCGATGTAGAGATTGCCGAGGACGATCTCCTCGATGCCCAGATCCCGGGCGATCTGATAGGCATACTCCATGGCGTCCACGGAGAAGCTGTTGCCCACCGCCAAAATGCTGATGGACTCGGGCACGGGGGCATAGGTCACGGTGGTGGTGGTGGTCACCTTTTCCGTGGTGGTGGGCGCCTTGGTGGTGGTAGGCGCCTTGGTTGCGGTGGTGGTGGGTGCCGCCGTCTCGGTTGCGGTGGTGGTCTGAGCCTCGGTGGTGGTGGTTTCCGCTACGGTCTCGGTGGTGGTCGTGGTGGC
>JAZSAD010000007.1:0-6357 GCA_045601715.1 Faecousia sp.
TGTTGAATGTTTTGCTTTTGCTCTCTCTTGGGGCGTGCAAGCAGGAAAAAGCGCTTTCCGTTTCTTTTGATGCAATACAAACGGACTATGAAGGCGTGAGCGCCCAAATTGTGGAGGGTGCGTGGAAGGATGGAGAACTGAACTTGACTCTCAGTCTCCGTAATGAAACAGAGCATCTTGTTATCTACGGGGAAAGCTTTGTCGTGGAACGGGAGGAAGATGGTCAGTGGGTTTGGTGTCAGGCAGTGGAGAATGCGGCATTTACGCAGCTTGCATACTTGCTGGACCCGGGTGAAACCAAAGAAGAAACCTATATTCTGACATTTCCCTTTGTAATCAACGAGGCGGGAAAATATCGCTTCCGTACTGAGTTTTCCGTAGATGAGCAGAATGATTGGGGTAAGATTGTGCCCAACAACAGTGTGGGCGGTCAGCTCTGGGCAGAATTTACGGTAACAAAATAAGACGGACTTTATCTCCTGAGAAGAAAAATAAGAAAAGGCGTGTCATAAGACACGCCTTTTTGTTATCTTTCGGGAAGACCGTTCTTTCGGTCGTAAAGTACCAGCAGACTCCCTTTTTTTACGGAGATTTCCGCCGGTTTACCGATAAAATGGTTGCTGACCCCCAAGGGGAAGCCGGCAGTGAGAACGCCGTTTTCCAAGGGATACTGTAAATTCGTAAGGGTGACCCCTTCCGCATCTGCACCCATACAGAACACGGACACGATACCGGTTGCTTCCCAGCCAAAACGGATACTTCCGTCCTTGACACAGGTGACGATATAATCCTTACCGATGAGATACCCAGTGGCATTCCGGTCTGCCAGATATTGCAAAGCCTGAAAGTTGGCAACGGTGTGGTCAAGCCGGGGACCGTCCAGACTGCCGTATATGAGAAACTCCCGATAGCCTAGTTCCAGTCCTTTTTTGATGGCAAGCATAGCGTCGGTGTCGTCCTTTTCCACGGGGAACACGGTGCTTCCCACCGGGGTGTAACCCAGGGAGTCAAAATCCCCCAAAATGCCGTTGGGTGTGAGACCCATTTTTTTCGTGTGGAGCAGACCGCCATCGGCTGCCAGAATGTAATCGTCCTTCTGTATTGCTTCTGCCAGAGCGTCAAAACCGGCAGCGCAGAAAATCAAACATTTTCCCATAAAATCCCTCCCGGGACATTTTTTCTTATCATAGCACAAAAGCGAAAAATTGACAATGATAATGTAGGGCGGGGGCTTGCTCCCGCCGATGAATCTTTCTTTTGTCGACGGCGGGACCAAGGCCCCGCCCTACGCACAAATCAATTGACGAAGGCGCAAAAATGGGGTATAGTATCCATAGAAAACCCAAGGAGAATGTTATGCTGGATAAATTGCAGGCGGTGGAGAGCCGCTATGAAGAAATCTGCGCCCGCTCCGAGCAGCCGGATTTTTATAACAACCCGAAAAAGGCTGCTGCCATTCTGCGGGAGCGGAATGACTTGGAGCCGATTATCGAGGCCTACCGGGCCTATCGGCAGGCCCAAACCGATATGCAGGAAGCGCAGGAACTGATGAGCGACCCGGTTCTGAAGGAGCTGTGTCAGCAGACTTATCAAGAGGCCAAGGCTGCTATGGAAGACCTCCACGGCAAATTACAGATTCTCCTGCTGCCCAAAGACCCTAATGACGACAAGAGTGTTATCGTGGAAATCCGCGGCGGCGTGGGCGGTGAGGAAAGCGCCCTGTTTGCCCACAGCCTGTTCCGGATGTACGCTATGTACGCCCAAAAGATGGGTTGGGCCATTGAACTCATGAACTACAATGAAACAGAGCTGGGCGGCGTGAAAGAGGCGGACTTCGTCATTAACGGACGGGGCGCCTATTCCCGACTGAAATATGAGTCCGGTGTCCACCGTGTACAGCGCGTGCCGGAAACCGAGTCCGGCGGTCGTGTCCACACCTCTACTGCCACCGTGGCGGTGCTCCCGGAAATGGAAGAAGCATCAGTGCAGATCAATCCTGCGGACATTGAAATGCAGGTGTACCGGGCATCCGGCGCCGGCGGTCAGCACGTGAATAAAACCAGCTCCGCTGTCCGGCTGATTCACAAGCCCTCCGGCATTGTGGTTGCCTGTCAGGAGGAGCGGAGCCAGCTGCAAAACCGGGAAAAATGTATGCGTATGCTTGCTTCCAAGCTCTATGAGATTGAACAGGAAAAACTGGATGCCCAGGTGACCGGTATGCGCCGCAGCCAGGTGGGTACGGGTATGCGGAACGAGCGCATCCGCACCTATAATTTCCCTCAGGGACGTGTCACCGACCACCGGATTGGCCTGACCCTCTATAAAATCGACCAGATTATGGACGGAGCCATTGACGAGATTATTGACGCCCTTGCCACCGCCGACCAGGCCGAAAAGCTGAAGAACAGCCAATAAAAAGCCTTCCCCCGGGGGAAGGCAGGGCGCGAAGGAGTTTTTATGGAATTTATCACCAATTCGCCGGGTCAGACCGAGGAAATCGGGATCAAGCTGGCGGAGAAATTAAAACCCGGTGCGGTCATCGCTTATTGGGGTGATTTGGGCGCGGGCAAGACTGCCTTTACCCGGGGGCTTGCCCGTGGCTTGGGCATCCAGGACCCGGTCACCAGTCCCACCTATACCATCGTCAACGAATACCTGTCCGGGCGGCTGCCACTGTTTCACTTTGATATGTACCGTCTGCACTCTGCTGACGACCTGTTTGACATCGGCTGGGATGACTATCTGGAGCGGGGCGGTGTGTGCGCCGTGGAGTGGAGCGAGAATGTGGAGGACGCGCTGGAAAATCCCATTACCGTTACCATTGAAAAATTAGGGGAGGAATCCCGGAAAATTACCATTACAGGGGGCGAAATAGATGATTTTAGCCTTTGAGACCTCCGCAAAAGCCGCATCGGTGGCGCTGCTGGACAACGGTATTCTCTTGGGTGAGGGGTATCAGAATACCGGCCTGACCCACAGCCAAACCCTGATGTCTATGGCGGAAGCATTGCTGGATAGCTGCGGTAAAACCGTAGCGGATATCACCGCTGTGGCGGTGGCAAACGGCCCGGGCAGCTTCACCGGTGTGCGTATCGGTGTGGCAGCGGCAAAGGGCTTTGCCTGGGGTAAAGAGATTCCCTGCTACGGCGTGTCCACCCTGGAGGCTATGGCAGAGGGTCTTGGTGTGTATGACGGCTACATCGTTCCCACTATGGACGCCCGCCGGAATCAGACCTACACGGCCATCTTCCGCGCTGAGGGCGGCAAGCTCACAAGACTGCTGGACGATTGCGCCATTTCCTTTGCCGAACTGGGAGAAACATTAAAAAATTACGAAAAACCGATTTTTCTGGTTGGAGACGGCGCAGTTTTGTGTTATAATACATTGGTAGCAGGTGTGCCGGGACTGGTTCTGCCCCCGGAACACCGTATGCATCAGCGGGCAAGCGGCGTTGCGTTAGTGGCGCAAAAGCTGATAGATGCCGGGCAAATCGGCGACGGCGGCATCCTCGCCCCCAATTATCTGAGATTATCCCAGGCGGAGCGGGAGCGCCTTGCCCGGGAAGAGAAATAAAGGAGAAAAAGATTATGGGTGTTGTACACGAATTAAACCATCCCCTGATCCAGCATAAGCTGGCGATCCTGCGTAACAGAAAGACCGGCGTTAAGGAATTCCGTGAGTTGGTGGGCGAAATTTCCGGTCTGATGTGCTATGAGGCCACCCGGAATCTTCCCGTGGAGGAAGTGATGGTGCAGACTCCCGTGGCAAAGGCGAAGTGCTATAAGCTGGCAGGCAAGAAGCTGGCGATTATCCCTATTCTTCGGGCAGGTCTGGGTATGGTGGACAATATGCTGGATTTGATTCCCTCTGCCAAGGTGGGCCATATCGGTTTGTACCGTGACCCGGAGACCCATATGCCTGTGGAATACTACTGCAAGCTGCCGGAGGATATCGGCAACCGGCAGGTATTTGTGGTTGACCCCATGCTGGCAACCGGCGGCAGCGCCATCGCAGCTATTGATTTTCTGAAGAAGCACGGCTGCCGTAACATTATTATGATGAACATCATCGGCTGCCCCGAGGGTGTGAAGGCTGTCCAGGAGGCTCACCCCGATGTGGACATCTATGTAGCCGCTATTGACGAAAAGCTGAACGAGCACGCCTATATCGTCCCCGGTCTGGGTGACGCGGGTGACCGTATCTTCGGCACAAAGTGATACAAAAGCCCAAGGGGATACCCTTGGGCTTTTAAAATGTAAAGTGCAAAGTGTAAAATGCAAAATTGTGGTATTGCCTTCGGCAATGATTATAATATGTCGGCAGAGTTGACACCTTCATTTTGCATTCAAAAAAGCACCCCATCGGGGTGCTTTTTTGCTTATTCCAATTCGAATGCGCCGGTGTAGAGTCGGTAATAGGTGCCCTTCTGGGCAATCAGATCGTTGTGGGTGCCACGTTCGATGATCTTACCGTGGTCCAGCACCATAATGCAGTCGGAGTTCCGGACGGTAGACAGCCGGTGGGCAATCACGAAAGTGGTTCTGCCCTGCATCAGCGCGTCCATACCCTCCTGTACCAAGGCTTCCGTACGGGTGTCGATGGAAGAGGTTGCCTCGTCCAGAATCATCACAGGGGGGTCTGCCACCGCCGCCCGGGCGATTGCAATCAGCTGGCGCTGCCCCTGAGAAAGCTGGGCACCGTTGCCGGTGAGCATGGTGTTGTAGCCTTCGGGCAGTCGGGTAATAAAGTCGTGGGCGTTGGCGGTCTTTGCCGCGGCAATACACGCCTCGTCGGTGGCATCCAGGTTGCCGTAACGGATATTCTCCATCACCGTACCGGTGAACAGGTTGGTCTCCTGGAGAACGATACCCAAGCTTTTCCGCAGGTCGGACTTGCGAATTTTGTTAATATTGATGCCGTCGTAGCGGATTTTGCCGTCGGCGATATCGTAGAACCGGTTAATCAGGTTGGTAATGGTGGTCTTGCCCGCGCCGGTAGCGCCAACGAATGCTAATTTTTGACCGGGGTTGGCGTACAAAGTCACATCGTGGAGCACCGTTTTTTCCGGCACATAGCCGAAGTCCACGGAGTCCATGGTGATATCACCCTTGAGCTCGGTGTAGGTGACAGAGCCGTCAGCCTGATGGGGATGGCGCCATGCCCAGCGGCCGGTTCTTTCCTTACACTCCACCAGTACGCCGTTTTCTTCCTTGGCATTCACCAAAGTTACATAGCCGTCGTCGGTTTCCACTTCCTCGTCCATCAGCTCGAAAATACGCTCCGCGCCGGCCAGCGCCATCACGATGGCATTGATTTGGTTACTGACCTGACCGATGGGCATATTGAACTTCCGGCTCAGCAGCAGGAAGGCAGCCAGTCCGCCCAGATCCAGCAGATTGCCATTCGATGCGATGGCCACGTAGCCGCCAATAATTGCCAGAATGGTGTACTGAATGTAGCCCAGATTGTTGTTCACGGGGCCCATCATATTGGTAAATGCGCCGGCCTTAAAGGCGTTGCCCCGGAGCTCCTCGTTGATTTCGTTGAATTCACCCTTGCAGGTCTGCTCCCGGCAGAAGACCTTAACAACCCGCTGACCGGAAATCATTTCTTCCACGTAGCCGTTGACTTTACCCAGAGATTTCTGCTGACCGATAAAGAATTTGGCGGAGTACATAGCCACGTTCTTGGTGATATAGACAATGCCAAAGGCGGTGATTACCACCACAGCGGTCAAAATGGGAGATGCCTTAATCATCAAAGCAAACACGGTCACCAGGGTGGCGATAGAGGAGATGCAGTTGGGCAGGGCCTGGGTGATCATCTGCCGCAGGGTGTCAATGTCCGCGGTGTAGCGGCTCATTACGTCACCTGCCGGATGGGTGTCAAAGTAGCGGATGGGCAGCTTCTGCATATGGCGGAACATGTCGTCCCGAATGGTCTTTTGCGTACCCTGTCCTACCCGGACCATCAGGTAGTTGTACAAGAATGAGGACACGATGCCCAGTACATATACGATGCCCATTCCGATGAGGAATTTGATCAGAGGCAGGTAGTTGGGGTTTTCCTGCCCGGTAAGGGGCTTGATATAGTTGTTGATCAGAGGGTCGAGAGAATAACTGCTGAGGGCGGTAGCCAAAGAACCAATCAAAATACAAATGATAACCAAAACCATTGTTCCCCGATAGGGTTTCATATAGCTGAGCAGTCGGAGTAATGTCTTTTTGGGGTCTTTTGCCTTGCGGCCGTCACCCTTCATACGGATAGGAGGCATTATTCCTCGCCTCCTTTCACCTGAGATTCATAGACTTCACGATAAATATCAGAGGTTTCCAGTAAGGTTTCGTGCTTGCCCA
>JAZSAD010000008.1:0-16315 GCA_045601715.1 Faecousia sp.
GCAAATGCCTCGGGGAACTTGTCAGCCATCTCGGAGATGGGCATAGGCGTACGAACACCTGCAACCACGTCTTCGCCCTGAGCATTGGTCAGGAACTCGCCCATCAGGCCCTTTGCGCCGGTAGCGGGGTCACGGGTAAATGCAACGCCGGTGCCGCAGTCGTCGCCCATATTACCAAAGGCCATGGACTGAACGTTAACGGCAGTACCCCAAGAGTAGGGAATGTCGTTCTCACGGCGGTAGATGTTAGCGCGGGGGTTGTCCCAGCTGCGGAACACAGCCTTCACGGCGCCCATCAGCTGTTCAACAGGATCGGAGGGGAACTCAGCGCCGATCTTAGCCTTGTACTCAGCCTTGAACTGGTTTGCCAGCTCCTTCAGGTCCTCAGCGGTCAGCTCAACGTCCTGGGTAACACCCTTCTTTTCCTTCATTTCGTCGATCAGAACCTCGAAATACTTCTTACCAACTTCCATAACAACGTCAGAGTACATCTGAATGAAACGGCGGTAGCAGTCATATGCCCAACGGGGGTTGCCGGACTTGGTAGCCAGAACCTCCACAACCTCTTCGTTCAGGCCCAGGTTCAGGATGGTGTCCATCATGCCGGGCATAGAGGCGCGAGCGCCGGAACGAACGGAAACCAGCAGGGGGTTTTCCTTATCACCGAACTTCTTGCCGGTGATATCTTCCAGCTTCTTTACGTACTCCATAATTTCAGCCTGAATGCTGTCGTTGATCTTGCGGCCGTCTTCGTAATACTGGGTGCAGGCTTCGGTGGAGATGGTGAAACCCTGGGGAACAGGCAGACCGATGTTGGTCATTTCTGCCAGGTTAGCGCCCTTACCGCCCAGCAGCTCCCGCATGGAGCCATTGCCTTCGGTAAACAGATAAACATACTTGTGAGACATTGAAAATACTCCTTTCAAATGTTTTGGGCAACTCCTGTCGCCCTTTTTTACTTATTTTTTTGCAGAATTTCAATAATGCTGAAATAGTATAGCACAAACCCACTAAAAAGTAAACCTTTTTGTGGAAAAAATTGCATTTCTTCCGTTTTTTCAGAATTCCGCCCGTTTTTTCTTCCGGGTTGCAGAGAAAAAAGCCTTTACACCGGCGTTTTCGATGCTATAATAGAGGACAGAAAAGAGGCGGTAATTATGAAAAAACAATCTGCGCTTGCGATTCTGTGTGTGACGCTGGGTAATGTTTTCTGGGGTTTTAGCTTCCTGCTCACCCGAATTGCCTTCGGTGTAGAGGGCGCAAATCCCAATATTCTGCTGTCCCACAGATTTATTCTCTCTTCCCTGCTGATGCTGATTCCCGTCCTGATGGGAAAAATCAAGATTTCCTTTAAGGGTAAACACGTGGGACTTGTGGTACTTTTGCTGGCCACACAGGTTGCCTATTTTCTGACAGAAAGCTATGGTGTACTACATACCAATTCCACCATTTCCGGTCTGGTGCTGGCGGTAGTGCCGGTGGTGACCATCGGAACAGGCATTCTGTTTCTGAAGGAATACCCCACCAAACGACAGGCATTTTTCTGCCTGATGCCGGTGATTGGCATTATCTTAATGACGGTATCCGGCAAGGAGCTGGGTGTGGTTAATCCCATTGGACTTTTCTTTCTGGGACTGATGCTGCTGTTTTCCGCTCTGTATAAGACCGTCAACCGGAAGGTCTCTCTGGAGTTTTCTCCCTATGAGCGAACATTTTTGGTGCTTTCCGCCTCTGCGGCCTGTTTCACCGTTATGGCCCTTAACAGCACCGGCTGGAATGTGCAGGCATATCTTGCGCCTCTGACAGTCCCCTCCTACACCATCCCTATGGTGAGTCTGAGTCTGCTCTGCTCCATCGCCGCAAATCTGCTGGTGAATTATGCAGTGGCTCGGATGTCCGTATTCAAAGCCGCCTCCTTCGGTGCGGTGTCCACCCTGTGTACTACAGTGGGCGGCATCCTGTTCCTGAAAGAGCCGGCCAACTGGCAGCTGCTGCTGGGCGCAGCGCTGATTATCGTGGGCATTTGGCAGATCACCCGTCCTGCTCCCCAACCAAAAGAAGAAGTCGCAAAATAAAGAAACACCGGAATCCCACGGGATTCCGGTGTTTTTTAATATTCTCTCACGACTGCTTTCACAAGACCGATGATTTCCGCCTGATTGCCATCGATAGGACTGTAGGCATCGTTTTCCGGCATCAGCCACACCCGTCCGTCCCGGCGCCGGAGGCGCTTGACGGTGGCTTCGTCATCGATACGGGCAACCACGATCTGGCCGTCGTCGGCGGTGGTTTGGGGGCGGACAACCACCATATCGCCGCTTAAGATTCCGGCGTTTATCATACTGTCGCCCCGGACACGGAGGGCAAAGCAGGCGGGGTCTCCGTCCCAAGAGATGGTTCCCTCCTGATTTTCCAAAGCCAGAATGGGCATGCCGGCGGTGACAACACCCACCACGGGAATCTGACCCGGCCGCTGGGAGGTGACCAGCGCCCGTTTGCGGCCCTTCACGCCGGAGGAAAGGAGCAAGCCCTTATTCTGCAGCTGCTGTAAATGGTAGCTGACAGAGGCAGTAGAGCTTAAGCCTACCGCCGCGCCGATTTCCCGGACAGAGGGGGCAAAGCCGTTCTCCTGGACAAATTTATTCACAAACTCCAAAATCAGATCGGCTTTGTTACTGGTTCTGGGCATATACATCTCTCCTTACATTACGCTTATCCTTATTTTAGCACATTTGACCGAGAAAGGAAAGAGGATTTTTTCTTTTTTCGGAACAAATTTTCCCAAAATCCGCACATCCCCTTCCCTATACTAATAGAGTAAATATGGAGAGGAAGGGATACTATGGAAACCATTGATAGAGCAAAAGCTGCCCGGGTATGGCAACGGGTACAGGGAGAGGTCGCAGCAAATCCCACCCACGGGCTGCAGGGGCTGATTGCAGAGGAATGGGCGGATGCCGCCGTTTATCTGTCTCTATCCCGTCGGGTACAGGGGAATGCTGCCGCAATTTTGCGGAAAATCGGGCAGGAGGAGCAGTCCCATATGGCCTGCCTGAAAGGGATTTACGCCCTGCAAGGCGCAGGCAAGCCGGATATTCCCGCGCCGCCCCCTGTGGACAAAGCACCTGTATCGGTCATTTTAAGGCGGTGTTACGGGCGGGAGATGCGGTGTCTTGCCCAGTATGAATCCCGGTCAAACGACCCGGAGTACGGGCAGGTCTACGCCCGTATGGCCCAGCAGGAACGGGAGCATTGCCGGCAGATTTTGGAGCTGCTGGGCAGTTTGCCGGCAGACAAATAAAAAGAAGCGGTGCAGAAAACTCTGCACCGCTTTGGTTATTTTGGTTATTACAGATTAGTCGTCGTTCTTGGCTTCGTCAATGATCTTCTGCTGGCTTGCCTTGGGCACTTCCTCGTACCGGACAAACTCCAGTGTGAAGGAGCCGCGAGCCTGGGTCATAGCCCGCAGGTCGATGGCATAGTTACCCATTTCAGCCATGGGAACTTCAGCCTCAACAACGGTGTTGCCGTCGGAGTCGGGGTTCATACCCAGAGGACGGCCGCGGCGCTTGGACAAATCGCCCATCACATCGCCCACGTAATCCTCGGGAACGGTAACTGCCAGGGCGCCAACAGGCTCCAGCAAAGTGGGCATTGCGTTGGGCATAGCTTCCTTAAAGGCCAGAATAGCAGCCAGCTTAAATGCCATTTCGTTGGAGTCGACGGGGTGGTAGGAGCCATCGTACAGAACGGCCTTCAGACCAACCATGGGGTAGCCTGCCAGGGGTCCCTTCAGAACAGCTTCCTGGATACCCTTTTCAACGGCGGGGTTGAAGTTCTTGGGAACTGCGCCGCCCACAACTTCTACATCGAAGATCAGCTCGTCCTGCTCGTCCTGGGGAGAGAAACGAATCCATACGTCACCGAACTGGCCGGAACCGCCGGTCTGCTTCTTGTGACGGCCGTGGGCTTCCACAGTCTTTTTAATCTTCTCACGGAACGCAACCTTTGCGGGGCTCAGCTCAGCATCCACACCGAAACGGCTCTTCAGCTTGGAAACCAGCACATCCAGATGCTGATCGCCGGCGCCGGACAGGACCATCTGATGGGTCTCCGCGTTGTTGACCACGGTGAAGGAGGGATCTTCCTCGTTCAGTCTTGCCAGACCTGCAGCAACCTTTTCTTCCTGACCCTTAGCCTTAGGCGCGATGGCCTGGGAGTAGCAGGGCTGCGCATAAGGAATCTGCTTCAGGCTAACCACCTTACGGGGGTCACACAGAGTGTCGCCGGTCTTGACCTTATCCATCTTGCCGATGGCGCCGATGTCGCCGCAGGTCAGTTGCTTCACTTCAGTTGCCTTCTTGCCGCACATAGAGTACAGACGGCCCAGCTTTTCGGTCTCGCCGGTGCGGGCATTCACCAGAGTCGTATCGGAGGTAATCTCGCCGGAGAGAACCTTCACGAAGGAGTACTTGCCGTACTGGTCGGAAACGGTCTTAAATACGAAGGCGGAGGGAACACCGCCGGGGGAAACAACAAATTCCTCGGTAGTGCCGTCAGCCAAGGTAGCCTTGTGGTAGTTACCCTCGATGGGGTTGGGCAGCAGATCAATAATGTGATCCATCAGCATCAGGCTGCCCAGACAATCCATACCGGAGCCGCACAGAACCGGGAACAGGCTCAGGTCCTTCACACCCTGGTGCATACCCTTGATCATTTCCGCATAGGTAAAGGGTTCTTCGTTGAAGAACTTGTCCATCAACTCCTCATCGGTCTCGGCAACAGCTTCCTTCAGGGCATAATTGAAGTCCTCGATGACCTCGTCCTTACCTTCGGGAATGTCGATCTCCACCCGCTTCAGATTCTGCATCTCATAAGCGCGCTTGTTCAGCACATCGATAATGCCGGTGACCTTACGGTTTGCATCCCAAATGGGAACAACCACAGGAGCGATCTTGTTGCCGTACTTTTCCCGGAGAGCATCAAAGGTTGCATTGTAATCGGAATTGTCCTCGTCTACCTTAGAGATGTAGATGAAGCGGGGCATATTCCGCTCTTCACAGTATTTCCAAGCCTTCTCAAAACCAACGGTGATGCCGTCCTTGGCAGAGCAGACCAGAATCGCTGCATCTGCTGCGCGGAGCGCTTCCATTGCAGCGCCGGCAAAGTCAAAGCCACCGGGGGCATCCAACAGGTTGATCCGGGTGTTCTTATAATCCAAAGGAACCACGGAAGCGGAGATAGAAATATTTCTACGGACCTCTTCAGGGTCGTAGTCACAAACGGTATTACCATCGGCATTTTTGCCCATACGGACGATGGCGCCGGTCATGTAAAGTAAGCTTTCCGCCAGAGCGGACTTGCCGCTGCCGCTGTGGCCCAGCAAACAGACGTTACGAATTGCATTTGCAGTGTACATATATGTTCATTCTCCTTTCTTGGACAGCGGTGCCGAGCACCGCAATACAGACATTATACACGAAGGATGCCGTAATTTCAATGCTTATTTTTGTCATTTTTACAAAAATTCCGGTCTGTAAAACACTTTTTAACCTCAGCCTCCCACCCTGTTCTGCCTCCTTTTTGAAATTTTCTTAAATTTCTTCCAAACAGGGTAGCACTTGGCGTATAAATGTGGTACAATAGCCAAAAGTATGCCATTTGGAGAGAGAATACTATGCTGGAACTTTTAGCGCCGGCAGGGTCTATGGAGGCTCTGCGTGCAGCCGTACAAAACGGAGCTAACGCGGTATATCTGGGCTGCGGGCAGTTTAATGCCCGGCAAAGCGCCAAGAATTTTACCCCTCAGGCTCTTGTAGAGGCTGTCAAATACTGCCATATTCGCGGTGTGGCCGTTCATCTGGCTTTGAACACTTTGGTGTCCGATAAGGAGTTGGATGAGGCTGCGGCGCTGATTCGCCATGCCGCCATTGCCGGCGTGGACGCATTTATCGTTCAGGATTTGGGCATCATTCAGTTGTGTAAAGAAATTGCCCCCAATGTACCTCTCCACGGTTCTACCCAAATGACCGTTCACAGTCTTCCCGGCGTGCAGTTTTGCGCAAAGCTGGGTATGAGCCGGGTGGTGCTGAGCCGGGAGCTGAGCCGGGAGGAGATCCGGTATATCTGCGCAAACTCTCCCATTGAAATTGAAGTATTCGGTCACGGCGCGCTGTGTATGAGCTATTCCGGACAATGTTACCTCTCCGCTGCCATCGGCGGCCGATCCGGCAACCGCGGCCGTTGCGCCCAGCCCTGCCGGCAGAGCTACGGCTACAACCGTTGGGAGAATAAGTACCCCCTCAGTCTGAAGGACAACTGCACGGTGCAGTATGTGAAGGATTTGGAGGATATGGGTGTCACTTCTTTAAAATTAGAGGGTCGTATGAAGCGGGCGGAATATGTGGCCGCTGTTACCGGCGTATACCGGGAGGCGATCGACACCGGACGGGTGACCCGTCCTATGGCGGAGCAATTATCCACTGCCTTTAATCGCCAGGGCTTTACGGACTATTATTCCGGCAAGACCGGTCCTCATATGTTTGGTATCCGGGAAGATACCGCCACCGATGAGCAGTGGAACAGGCAGATGCGGCAGACCTACGAAACCGCAGAAAATCCCATTGTTCCCATTGAGTTTCAGATGGTTGTCCACACCGGACAGACTGCTTTGAAGGTCATTGACAGCGACGGTCGCAGCTGTACCCTCACCGGCCCTGCCCCGGAACGGGCAAGGACTATGGAACTGACCCATGATGCCCTTGCCTCCCGTCTGAGCAAAACCGGCGGCACACCCTACTTCTGTACCCGTGTCCGCTCGGACATTGCCCCCGGACTGACGCTGTCTGCCGCCACCATCAACGCGATGCGGCGGGACGCTCTAAATATGCTCACAGTCCAACGCGCCCGTCGGGAGAACCCGGTACTGGCCCGTCCGTCCAAAATCCCCCACCATAAGGGTATGCGGACACCCCCTGCACTGACTGTGCAGGTCACCACCCGGGAACAAATCACCCCCGCCCTTCTGAATGCCGGCATTGCTGTTTTGTATGTACCTTTGCACATTCTGTGCGAAGATACCGCATTTTGTCAGACTCTTACGGGCAAGGTTACCGTCTGCGCTGCACTGCCCCGGGTAGTACACGACGGAGAACTGCCCAAGCTCCAGCAGGACCTACTGCTGGTCAAGAGCGCCGGCGTAAAAGAGGCGCTGGTGGGCAATGTAGGCTTGATTCTTACCGTACGGCAGTGCGGTATGCAGGCAAGGGGCGATTTTGGCCTGAATCTGTATAACTCTGCCGCTGTGAATCACGCAAAGGATTTGCAATTACGCTCTGCCTGTCTGAGCTTTGAAATGACCCTGCCCCAGATTCGGGATGTAAGCAAGGCTATTCCCTGTGAGCTTTTATCTTACGGACGGCTGCCGCTGATGCTGACAGAAAACTGTCTGATTCGGGGCAAGACCGGTGCTTGCACCTGCAATACTGCCCCCGCCAAGCTGACGGACAAGACCGGCGCGGAGTTCCCCATTATCAAGGATGGAACTGCCTGCCGCAGTGTTCTGCTCAACGGCAAAAAGCTGTACTGGCTGGACCGGCAGGCAGACTTGGCCCGGCTGGGTCTGTGGGCCACCCGTCTGTACTTCACCACAGAAAACCCCAAGGAGGTAGACCGGATTTTGGCCGCCTGCCGCAACGGCGACCCCTTCGACCCGGGCAAATGCACTCGGGGGCTGTACCTACGAGGAATTGAGTAAGGAGATCTTATGCAACTGATTCTTGCATCACAGTCCCCCCGTCGGAAGGAATTGATGAAGCTGTTTCGCATTCCTTTCACCGTCCGGGTGGCGGATATTGACGAAACGATGGACGAAACCAAGTCCCCCATAGATGAGGTCGCCCGTGTCAGCCGGTTAAAGGCGGAAGCTACACCCCGGGATCACGACGATGTGGTGGTGGCTGCCGATACCATTGTGGTATGCGGTGGCAAAGTGCTGGGTAAACCCACTGACGAGGACGATGCATTTCGTATGCTGAAGCTATTATCCGGCAAGGACCATCAGGTGATGACCGGTTTGACCGTCCTGCGTGGCGAAACCGCTATCGTTCACACCGAGGTGACGGATATCCATTTCCGGGAGCTGACCGACAGGGAAATCCGCGCCTATATTGCCACCGGCGAGCCTATGGACAAAGCAGGCAGCTACGGTATCCAAGGGGGCGCCGCTCTCTTCGCTGAGAATATGGTGGGCGATTATTATAATGTAATGGGCCTGCCGGTGTGCCGGCTGGGACAAATTCTGAGATCCGCAGCGCCGGAACTGATGGAGGAAAACCTATGAGACACTTTTTTACAAACCGCATACGGGTTGTGCTGGTGATTGCCGTACTGTTGGCGATCGTGCTGGCTGTTGTCAGTTCTCTGACCGGTCTGAAGCTGCCCCAGGTGATGGTGCAGGGTGTGTTGACCCCCTTCCGGGCCGGTGTGAGCAAGCTGACGGAGAAATCCCAGCAGCTGTATGATTATATGTTCGGGTACGAGGCCCTGTTGGCAGAGAATCAGTCTTTGAAAGAGCAGCTTGCCGCCATTGAGGATGAGGCCCGGGATGCATATGCCACCAAGCAGGAAAACGAGCGCCTTCGCGCCGCTTTGGATTTAGTGGATGCCAACGAGGATTATAAATTGGTGGATGCCTATATCATCTCCACCAGCTCTTCCGATTGGAGCAACACCTTTACCATCAACCGTGGCAGTAATATTGGTATTCAGGAAGGTATGTGCGCCATCACCGCCTATGGCGAGCTGGTAGGTCTTGTCAGCGAGGTGGGTGTGAACTATTCCGTGGTCAAGTCCGTGCTGGACTCCTCTTTGGAAATCAGCGCCACCATCGCCGCCTCCGGTCACAGCGGTATGGTGCAGGGCGGCTATTCCTCCGGTCTGAATGGTCTTTTGAGAATGAACTATCTGCCCTCCTCCGCCACCATTCGTAACCACGACCAGGTGGTTACCACCGGTTCTACGGTCTACCCCCGGAATCTGGTGCTGGGTCATGTGGTGGACGCAGGCTTTGACGATACCGGCGTTGCCAAATATGCGCTGCTGCAGCCGGCAGCGGATGTCCGCAGTCTGGAACAGGTCTTTATTGTGACCGAATATAACGCCGGGTGATCGCTATGGCAAGAAAACAGGAATTTATGCCAGATAAGCCCAGTATCTCCCTGCTGAGCCGTCTGATGCTCACCAAAAAGCAGCAGAAAACCCTTTTTAAATGGGTATTCTACGGTCTGTTTCTGGTGGCGCTGTCGGTGGCGCAGGATGTACTGCTGAGCCGTGTCCGGCTGTTTGGCGCAACCACTGAGCTGGTGCCCTGCGCCATCTTCTTGATCTGCCTGACAGAAGGCACCCACACAGGCAGTGTCTTTTCTCTGATTACAGGTCTTTTGTATCTCTTCTCCGGCACAGCGCCGGGGCCCTACTCTATGGTCGCCATCGTCTTTTTCAGCATTGGCGTATGTATTCTCCGGCAGGCCTACCTGCAGGAAAGCCTTTCTTCGGTGATGCTCTGCGCTGGAATTGCTATGTTTTTATATGTGCTGACCAATTTCGCCTTCGGGCTGTTTCTGGGACTGACCCGTTTCTCCCGGATTCACGGATTTCTCATTACCGCAGGTCTTTCCCTGCTGTTCGCGCCCGTTTTTTACCCCGTCATAAAGGCAATTAACGCCTTTGGAGGACATTCATGGAAAGAATAAGTAAAACCCGAGCCACCATCTTTCTGATCGTGTTCGCGTTGATTTTAGGCTTTTTTGCCCTAAAACTCTACGACTTGCAGATCATTGAGACCGGCGGCAAAACCGACAACCAAGCTACCTTTACCACCCTCACCCGTGTGAAAGCCGCCCGGGGAGATATTCTGGATAAAAACGGCAACCTGCTGGTGAGCAACCGCGCCAGTTACGATTTGACCATCAACCATTTCGTGCTGCTCAGCGCCAAAGGTACTAACGAAAATCTTTTGAAGCTGGTAAAACGGTGCGAGGAGACCGGCATCGAGTACAAGGAGCATTTTCCCATTTCCCAGGAGCGCCCCTTTACCTATACCCTGGATCAGCAGAATCCCATTTGGCAGGGCTATTTCCAGACCTTCCTGAATTTTATGGACGGTTTGGACTCGGACATTACCGCCCCCCTTTTGGTGGACAAGCTGAGAGAACGGTATAAGATTCCCGCAGAATGGACAGACGACGAGGCAAGAAAGGTTATCGGTCTGCGGTACGAAATGTCCCTGCGGCAATGCGTTAACAGCCTTTCCACCTATGTGTTTATTGCCGACGCTAACGATGCGGAGCTGTCCGCGGTGGTGGAATTGAACATTCCCGGTATGAAGGTGGAAGCCTCCACCGTCCGGGAGTACAACACCCAGTACGCCGCTCATATTTTGGGCTATGTGGGCGCTATGGATGCCGAGCAGTGGGAATACTACCAGAACATCCCCGGCTACGATATGGATGCTGAGGTAGGTCAGGACGGCCTGGAAGCCGCTTACGAAGAATACCTCCACGGTGTGGACGGTTGGCGTGAAGACACGGTCACCACCGACGGCACGTTGGTTTCCTCCCGGTACTGGTCCGAGCCGAAGGCCGGCTCTAATGTTGAGGTGTCCATTGATTTGGGCATTCAGATGGCCGCCGAGGACACCATGGCGCAGGTCATTGAAGACCTGAAAAAGCCCACCGAGGACGGCAAGAAAAAGGACGGCTACGATGTAGAGGGCGGTGCGTTCGTTGCTATGGACGTAAAGACTGGCCAGCTGCTGGCCTGCGGCAGTTACCCCACCTACGACCTGTCCACCTTCTTTGAAAATTACGAAGAGCTGGCAAAGGACCCTCTGGAGCCCCTGTACAACCGGGCGCTGCTTGCCACCTATCCCCCCGGCTCTACCTACAAGATGAACACCCTGATTGCCGGTATGAAGGCGAACATCATTGACGCCAAAACCGTCATTCGGGACCTGGGTGTATTCCGGAAGATCAAGAACTACGAATATTCCTGCCTGCAGTGGACCAACTACGGCGGTACCCACCAGGATGTCCACGCCGCCAAGGCGCTGATGGTGTCCTGTAACTACTACTTCTACGAGTTGGGCTACCAGCTGTATCGGTACGAAACCGATTATATGGACGAAACCGCCAAGGGCCTAGGTTTGGGCGAAAAAACCGGTGTGGAGCTGCCAGAGTATATCGGTTATCGGGCCAATGCCCAGACCAAGGCAGAGCTGCATGTAGGTGACGACCGGGCATGGTACCAGGGTGACTCGGTGCTGGCGGCCATCGGTCAGTCAGAAAACCGTTTTACTCCCATTCAGCTGTGCGCCTATACCTCCGCTCTGGCAAATCAGGGCAACCGCTACAAGGCCACCTTTATGAACCGGATCGTGTCCTCTGACTACCGGACGCTGCTTGCTGAAAACAAGCCGGAGCTGATCAGCCATATGGACATCTCCGACGAGATCTATGCCACCTACTGCGAGGGTATGTATATGGTTACCCAGGAGGATGAAAGCTTCTGGGGTACTGCATATTCTGTCTTCCACGACTACCCCGTAAAGGTAGCCGCCAAGACCGGTACTGCAGAAATCGGTATCCGGGGCGCTTCCGACAACGGCGCGTTCGTGTGCTTTGCTCCTTTGGAAGACCCCCAGATCGCTATCGCCGTGTACGTGGAAAAGGGCGGTCACGGTTCTACCCTTGCCTCTATCGCAAAGAATATGCTGGACGTATACTTTGACGTGGACGAGGTGGGCGACGTGAACTCCTTTGAAAATCAAATCAGCTAAAAAAACAGGCCCCCTTGTGTAAAGGGGGCTGGATTTTTGCAAAGCAAAAAGACTGGGGGATTGTCCTTAAGCGCACAACCCCTCCGTCACGGCAATAAGCCGTGACACCTCCCCTTACACAGGGGAGGCTTTTTCAGTTAAAAGAACAAAAGGGAATACCAAGTGATAATGGTGTCACCCATCAAAAATTCCAGGCCGTTTGCCTCCATGGTGGGAACCAGGTTGATGCCGTGGCTCTCCACGCAGGGGTGCATTTTGTCCGGATGACGGCAAGGCTCGCCGTCCAGCCAGGCGCAGCGGTCGCAAATGGCGCAGGCCTCGGTGGACAAAATATAGGGTTCAACCCCCTGCTCCCGGAACAGGTCACGGACCTGATTAGTAATCTCCTCGTGTCCCCGACGGGTCTGCAGGCCCTCTTCCATATTGGAAATGCTGCTGACCTCGGCAACGGTACCGATCATCAGGCAGTTTTTGTAGCTTGTGCAGCGGCATTGGCACTCCGCCACCTCGCCCACCGCCGGGGGACATGCCCAGGTTTTGTTGTACATCGGGCATTCCGCAGCGCACACATAACGAACCCGCTCAGAAAACTCGATGGATTCCGGGTCAACATAGCCGTAGAAATACAGGGGCAGCTCCCCCAGTGATCGCTCCAATTTCTCCAAATCCATCATTTCAGTTCCTCCAGAATCCGGCTGCAGCCCTCCACAATGTCCGTCCAGGTCTGGGCAAAATCACCCGAGTACCACGGATCTGCTACATCCCGATCCAGAAATGGCAGGAATCTGTCGTAATGGGGAAACATCCGCCCCAGCCTGCGCTGATTATAGCTGTCCATATAATAAATGTAATCGTATTCCTCTAAATCCTTCTCAGTAATTTGCCGCGCTGTTTTCCCATCACAGCTAAGGCCGTGGCGGGCAAGCTCCCTGCGGGCCGGGGGATAGACAGGATTGCCCAGCTCCTCCCGGCTGGCCGCCGCGGAGGCAATCCGAAACTGCTCAGACAGTCCGGCCTTGGCGACCATATCCTTCATCACAAACTCCGCCATGGGACTGCGGCAGATATTCCCGTGGCATACAAATAAAATTTTCGTCATATAATTTCCTCACACTTTTGCCGTTTAGCGCATTATAACACACACAACAGCAGATTTCAACTTGTAGGGGAGGCGTTTCGCCTCCCGCGGGACGGGAAACCCGTCCCCTACATCCCGTCGCTAGGCGTTATACATCTAAAGTAAAAACCAAAAAAGGCTTTTCAAATTTGCTTAAAAATGCGTATACTTGACAAAATGTTTTTATTTTTTTACTATGTATATAGCCTAAATTGGACCAAGTAGGAGGGTGTTTTATGAAAATTATTATTGAATGCGAAAAATGCCACAATCGAGTTGAAATTGAACCCGAAACACTCGGAAATACCGTAGGGTTTGAGCATACCTTGATGGAACACAATTTCTCATGCGACATTGACATCGATGTTGATTTAACAGATGATGTAGTTAGCGATGCTCTGGATGTTGATGCCGATTTAGACGAAATATGTATTAGCTGCAATAATTGTGGCGAATATATTCGTTTGTTCTTTTGATAAACAGAAAAAGGACGTCACCCGTCGCGGGTGCCGTCCTTTCTATCACCTTGTCATGTTGGGGCAAAATATGGGGCATTCAACTATGGCAAAATTCTTGAATTATTCACAAAAAGGTGTTATGATAAAGATGCTGAGAAGGGACTGATTCCTTCGGCATATATTCAATTATTGATATGGAGGCGAAACGATGCATACAAAAGTACACGAGCTGCTGAATCAGCAGATCAACAAGGAATTCTATTCCGCATATCTTTATCTGGATTTTTCCAACTATTTTGAGGATGCAGGTCTTGACGGCTTTGCCAACTGGTATAAGATCCAGGCCCAGGAGGAGCGGGACCACGCTATGCTGTTTTATCAGTACCTGCAGAACGAGAATCAAAAGGTGACCCTGGAAGCCATTGCTAAGCCCGACAAGGCATTCACCTGCCATATGGATGTGCTGAAGGCCGGTCTGGAACACGAGCAGTATGTGACCTCCCTGATTCACGACATCTATGCTGCGGCTTACGAGGTGAAGGACTTCCGCACCATGCAGTTCCTTGACTGGTTCGTTAAGGAGCAGGGTGAGGAGGAGACCAATGCCAACGATTTGATCACAAAGATGGAGCTGTTCGGCTCTGATCCCAAGAGCCTGTATATGCTCAATCAGGAGCTGGCTGCAAGAGTTTATACCGCGCCCTCTCTGGTACTTTGATAAAAAACAACAAAGGCTTCCCCCCGGGTGGGGGGAAGCCTTTGTTGTTTTTTATCAAATCAGCTGCTGCTCGTTGATGATCAGCTTGAACTGCAGACCCAGCTTTTCTGCCGCCTTGCGGCACAGCACCATACGCTGGAGAAAAATCTCAAAATAGTCCATCACTGAGCCAAATTTGGTATCAACGGTCAATTTCAGCTTTACAATAGTCTTATCCTCGTTGATTTTTAAGGCGGATTTTTTCACGGAATAGTTCACCCGGTCGTGGATATCGAAGGTAGCGGGGTCCGTGTTCCGCACACGGCTGCGGCGCACATCTGCCTTATCTGCCAAAATCATCGCTGCGGCCACCGCATTTACTGGCACACCTGTGCCCTCGTCATGGTTGCCGATTGCGGTGACGATGGTTGCCATTTCGCCTGGCTCACAGCCCATATCGTTCAGAATGCTCCAAGCCATTACCGCGCCGGACTGGGAGTGGTCCTTACGGTTCACCAGGTTGCCGATGTCGTGGAGGTAACCGGCAATTTTTGCCAGCTCCACGGTGCGTTCATCGTAACCCATGGTTTCCAGAATATAACCGGCGGTTTCTGCCACATGCATCACATGGGCAAAGCTGTGCTCTGTAAATCCCAAAGCGCCCAACGATTCGTCCGCCCGGATAATATAGGTTTTAATTGCCTCGCTTTTTGTTATTTGCTCATAAGTCAGCATATTGCTTCCTCCTCTAAACAAGGTCTTTTGCGTCATTATAGCACATAGGCAATGCGGATTTCAACTTGCAATCAGGGTTGATTTTCGGCATTTTTCAAGTTATAATTCCCGTATATGATACTTGCGGAGATGGTAGCAATATGGAAAGCACAATACGGGCGATGATCGCTGAGGATAAACCCGCTGTTTTGGAGATGATGCGCGTGTTTTACGCATCGCCGGCGGTGCTGAGCAATGGCTCAGAGGAAATTTTTGCCGCTGATATTGAGAACTGCGTCAATGACAATCCCTATTTAGAGGGGTACATCATAGAAAACGCGGGGAATATCCAAGGCTACGGCATGGTTGCCAAAAGCTTTTCCACGGAGTTTGGTAAGAGCTGTATCTGGATTGAGGATTTGTACATCAAGGACGCGTTCCGAGGGCTTGGTATCGGGAAGGTGTTTTTAGATTTTATTGCAGAGAAATATGCCGGGTGTCTGCTGCGACTGGAAGTAGAGGACGAAAATGCGCGGGCTATGAAGCTGTACAAAAAATGCGGTTTTGAAGTGCTACCCTATGTGGAAATGAAAAAGTAAACACAGCCGTCTTTGGACGGCTGTGTTTTTTTATTCCAATATGCCGTATTTGGTTTTGATCCGGTCCAGCTTGTCCAGCAGCGGTTTACCAAGGAGCAGCAGTACCAGCGCGGTAGCAACGCCGTTGGCGATGTTCGCCGGGAATCCGGCGGTGTAGACCGCAATGACAGAGTTTGCGTTCACTGTGGTAATCATCAAAAACAGGCTGGAAGTATCCAGCAGCGGACCTACCCACAGCACCACCCCAAAGAAGCCAAAAAACGCCATAGCGACTCTGTCTTTTGGCAGCCAATTTTTCGTAAAGCAATAGCCTGCCGCCATACCGCCTGCGCCGTAGGCAAACATCTGCCAAGGGGTGTACGCGCCCTGTCCGTAGAAGAAATTGCTCACCAATGCCGTGATCGCCCCCACCATAAAGCCGGTTTCCGGTCCAAAGGCGATACCTGCCAGCATCACAAAGGCAAACACCGCCTTGAAATGGGGAATGGGAATCGCCACCCGGCCGGCAATGGCAATGGCGCACAGCACCGCAATAATCACCAACTCTCTGGCTTGTGGCTTGCGTCCTTCAAAAGCCAGAAAGAAGGGCAGCATCAGTTCCATAATCAGCAGCGTGCCGGTGATATAAAAGCTCCGTCCCGGCAGTTTTGCGCCCAAGATCGCCGTGGCAGGAATCAGCAAAAGGAATGTAAGCAGGGTAATTATATTGGTTTTCTTCACACCGCGCCCTCCCTGTTCTGCCTGCACAGCGCTACCACATCCTCCCCGGTCACCGCCATAGAGAATACGTGGCGGCTCATACGGTTGGCAGCGGTGGTGTAGAAGCTGTTATTACCGAAGAAACGGCGGGGGGTATCGGTGGTAAGAATCTGTCCATCGAAGAACATGGATACC
>JAZSAD010000009.1:0-5553 GCA_045601715.1 Faecousia sp.
GAAAAATTCCTGCTCTACGGCGGCGCCATCGCCCAGGCAGGTGTGGTCAAGGGCAAGAAAAATTCCCGGGCCGCCACCTCCGACTGGATGGAAATCGAAAAGCAGAGAGGTATTTCCGTTACCTCTTCTGTCATGCAGTTCCAGTACGGCGGATTCTGTATTAACATTCTGGACACCCCCGGTCACCAGGACTTTTCTGAGGATACCTACCGTACCCTGATGGCTGCTGATGCCGCGGTTATGGTCATTGACGGCGCAAAGGGTGTGGAGCCTCAGACCCGGAAGCTGTTCAAGGTCTGCGCCATGCGGCACATTCCTATTTTTACCTTTATCAACAAGATGGACCGGGAGACCCAGGACCCCTTTGACCTGCTGGACGAGGTGGAGCGGGAGCTGGGCATTGAAACCTATGCTATGAACTGGCCCATTGGCTGCGGTAAGGATTTTCAGGGCGTTTACGACCGGGAAAAGAGCCAGCTGCTGTTCTTCTCCGGTGTGAACGGCAGAGCAAAGGCGGACAAGCTGGAAGTGGATTTGTACGACCCTAAAGTTGCAGAACTTCTCGACAGCGAAGCCAAACATCAGCAGCTGATTGACGATGTAGAACTGCTGTCTGCCGGTCGGGAGATGGATATGGAGGCCGTCCGGAACGGTCAGCTCTCCCCTGTTTTCTTCGGCTCTGCCCTGACCAATTTCGGCATTGAGCCTTTTTTGGAGAACTTTCTGAAGCTGACGCCCCCTCCCCTGTCCCGTACTGCGGATTGTGGCGAAATTGATACTTTCTCCCCGGATTTTTCCGCATTTGTGTTCAAAATCCAGGCAAATATGAACAAAGCCCACCGTGACCGTCTTGCCTTTATGCGTATCTGCTCCGGCAAATTCCAGCGGGATACAGAATATTACCATATGCAGGGCGGCAGAAAAATGCGTCTTTCCCAGCCTCAGCAGCTGATGGCTGCGGAGCGGGAAATCGTGGAAGAGGCCTACGCCGGCGACGTGATCGGCGTGTTCGACCCGGGCATTTTCTCCATCGGTGATACCATCACCGTTCCGGGCAAGAAATTCCTCTATTCCGGCATCCCCACCTTTGCCCCCGAGCATTTCTGCCGGGTTTCTGCAAAAGACTCTATGAAGCGCAAGCAGTTCGTGAAGGGTACGGAGCAGATTGCCCAGGAGGGCGCCATTCAGATTTTCAAAGTGCCTTACTCCGGTATGGAAGAGGTGATTGTAGGCGTTGTAGGTACGCTGCAGTTTGAAGTATTTCAGTACCGTATGAAGAATGAATACGGCGTGGACCTGCGGATGGATATGCTCCCCTACGAGGAAATTCGTCTCATTGACAGCTATCCCGGCGATTTGTCTGACCTGAATCTGGGCTCAGATGCCGAGCTTCTGGAAGATTACCGTGGGCGGAATCTGCTGGTATTTTCCAGTTACTGGGCCATTGATTTCACCTGCAAGCGTAACCCCGGTTTGCAACTAAAGGAAATCGTCGTACAAGAAGGATAAGATACGGCCCCCTTGTGTAAAGGGGGCTGTCTTTTTGCCGATTTTAGGCAAAAGACTGGGGGATTGTTCTATATCCAGCATTACAACCCCTCCGTCAAAAATCAAAGATTTTCGACACCTCCCCTTACACAGGGGAGGCTTTGTGAAAATTCCTTGACACTTGACAGGATATACTGTAAAATTATATGTGACAAAATTTGAAGAATTAACATTTTAAATTGCTCATTGGAGGAATTCTATGGATATCGATTTAAGCCTATCCGGCTTTTGGGGCGCAATGACCCAAAGTCCCCTGCTGTTTATGGCTGTTGCCCTGACGCTGGGTGTTATCTTGGTCAACGGCTGGACTGATGCCCCCAACGCCATCGCTACCTGCGTGGTCACCCGGTGTATGTCCGCCCGGGCGGCAATTATTATGGCGGCAATCTTTAATTTCCTGGGCGTTTATGTGATGACCATGCTCAGCCCTCAGGTTGCCCAGACCATCACCAAAATGGTGGATTTCGGCACCAATTCCAACGATGCCATCATCGCCCTGAGCGCGGCCATGTTTGCCATCGTCACTTGGGCAACCGCGGCCTTCGTCTTTGGTATTCCCACCAGCGAAAGCCACGCGCTGATTGCAGGCCTGACCGGCTCTGCCATTGCTCTCCACGGCAGCTTTTCTGCGGTCAACATCGCTGAATGGCAAAAAGTTCTTTGGGGTATCTTGATTTCCGTGTCCCTGGGCTTCGGCCTTGGCTGGGGTGTGTGCAAGCTGGTGACCCTGGCTTTCCGGAATGTGGAACGGAGAAAGACTGAGCCTGTATTCAAATACGCTCAGATTGCCGGCGCAGCTTACTCTGCCTTTATGCACGGCGCCCAGGACGGTCAGAAGTTTATGGGCATCATCATTCTGTGCCTGTTTATGTCCAACGGGCAGCTGGACTTTGACGGTGTGCAGCCTCAGACCTGGATTATGCTGCTGTGCGCCATCATTATGGGTCTTGGCACTGCCATCGGCGGTAAGAAAATTATCAAGTCCGTGGGTATGGATATGGTGAAGCTGGAAAAATACCAGGGCTTCTCCGCAGACCTGGCAGCCTCCTCTGCGCTGCTGCTTTGTTCCTTCTTCGGTCTGCCTGTTTCCACCACCCACGCAAAGACCACATCTATTATGGGTGTTGGCGCTGTGAAGAATGTAAAAGCCATCAACTTCGGCGTGGTAAAGGAAATGGTACTTACCTGGGTGCTGACCTTCCCCGGCTGCGGCCTGATCGGCTTTTTGATGACCAAGCTGTTTCTTGCAATTTTTTGATTAAGAAAGGAATTATAAAACATGGCTAAATCCGATCGTTTCTATTTTGATAACTACGCTGCCGCCGCCGAATGCTGCGGTAAGGCCGCCGCATACCTGCAGGAGTGCCTGACAAACTACGACTACGCAAACATCAAGACAATGCTTCAGAATATGCACGCCATTGAGCACGAGGCTGACGGCGTGAAACACGAAATGACCGCCGCTCTGGCAAAGGCCTTCGTCACCCCCATGGAGCGGGAGGATATGGCCCAGATCAGCGCCAACATCGACGAGGTTGCCGACTTTATCGAAGAGGTCATTCAGAGAATGTACGTCAACCGCATCCAGACCATTATGCCTGAGGCCATCGAGTTTGCCGGCAAGATTGTGGAATGCTGCGATATGATGAAGGATATGCTGGCCGAGCTGGTGAACTTCAAGAAGCCTAAAAAGCTCCACGAAATGATTATCAACCTGAGCCACAAGGAAGAGGAGTGCGACCGGCTGTACCTGGAAGCAACCCTGAAGGCTGCTGACTTCTCCGACAACCTGCTCACCGTTATGTTCTGGCGTGACATTCTGGACCGCCTGGAAAAGTGCGCTGACGCATGCGAGCACGTAGGTGACAGCATCGAAACTATTGTAATGAAGAACAACTAATGGAGACATAGAATCCCCCGAATCGTTGAGATTCGGGGGATTTTTTATGTTTTCTTAATAAATTTCTCTTTGCACTTGGGACAGGTGATGGCGATTTTGCCTTTGCCCTTGGGTACACGCACCGGCTGGCGGCAGCGGGGGCAGTCATAATACCGATGCTCCCGATCCTTCAGCCGCTCCACAAGCCGTAGATACTTCCGGTTTTCCTGATACCGCTTGTAGGTATTCCGGGAGAGCATCCGGAAGATTGCCCAGCCCATCAGGGCGTAAGATAGCATTGTGAGCAACAGATCCAGCAGCGGCAGGCGAACAAACATCACCACCACACAGCAAATCACACCGGCAGTTAAAATTGCCAAATTCAGCTTATCCGTGCCGTACCGGCCCAGCATAAAATGCCGGAATCCGGCCTTCAGCCGGGAAAGAAAGTTATTCATAGAGAGCCACCTTCCGAAATTCTGAGTTTATTATATGTGGAAGGCATCTTTTTTTCAACCCCCCTGTGGAAAATTTACGGATTGTTCAAAACCCGCATAAACAGTGGGTTTTTTTCTTTTTCATTGGCAAAAAACCCATCAAAAGGTTGGGAAAATGTTGGGAAGATTTTTGAAATTTTCTATGTTATCATAGTGGTAGAAAAATCAGAAAATCAGGCACGCATTTTCATCTCTTTTTTATATTGTATCTGTGGAAAAATTGCTTGTTTTTTTCCACAATCTATGATAAAATCTAGGGTGAGAAAGTATACCTTTTTTTCTGTTATAATCGACGTTTTTTTGAGACAGAAAGGAGATTTTTATGTATTCATCTGCCTATGTTTGGGCGAAGGTTTTACGGTATCTGGAGGAGAATCTTACCTCCACCATGGTCTCTGCCTGGTTTGACGATGCAGAGGTAGTGGAGCTGAATGAGGATTACCTGATTTTGTATACCCCCGACGAATTCCGCCGGGATATCATCATCCGCCGCTGCACCGAATATGTGCAGGATGCCCTGAAAAAGCTGTTTGATTCCAATGCCAAACTGAAGGTGTTGGGTCAGGAGGAATATAAGGCCTATCAAACCCAGGGAAAGCAGTCCACCTCTATGGACTTTAACCCCCAATTCACCTTTGACAGCTTTATTGTCGGTCCTTCCAACCGGATGGCCCACAGCGCATCCATCGCCGTATCCCAGACCCCCGGAGAGGCTTATAACCCCCTGTTCCTGTACGGCCCTCCCGGCGTGGGTAAGACCCACCTGCTGTACGCCATTGCCAACAGCATCCGCAAGAGCAATCCGGAAGCAAATGTGGTGTACATCAAAGGCGACCAGTTCACCAATGAGCTGATTGACGCCATTCAGACCGGTAAGAATATCGAATTTAGAAGCAAATACCGGGAAGCTGACCTGTTCCTCATTGACGATATTCAGTTCATCGCCGGTAAGAACTCCACTCAGGAAGAATTCTTCCACACCTTCAACAAGCTCTACGAAGGTCACAAGCAGATTGTCATGACTTCTGACCGGAGACCCACGGATATGTCCACCTTGGAAGAACGGCTGAAAACCCGTTTTGAATGGGGTCTGATTATCGATATTCAGCCGCCCGATTATGAAACCCGTATGGCAATCATCAAAACCAAGGCGGTTTCCCTGGGTCTGGACCTGGGAGATGACGTGTGCAATTTTATTGCGGAAAACGTCACCAGCAACGTCCGACAGATTGAAGGCACCGTAAAGAAAATCAAAGCCTATCACGATTTGGACAATATGCCCCTGAATTTGGAGAATATCTCCGCTGTGATCAAGGATATGTTTAAGTCTGAGGGCAACTCCCTGCCTACCCCCAATCTGATTATTTCTCAGGTGGGCAAGTTCTACAATCTGGACGAAAGCACGTTAAAGGGCACGCAGCGCACCAAAGAGGTTGCCGAAGCCCGGCACGTTGCCATTTATCTGGTGCGAAAGCTTACAAATCTGTCCTCTCCGGAGATTGGCAGAGAGTTCGGCGGTCGTGACCATACCACCGTCCTTGCCTCAATCACCAAGATTGAAGACAGCCTGAAAAAGGGTGACACCGCTCTGCAGAACAACCTGCGGGATATTACAGCAAACATTAATTC
>JAZSAD010000010.1:0-12407 GCA_045601715.1 Faecousia sp.
CGTGCGTACTTACTGGTCCGGCGAGGCTACCCAGCGTGTGACCGGCTACAAGCTGGAGGGCAAGGCCGCTGAGTCCAACGGTATCATTCACCTGCTGAACTCCGGCGCCGCTTGTCTGGACGCTTCCGGTGTCTGCACCGATGAGAATGGCCAGCCTACCATGAAGAAGTGGTGGGAGGTTACCGACGAGGATATCAAGAAGATGACCGATGCTACCGTATGGTGCGAGGCCGGCTTCGACAACTTCCGCGGCGGCGGATTCTCCAGTCACTACACCACCAAGGCTGAGATGCCCTGCACCATGATCCGTCTGAATCTGGTGAAGGGTCTGGGCCCCGTTCTGCAGATTGCAGAAGGCTGGACTGTGAACCTGCCCGATGAGGTTTCCGACACTCTGATGGAGCGTACCAACCCCACCTGGCCCTGCACCTGGTTTGCGCCTCGTTGCGACGGCAAGGAAGGCTCCCCCTTCAAGACCGCTTATGAGGTCATGATGAACTGGGGCGCTAACCACGGCGCAATCTCCTACGGTCACATCGGCGCTGACCTGATCACTATGTGCTCCATGCTCCGCATTCCCGTATGTATGCACAACGTTCCCGAGGACGAGATCTACCGTCCCGCCTGCTGGAACGCATTTGGCATGGACAAGGAAGGTCAGGACTACCGCGCCTGCGCTACCTACGGTCCTATGTACAAGTAATTTCAAAACAAAATGGCGGTCGCTTGACCGCCATTTTTACCAAACCTTTGGAGGTAATTTGTTATGCTGAAAAATATCCCTTCTATTCTCTCCCCCGAACTGCTGAAGGTTCTGTGCGAAATGGGTCATAGCGACCGGATTTGCATCGGCGACGGCAACTTCCCCGGCTCTTCCATGGCCAAGGCCAAGAATGCTATCTTCCTCCGGGCTGACGGTCACGGCGTCCCCGAAATTCTGGACGCCATTCTGCAGGTGTTCCCCCTGGATACCTACGTGGAAAAGCCTGCCATTTTGATGAAAAAAATGGAGTGCGACAAGGACTTGACCATCCCTGTTTGGGACGAATATAAATCCATTATCGCCAAGCACGATGCCCGTGGCGCTGAAGCCGTGGGTAACATCGACCGGTTCAAGTTCTATGATGAAGCTAAGGACTGCTACTGCATCCTGCAGACCGGCGAATCCGCCATTTACGCCAACATCATCCTGCAAAAGGGTGTTATTAAGTAAGCTATGCGGACTGTGATTTCCGTTTTGGAGACCGCCCTGCCGGTGTTTGCGATGCTCATTATGGGCATGCTGTTCCGGAGCAAAAACGTTATCTCCCGGGACGGGGTGGATACCATCAAAAAGGTGGTTATCAACCTGACCCTGCCCTTCGCTTTGTTCAGCGCCTTCGCTACCGCCGATTACAATATGTCCGCCGTGGTGATTCCCGCAGTGATGTATGTAGCCTGCGGTGTGATGCTGGCATTGGGTTTTTTGGCAGCCAAGCTGCAAAAGTCTGCCGGTAAGCTCTCCGCCTTTGTGTCCGCCTGTTTTGAGGCGGGTATGCTGGGACTTCCTCTGTTTGCTCTGCTGTTTCCGGGCGAAAACATCTCCCACTTTGCCCTTTTGATGCTGGGTCACGATCTGTTTGTGTTCACCCTGTACAAAACCCTGTTGGTGGGTAAAACCAGTGGCAAGGAGATTGTGAAGGATATGCTCACCTCCCCCACTTTGATTGGTGTGCTGCTGGGTCTATTGGTAGGCGCCACCGGTCTGTACGGTCAGCTCCACAAATGGGGTGTCGGTGGTATTTTGGACGGCGTAACAAGCTTTGTTTCCGCCCCCACCGCCGCTATGATCCTTTTGTGTATGGGTTACGATTTTGTACCCAGGGAAATCCCCTGGAAAAAGACAGCGAAGCTGATTATTCTGCGACTTATTATCGCAGCCGCAATGCTGGCGCTGCTGATTGTGTTCAATCGGAAGGTGCTGGGTAATATGATATTTGAAGGGGCGCTGATTATTCTGTTTATTCTGCCGCCGCCCTTCATTATTCCCGTGGTTGCCAATGAGCCGTCGGAGCGGGCGGAAATCTCCGCAACGCTCTCTGCTATGACATTGCTGACTATGGTACTGTTTGCCATTGTGAGCATCCTGATGAAGGTATAAAAAATCCCCCTCATCCGAGGGGGATTTTCATTATCTATGTTCGCCCAGGAAGAACAGGGCCAGTGTGCCGGGGCCGGAGTGGGAGCCGATCACCGCGCCTACATAGTAGATCAGCACATTCTTTACGCCGTACTGCTCTTTCACCAGCTTTTCCAGGTACTGGGCATCTTCCAGGCAATCGCCGTGGCAGATGAACACAGTATCATTTTCGCCGGGCAGACCCAGCTCTCCCATCTTCTTTGCCAGTGCCTCAATGGATGCCTTGCGGCCCCGGGCCTTTCCCATATTAATCAGTTTACCGTTGTCGTCTGCGTGTAGAACAGGCTTAATCTGGAGCATAGTGCCCACCAAGGCAGTTGCCGCGCTGATTCGTCCGCCCCGCTTCAGATACATCAAATCATCCACTGTAAACCAGTGGCACAGATTCTGCTTTCTTTCCTCGCACCAGGCGTATAAATCCTCCAGGGACAGACCTGCATCCCGCTTCTGGCAGGCATAGTATACAAACAGACCCTGACCCAAGGATGCGCACAAGGTGTCCACCACCTTGACCTTCCGCTCAGGGTAGGTTTCCATCAGCTCTTCTGCCGCGATCACTGCGGACTGATAGGTGGTGGAAAGACCGGATGAAAATGCCAAAACCAGCACGTCCTCGCCACCCTGCAGAATCGGCTCAATCACATCCTGCCAGTCCTGGGGATTGGCAGCGGAGGTAGTTGCCGTTTCACCGGAACGAAGTCCGTCAAACATATCCTTCAGCCAATCTTCCGTATACGCATTGATTGACTCGCCCATATAATTCACAGTCAAGGGAACCACCGCCAAGTTCAGCTCCTCATACATCTGTTCCGGAAAGTCACAGCATGAATCGGTCACAATTCGGTATGTCATAGAAGTCTCCTTAAAAAATACTGGACAGCAACCGCCGTCCGTTTTATAATGATTACACTGCCAGTATATCCCAGATTCGCTTTTTTGCAAAGCCACGGCTGGGGGAATCAGCGTTTTGGGCGCTACCGGGGGTAGAATCGTCAACTCTACTGACAGTAGAGTTTGTAAAAAGTTTTGAAATAAACGAAAAACGAGGTGTATTTCGTGGGTTTTCTTTCTCAATTATTTTTACCAAAAGATCTGCCCGCCACCGACCCAAAGGTGCGCTCCGCCGCCGGTCGGCTGTCGGGCATTACCGGAATAGTATGCAACGCCCTGCTGTTTGCAGGAAAATTTATCATCGGTACTCTCTCCGGATCTGTATCCATCACCGCCGATGCTATGAATAACCTGTCCGATGCCACCAGCTCCGTGGTGACCTTAATCGGCTTCCGGCTGGCGGAAAAGCCTGCCGACGAGGACCATCCCTACGGTCACGCCCGGTATGAATATCTGTCGGGACTGGCGGTAGCTGCCCTGATTATCGTCATTGGTTTTGAGCTGGCAAAATCCTCTGTGGACAAAATTCTGCACCCCACAGCTATTGCCTTTTCCACTCCCTTGGTGGCAGTGCTGGTGGGTTCTATCGCAGTCAAGCTGTGGTTGGCATTATTCAACACCCGGCTGGGTAAATATATTGATTCTTCCACATTGCTCGCCACAGCAGCGGACAGCCGCACCGATGTGATTTCCACAGCTGCGGTACTCCTTGCCGCAGTGCTGGAGCGGGTTTTCGGTTGGAAAATTGACGGTTTTATAGGCCTTGGCGTGGCTGGTTTTATTCTGTACAGCGGCGCTATGCTGGCAAAGGATACCGTCAGTCCCCTGCTGGGTGAGTCCGCCAGCCCGGAGCTGCAAAAGGAAATTATCGCCCTTATGAAGCAGGAAGAGGCGGTGCTTGGTTATCACGATTTGATGGTCCACGACTACGGCCCCGGTCAGCGGTTCGGCAGTCTCCACGTGGAAATGGACCAAAAGCAGGACCCTTTGTACTGCCACGAGCTGATCGACAATCTGGAGCGGAAGTGCTTCCAGGATCTGGGGGTTCATTTGGTCATTCACTACGATCCCGTGGTCATCGGCAACCCGGAAACCGACGAAATTCGCGCACTGCTCACCGAAACGCTTACCGCTTACGACCCCCGGCTGACCCTCCATGATTTTCGTATGGTAAAGAGCGGACATATCAATCTGATTTTTGACATTGCCATCCCCCACGATATGTGCTCAGAGGAAAAGCAAATCCGCAAGGCGTTAGAAAATGCCCTGGCGGAAAATCGCCAAGGCACTTACTATCTGGTTATTACTTTTGACAGGGGCATTTCTTTTGACGGGTGAGCATCCAAAGACACGCCCACAGAAACAGGCTTAAAAACCAGTTTTGTCCGCAGACCATCGGCGCGGTGAACATCACCAGCAGCACATATAACACCAGTCCCGTATAGGCGGAGAAATATACTGACAGGAAGTTTAGCACCAACAGAATCAATGCCAGCGCCAATTCACAAACGCTCACAAGCCGCAAAACCTTCAAGGTTTTGCGGCTTTTTTCCTTTCTCGCCTGAAACACAAGGTAAAAAGGCGGCGCAAAAAAGCCTATACTTAGCGCCACCAGCAGCGCTTTCCCCACCCCTGTGGGGTTATTTACAAATCCCAGTCCCACACACAGGCAGTATAGCACAGCCCAAAGAATATATATGGCGGTTTTCTTCTTCATAAAACACCTCTGTCAGTTCATTGTTCCTTGACTTCTGGCAAACAGAGCGGCAATCCGGGCGCGTAATGCTTTGGACTCGGGGGTGTCCGCCGTTCCCTCTGTGTCAATCCATTTTGCGGAAGCCTGCTGAGCGGCTTTTAAGGTCTGCAAATCGCAGCTTAAGTTCGCCACCCGAAATACCGGCAAGCCCGACTGTCTTGCCCCGAAGAAATCGCCGGGACCTCGCAGGCGCAAATCCTCCTCGGCAATTTTGAAGCCGTCGGTGGTCTGACACAGCGCCCTCAAACGGGTATAGGTATCACCGGTTTTCTTTTGAGAGAACAGCACACAATAGCTTTTGGCCTTGCCTCTGCCCACACGGCCACGAAGCTGGTGGAGTTGGCTAAGGCCAAACCGGTCTGCATCCTCCACCACCATCAGGGTTGCATTGGGTACGTCCACGCCCACCTCAATGACGGTGGTGGCCACCAGCACATCGCCATTTCCCTTGGCAAATTCTGCCATAGCGGCTTCCTTTTCCGCTGCTTTCATCTGGCCGTGGAGGAGCGCCACCCGCAGGTCAGGAAATACCTTTTGCTGCAGGGTTTCTGCCCAGGTTTCTGCGGATTTCAGGTCTAAGCCCTCGGTTTCTTCCACCGCAGGACATACCACAAAGCATTGGTGACCTTCCGCCACGTGCTTGCGGATAAAGTTGTTGATTCTTGCCCGATAGCTTTCGTCCACCAGAAAGGTGTCAACCGGCTCTCTGCCGGGAGGCAGCTCGTCCAGAATGGACACCTCCAAATCTCCGTACATCAGCAGCGCCAGAGTCCTGGGAATGGGCGTAGCGGACATCACCAGCACGTGGGGGTCTTGTCCTTTACCGGACAACGCCGACCGCTGACCCACACCAAACCGGTGCTGCTCGTCGGTGATGACAAGTCCCAAATTTTCAAACACCGTGGCTTCCGATACCAGCGCGTGGGTACCTACCACCAGCCGAGTCTGTCCGTTCTCAATCCGCTCCCGGACAATTCGTTTCTGCTTGGGTGTGAGAGAGCCGGTGAGCAGTTCCACGGAGATACCCAATGGGGTGAGCAGTTTGGAAAGAGATGCAAAATGCTGCTCTGCCAAAATTTCCGTAGGCGCCATCATCGCCGCCTGCTGTCCGTTCTGAACAGCAAGATAGGCAGCAGCCGCGGCCACCATCGTCTTACCGCTGCCCACATCCCCCTGCACCAGCCGGTTCATGGGGGCGCCGCGACTGAAATCTTCCGCAATTTCAGCGATCGCCCGGCTCTGGGCGCCTGTCAGGGTAAAGGGCAACGCCTGATAAAAGGCAGTCAAATCCAGATCGTTATAGGCAGGAATTTTCTTTAGACTCCGGCTTGCCCGCATCAGGGCAAGACCTGCGGAGAACACAAAAAACTCCTCGAAAATCAGCCGTTTCTTCGCCAGCTCCGCCTCCTCCATAGAGGACGGCTCGTGAATGGCATAGTAGGCCCGTTCCGCAGGCAAAATTCCATACTCTGTCCGTACCTGCTCCGGGATAATCTCTTTCGGCACATCGCAGATGGCCAGCGCCTGGCGCACCGCCTTCAGCACCGATGCGTTGGATAGTCCGGCAGTCAGCGGATAAATGGGCAGCACCCGGCGGGTGGTCAGAGGTTGGCTGTCCAGCGCTTCAAACACCGGAGAGGTCATATTGTAGCCGATAAAATCCCCCGACACAGCCCCGTAGAAAATATACTCCTTGCCGTACTGGAGTTGTTCGGCAGTGAATTTCTGATTGAAAAAGGTCAGGGTCAGCCGGGCAGTATGGTCCGCCACCTGCACCTTGGTAATGTCCAGACCCTTGCGGATATGGCTGGTTCTGGGAGTGTTCATCACCATGGCTTTGAAACAGGCAGGCACATCCGGCTCTAATTTTTCAATGGGAACCAGCTTGGTTCTGTCCTCATAGCCCCGGGGAAAATGACAGATCAGGTCTTCCAGAGTGAAGATATTCAGGGCGGCAAACTGCTTTGCCTTGGTAGGGCCGATACCCTTCAAAATGGTAATGGGGTCAGAAAGTCTTGCCACGGCGGTCACCTCCTCCGATTTGGGGTTACATTATATAAAGTATAGCACAGAAATTGCGAATTGAGAATGGAGAATTGAGAATTTGTTGAAAAATACCAACCCTTCGATTCACCGGCAGATTTTGCCACGAGTGAAATTTGAAAGCCGACGATGTATCTAGTATACTTCGAGGCTTTCAAAACGCACAATCGTGGCAAAAGATCCAGCGGGAGGGTATGAAAAAACGCCTTCCGAAGTTAACGGAAGGCGATATTTTCAGAGAAGTTACTCCATTAGGCCAGCTTGTTCAGCTTCAGGGTCAGGCTGCTCTTCTTGCGGGCTGCAGCGTTCTTATTGACGATACCCTTGTTGATACCCTGGTCAACAGCTTTCACTGCCAGCTTGTATGCAGCCTCTGCAGCAGCCTTGTCGCCGGACTCCAGAGCAGCATCAAACTTCTTCAGGACAGTCTTCAGGGCAGTCTTGTTAGCCTTGTTCTTCTCGTAAGCAATCTTGGAAGAAATGACATCCTTCTTAGAGGACTTAATGTTGGGCATTGTTACACCTCCTGTTTTCAAAATTTGCTCATGCACTGACCAATTATAGCGGAGCTTTCCCATAAAATCAATACCTTTTTCAAAATTTTTCCGCTTTTTTTCCGTATTTTTTGAAAGATTGCATAAATTGTGGTTTGAAAAATTCAGAACACAAGATATAGTTTCTTTTCCGGCGTGACCTTTTCCCTTTCACAAAAACAAATCCTTGTCAAGATGGAATTTTCCCTCCAAAAAAACCTTCTCGTGAAAATGTAGAATTTAAAAAAACGGTAAAAATGTCTGTTTCTGTAAAAAACACTTATGTTAACCGGGATGTATAGAAATGTTTCCATCCCCCCTTGGGGAAAAGTCTGTGGACAATGGGGAAAACTATGGATTTACAAGCTTATTTTTCCCATTTTCCCCGGCGTAAGCCACAATCCAAAGGTGTATAAATTGATGCAAAAATGGAAATTTTTCTTCTGTTTTGGGGAATTATGTATCCGACAGAACCGGGTGTTTTATCCTCCAAAAAAGGACAAAAAGTTGCCGGTTTCGTTGCGCTGACCAAGAAAGCCATCAGTTCCCTCAAATGCGTCCGAAAAAATTTGTACACATTCCACAAATTCCCCTTTGGTATGAAATTTTCCTGCCGGGAAATACTCTTACCATCTTCATTTCTTTGGAGGGCGTATGCAAGGGAAAGTGGAAATCTGCGGTGTGAACACCGCCCAATTAAAGGTACTGACCCAAACCCAGATGGACAGCCTGCTGCTGCAGGCAAAGAAAGGCGATGCAAATGCCCGACAGGCGCTGATTGAGGGAAACCTCCGGCTGGTGCTGTCGGTAATCCAGCGATTTGAAAAGCGGGGAGAAAGCCCTGACGACCTGTTTCAGGTGGGCTGTATTGGGCTTATGAAGGCAATCCGAAACTTTGACCCCACCAAGGGGGTGCGTTTCAGCACTTACGGCGTGCCTATGATCGCCGGGGAGGTGCGGCGATACTTGCGGGACAATTCGGCAATCCGGGTGTCCCGTTCTTTGCGGGATATTGCCTACAAGGTGTTACAATGCAAAGAGGCGCTTGTACTGAAATTGGGCAGAGACCCCTCCAACGCCGAGGTGGCCAAGGAGCTGGAGCTGTCGGAAAACGAGGTGGCAGAGGCTCTGGACGCAGTGTGCGCCCCGGTGAGTCTGTATGACCCGGTGTATGCGGAGGGAGGCGACCCGCTGACCATCATCGATCAGGTAAAGGACACACGAAACACCGAAGGGGCATGGATTGACCAGCTCTGTCTGCAGTCGGCCTTCCGGGCTTTGGGAGCAAGAGAGAAGGAAATTCTCTCCATGCGATTCTATGACGGCAAAACCCAAATGGAAGTTGCCACCGCCCTGGGCATTTCTCAGGCTCAGGTATCCCGGCTGGAAAAGGGCGCAATTAAATCTATGCGAAAATCCTTTAGTCTGTCGTAAAAAGGCTTCCCCCGGGGGAAGTCTTTTCCTCTAAAACCCTGCCCTTGTTATTGGTTGAAAGCTGTGATATAATAGCCAAAAACAAGGGAGGTACATTAATGGAGACTATTTTACAGGCCATCGAAGCCAAGCGTTCCGTTCTCAACGACACCGCGGACTTCCTCTGGGATCACCCGGAGACCGCCTTTACAGAATTTGAATCTGCCAAATATATTTGTGAGGTTCTTCGCAAGGAAGGCTTTACCGTGGAGGAGAATGTAGCCGGTATCGCGACCGCTTTCTCCGGCACCTTTGGCAGCGGCAAGCCGGTAATCGGCATTTTGGGTGAGTTCGATGCCCTCAGCGGCCTGAGCCAGGTGGCCGGTATCGCCCAGCAGGTATCTGCCGGCGGCGAGGCTGGTCACGGTTGCGGTCACAATCTGTTGGGCGCAGGCTCTTTGGGCGCTGCTATCGGCGTAAAGGCTTGGCTGGAAAAGACCGGCAAGCCCGGCACAGTCATTTACTACGGCTGCCCCGGCGAGGAGGGTGGCTCCGGAAAGGCCTTTATGGCAAGAGACGGTGTGTTTGATGGCCTGGATGCCGCCTTCTGCTGGCACCCGGACTCCGTAACCAAGGTTTACACCGCCACCCACCTGGCAAACTATCAAATCCTCTATAAATTCGACGGCATTGCCGCCCACGCAGCCGCCTCTCCCCACCTGGGCCGCAGCGCTCTGGACGCGGTGGAACTGATGAATATGGGCGTACAATTTTTGCGGGAGCATATTCCCACCTCCTGCCGGATCCACTATGCCATCACCGATACCGGCGGTTTCTCTCCCAATGTGGTTCAGGCCCATGCAGAGGTTCTGTATCTGATTCGGGGTGTGAACAACAAGGTTGCCGCAGAGCTTTATGAGCGGGTCAACGACATCGCCAAGGGCGCTGCCCTGATGACCGGCACAAAAGAAAGCCATCAGTTCATCAAGGCCTGTTCCAACACCATCCTCAATCAGCCGATGATGCAGCTGCTTCAGGAGAAAATGGAGGCCATCGAACTGCCTCAGCCTACCGAGGAGCAGCGAAACTATGCCCGGGAAATGGCAAAGATGCTCACCAATTCTTCTTCTGCCAATCCGGAAGATCCCCTGAACACCACCCTGCAGCCCCTGGATCGGGAAAAGCAGGGCTTCGGCTCTACGGATGTGGGCGATGTAAGCTGGGTCTGTCCCACCGCCCAGATTCTCACAGCCTGCGTAGCCAAGGGTACCCACGCCCATTCCTGGCAGTGGACTGCTCAGTGCAAGACAGAATTGGCCCATGAAATGACCATCTATGCCGCCAAGGTGCTGGCAGCAGCCGCCGCAGAGCTGATGGATAATCCCCAGCTCCTCCAGCAGGCCAAGGACGAACATGCCAAACGCATTGGCCCCGATGGCTACAATCCTCCTATCCCCCAGGGTGCAAAGCCCATCTCCTTGGATAGCCTGCGGAAATAAGAAATTCAGCCTTTGGTTCTACTCCCTCGTTCTATGGCATACACTGTATCAAAATGGGGGTGGGTGTATGTCAGCCAAGTTTACGGATCTGCACTGCAAAGAGGTCATCTGTATCAGCAACGGCCAGCGGCTGGGCATGATCGAGGATGTGATCATTCAGCTGCCCAAGGGAGAGGTCACCGCCATTGTGGTGCCCGGTCGGTGCAAATTGGGAGGCCTTGGTCCTCCCCGGGATGATTTTGTGATTCCCTGGTGCAATATCTGCCGGATTGGACCGGATATTGTGCTGGTGGACATCAAGCCCGACGACTGCCGGGTATTACGCAACAGACCAAAACTGATGTTTTGAAAAACACACGTCATTGCGAGCCTGCAATAGCAGGCGTGGCAATCCGTAGTCCTTTTTTCGGAACGGATTCCCACGGCTTGCAGAGCAAGCCTCGGAATGACGTGTTTTTTGCGGATAACTATCTATATATTGGGTCGGATTTTGCTGAAAACAACAACATCCTGTTTTTCCAAAAAAGATTGGAAAAAATATGAAAAAATCGAAAAAAATACTTGCAAATTGGGCATACTTCTTATATAATAATTCGGCACGGAAATTTTCCGTAGTATTTTAAACCACACACCCGGGGACCTGTCGCTCCCGTGTTCGAAAGAACGGGCGGCAAGGAATGAACGGGGTGGAGGACAAAACAAAAGGAGAAAAAACTATGTCTGTCGTATCTATGAAAAGCTTGCTGGAAGCCGGCGTACACTTCGGTCACCAGACCCGTCGCTGGAATCCCAAAATGGCCACCTACATCTACACCGAGCGTAACGGTATCTACATCATTGACCTGCAGAAGACCGTTAAGAAGCTGGAAGAGGCTTACAACTTCGTTCGTGACAACGCTGCCAATGGCGGCAACATCCTGTTCGTCGGCACCAAGAAGCAGGCTCAGGATGCTATCAAGGAAGAGGCTGCTCGCTGCGGCGGTTACTACGTCAACGCCCGTTGGCTGGGCGGTATGCTGACCAACTTCCGCACCATGCGTACCCGTATCGACCGTCTGGCTCAGCTGCGCAAGATGGAAGAGGACGGCACCTTCGCAATGCTGCCCAAGAAGGAAGTTATCAAGCACCAGGGCGAGATCGCTAAGCTGGAGAAGTACCTGGGCGGTGTGAAGGAAATGAAGAAGATCCCCACCTGCCTGTTCATCGTTGACCCCCGCAAGGAGCGCAACGCTATCGCTGAGGCTAAGAAGCTGAACATTCCCATTGTCGCCATCGTGGATACCAACTGTGATCCCGACGAGATCGATTACGTGATCCCCGGCAACGATGACGCTATCCGCGCCATCCGCCTGATCGCTGCTGCTATGGCAAACGCTTCCATCGAAGGCCGTCAGGGTGAGGACGCTGCTGAGGCTCCCGCTGCTGAAGCTGTCGAGACCGTCGAGGCTGAATAATAATTATAATACAATGTGGCACCCGTCTCCGGGTGCCATCTACAAAAGGATTTACAATAGGAGGAATTCAAAATGGCATTTACTGCTCTGGATGTTAAGAAGCTGCGTGAAATGACCAACGTCGGCATGATGGTCTGCAAGAAGGCCCTGCAGGCTACCGACGGCGATATGGATAAGGCCATTGACTGGCTGCGTGAGAAGGGCCTGGCCAAGGCCGCTAAGAAGGCTGACCGCATCGCCGCTGAAGGCGTTGCTTACGCCACTGTGGTTAACGGCGTGGGTGTCGTGATCGAAGTCAACTCCGAGACCGACTTTGCTGCCAAGACCGACGCTTTCATGGACCTGGTCAAGAATCTGGCCCAGGCCGTTGCTGAGCAGAACCCCGCTGATGTTGATGCTCTGAAGGCCTGCACTTACCCCAACTCCAACCTGACCGTCACCGAGATCATGCAGGAGAAGGTCATGTCCATCGGCGAAAATATGCAGAACCGCCGCTTCGCCCGTTACGCTTCCAATGTTTCCGTGGCTTATGTTCACGCCGGCGGCACCCACGGTGTTCTGGTGAATCTGGCTGTGGAAGGCGATGCTGATGTCACCGAGATCGGCAAGAACGTGGCTATGCAGATCGCTGCTATGAGC
>JAZSAD010000011.1:0-4119 GCA_045601715.1 Faecousia sp.
CCGGAAAGCAGCAGCACCAGGGAAAGACATCCGGCACAAAGCGCCTTGATTTTTCTGTTCATATCCCCGCCTCCTTACTTTCCGTCGTCTGTGACCGTCACAGACCAGGTCTTATTACAGATATAGCCGTCACTGTCTACCACCATAACGGTGAATTTATACGTTCCGGCTTGGGTAGCCCATACAGAATTGGAATCTGCCGGGATCGTAACGATCACACCGCTGGGGCCGGTAACAGTCTTGAGCACGATCAGCTCCTCTGCCGGAGTCTTGCTGTCGGATACGGTAAACTCCGGAATGCAAAGCGCATCGCCTGTCTTGGCTTTCGTGGGCAAATCACCCTTGAACTGAATCACAGGCGCAGAGCCATCCACAATATGCAAAACATAGGAAAGACCGCCTTCTTTTTCGCTAAAGCTTTCCTCGGTGGTATAAATCACATCATACCGACCTTCCGCTGTGGCGGTAATGGTGTACTCCCGGTTGGGGTCAACATTTTCCAGTACTGTACCGTCATCGGCAGTAACGACTGTATCGCCCTGCTTCACGGTGAGGTGGAATGTAATATTGGGATTGAGCACATCCGCCGCATAAGCCGCTGGCAGAACGATCTGCGTGCCTGCCTCGAAGCGACCGCCGTAGCTGCCAGTCACATCAATCCAAGCCTCCACACGGTCACGGTTGGAGTTGTTTAATGTATGGTTATTCAATGACACCAAACGAAGCTGTGCGCCCGCATCCGCTTCCCGGAAGGCCATAGAGAGGGTAAGATAGTGGGAATCAAAGTCCGTAAATTCACCGATATCAATATCAAAGCCGGCAATTTGCAGCTTGCCTTCGGCATAGGTAATGCGCACCTGATGGCCCGCATTCAAGCTGACCTCGCCCATATAAAGGACGGTATTGCCCACCTGAACACCCAGGACGCCATTTTTTTGAAGCAGCTCCACCGCCAAGCACTTGGAGGTGTCTGCAGAATCCCGGAAGGTCAGTACCATGCCATCAAAGTCTGCCTTGCCCGCTACGCCCTCAAGCACCATAGAGAAGTCGGTCGCCAGCAGGGGGTTAGCAAAGGTCCAATGGGCATCGGGCGCATCGACTGTAAAGAGCATACCCTTTTCCTCGCGGGTACAGGTAAAGCCCTGACCTACAAAATAGTTTTCCAAAAACAGTCTTGTCTTGCCTTCGTCGGAGTCAAATGCCTTTATGACCGGTCTTTCCACCTGATAAACCGCGCCCTCACATTCAAACACAATGGTCACCAGGTCCATATTGTTTTCCACGCGGACCGCAAAGGGCTTTCCCGCCTCTATCGCAGCAGTACCGGCGGCATCCTGGATCTTGCCTGTGGCTAATTTTTTCTCTACCGTGCCGCTGCGGTAATCATGAAAGTACACGCTGGGGAAGGCATACTGGGAATCCTCAATCAGATACTCCGGCAGCTCGATCCGGTCTACCATGATCGGCTTGTCTCCGATATCGACCTGAATGGTCTGTTCCAGGGTTTGGCTCTGGCCGGCACAGTCGGTGATCTGATATGTGAGCTGATACTGCCCCGCTGTCTCAAAGCAGTAATTTTCCGTCAGCACCGTCTGCTCACCGTTTACGGTGGTAAAAATCTGCACCGTAGGCTGACCGCTGTGGCAGGTGGTGGTGTATTCGGCAGGCACGAAGTATTCGCCCAACACATATTGGGTTTTGGCCTCACCGACAAACGCAATGGTAGGCTTTTCCACCTGTTCCAGCGATTTGATCCACAGGATCTCCCGTCCCAGGTTGCCATAGGCATCGGTAGCCTCGTAAACAATGGCATAATCGCCTACATAGTTTGTTTCAAAACATCCGTCCTCAATATTTAAAATCGAGGCATCCGGAGAGCTGTAGTTGTACCAGGCAGATACCCGTACATCAGATACTGTGCCGGTATTATCCTTCGCTGTTGCGGCAGGCACGCTGTAGATGCCGCCTTTTACGGCTGCCGGAGGTGTTTCATACGGGGTCTGTATTTGAAATTCAGGCGGCTCGGTGTCCTTGATGATCCTCTGAGACAGGTCCAGATCGCCAACAGTGCTTAGGAAGAAGTTGGCTGTAAGACCCTTGTAGTTTTCTGCCCAGACAGTCAAATAAGCCTTACCGCTGGGGAAACCGCCCCAAGGGGACTTCTGATACTCTACACTGTCTAAGTCCACAACCATATTGCCGTTTGCAAGGATCTGCATTGTGGCCGTGTCAAGGCTCAGATTGATACCGGTGTTCAGCACATCGGTACATTCATAGGCGAAGCCGTGGTAAATATTTCTTCCCCACAGACCCTCTGTCCAGAACTTGTCAGCGTAGTCATCGAAGCCGATGATCTCCTGACCGTTACCGCCGGCGGTTACGTAGGAAGCTCTGATCTCCGGACTGTTGCTGTACTGACGCACAGACATATATAATGTAATTTCAGGATTTTCCGCATCCGTGAACTGGAAGCACAGCTTTTCATAATCCAGCGTTCCAACCTTTTCAGGAATAACAAAGCCCTGGATCAGCATACCGTCTTCCAACGCATCTATGGAAATAGGAGCATTCAATTTCAGCTTATCGCCGTATTTCAGAGATACATGCAAGCCGGATACGCCCTGAACACTGGGTGCCTTCCCGTAAACCGCGGTGGAATCCTCCGAGGTCAACACGCAAAATTCCTGCATTACCAGGAAAGAAACCTCATCCACATATACCTTACCATTGGCTACAGCTGTGTACACGACTGTGTATTTGCCCGCATCGTTCAGGGCAAATTCTTGCCTGGAGGTAACTGTTCCGTCGGGCAAGCGTACAACCGCAGTGACCTCAGCCTGCTGCCCGTCAACATTCATTTCCCGTTGGGGCACGGTGAAAATGGTCCCCAGGTCATACTGCTGCTCGATTTTCGCAGGCAGCCATGTCGCTTTCGCTTCGATTTCACCCACAAACAAGACTCCGGCAACAACAGCAAAACACAGTATCGCGCTGATGAGTCTCAAGTGTTTTTTCATCGTTCCATCTCCTTATGCTTATGCTGCTTAATAAACCATCTGCCCCCAGATATTCTTATACTGGCTGAGCATGCCGTTAAAGTAATCCGCCAAATCTACATCGCCCTTACGCAGAGGCACGCTGGGGCTGCCGTAATGTGTGCCGCCAATGATGCTCTCCCACATATCCACCATGGTGAAGCTGCCTGCCTGGTTCACGTAAATGGGCTCAGCGGAATAAGGGAATACGATCTCGGAATTCTTCTGCAGTTCCATAACGGAACGACCGAAATTGGTCATCTGCGTCATCTGTTCGTCTGTGATCTCATACTTCAGTGCCTTGGGCGTATTGGTTACCTGAGAGAACTCAACCAGTGCCTGGTTGGAATAAGCAAACCGGATGAAGTCCAATGCGATGGGTTTCTTCCACTCTTCAATATTTGCCTTCATAAAGCACAGAGAATAGCTGTTCTCGCACAGGGTGTTAACACCAAGCTCATTGGCATCAAGCTTGGGCAGAGGCATGATCGCAAACTTTCTGTTCTGCTGAGAATAGCTGTCGCCCATAGCGTCAACCATATCCTTGTAGGTGGCCTGTGCCTCGTTCTCCCACCATGTGCCCTCCACCAGCATCGCAATGGGGGCCGTCTGACCGTTGTCGTGACCGGCGTAGAGGAAATCCTCCTGCGCGTTCATATGGGAATACGCAGTGTTGAAGCCCAGTTCATTATAATAAGCATCGTTGGATACCATCTGCTCCAGGAAGCTCAGTGCGTAGTATCTGCCCTCGGTCCGAAGCATTTCGTAGCCGTTTGCGGCAGTAATGGTGGTGGGCTGTGCGTCCTTCACAAAGCCGGTACCTGTAACGGTGCCCAAATTTTCAGCAGTGCCGTTCATCGTGAAGTTCAGCATTGTCTGCTCTCTGCCCTCAACATTAGCCAGCAGTGCCTGCAGCAGGTTGCCAATGTAGTCATCCCGGTTCGCGCCGTTCCAGTTCACAGGGGTCTGGCCGTTGGAAGCGATGTAATCACACAGAATGAAGAATTCCTCATAGGTTGCGGGCAGGCCGTCATCGGCAGTGCCATACTGGCCGTCGGGGCCGGCACTCTTTTCATCGGTGCTT
>JAZSAD010000012.1:0-11753 GCA_045601715.1 Faecousia sp.
ATATATTTACTTTTACAACCATGAACGAATCCAAAATAGAACGGGAGTGGCGCCGCTGACGCTACGCCACTCCGCTTAAAATTTAATTATCCTGCAAGGGAGTCCCTTTTTTGTGCTGTCCGCACAAACTGGGGCAGTCTATTTCTGCCTCCCTTTTTTCTTGACATATATGATATAATATAGGATAGAAATTCAGAAAAATAAGATGGTTTATGCATATGAAAAAAATGATTATTTTTTCTATATTGTTTGCACTGCTTTTGGCTGGCTGTGTACCGCAAAATGCTGCGCAGATTGTCACTACCACACTGCCTGTGTATGAGTTTTCTGCGGCTTTATGCGAGGGTACCGGTATCAAGGTTTCCCGTCTGATAACAGAAAATGTATCCTGCCTTCACGACTATACTGTGCAGGTAAATCAAATGCGAGCCGTGGAATCGGCGGAGGCGGTAATTATCAATGGCGCCGGACTGGAAGAATTTCTGGAAGATGTATTGGCCGGAGCGATGTATGTGATTGATGCATCCGAAGGTGCGGTGCTTTCCGGCGGACACAATCACAAGGAAGACTCTCACCACCACGAACACGACCCCCATATCTGGTTGTCTCCAGAAAAGGCAACGGAAATGTGCAAAAATATTGCAAGCAAGCTTTCGGCTCTATATCCGCAGCACGCAGAAACATTTTCAAATAACCTTGATACACTACTTAAAAAACTGGATGTATTACAGGCATATGGAGAACAGGCGCTAAACAATTTAAGCTGTCGCAACCTCATTACCTTCCATGACGGTTTTACTTACTTTGCCGAAAGCTTTGATTTGCATGTTTTAGAGGCTGTGGAAGAGGAATCCGGCAGCGAAGCTTCTGCCAAAGAATTAATTGAACTGATTGGTTTAGTAAATGACAATCACCTGCCTGCTGTTTTCACCGAAGTCAACGGCAGTACCGCTGCTGCAGAAATCATCGCCAAGGAGACCGGTGTAAAAATTTACACTTTAGACATGGCGATGGCCGGCGACAGTTATTTTACTGCTATGTATCACAACATTAACACTGTAAAGGAGGCATTGGAATGAATACAGGAATCCACGGCGGTGCCTGTGGTCACGCCTGCTGCCTTCGTGTACAGGATTTATCTGTTAAAATTGGAAACAACGTCATTATCGAGGACGTGAACCTCCACGTGCATTGCGGCGAAATGGTCGCTCTGATTGGACCGAACGGCGCAGGCAAAAGCACCCTTATCAAAGCAATTCTCGGACAACAACCCTATGACGGCGTGATTTCCTTTTCCGTACCGGGACAGCGAAATCGCAAACTAAAAATCGGCTACGTACCTCAGAGTCCCAGCTTTGACCCAGGCGACTCTATCAGTGTCGCTGACCTGTTTGCCTGCTGTATGAGTAAGCGTCCTGCATTTTTAGGTCAATCCAAGGCTATGCGTGAGAAGATTCTTATGTGCCTGGAACGGGTGCGGAGCGAAAGCCTCATTGACAAGCGGGTGGGCTCGTTGTCCGGCGGCGAATTGCAGCGGGTTCTGCTGGCGCTGGCCTTGGAGCCGCTGCCCAATCTTCTGATTCTGGACGAGCCTCTCTCCGGCGTGGACGTAGAAGGTATGGAGACCCTGATGGATATGCTGGACGAAATTCGGCAAACCTACGATTTGTCCATTCTGATGATTACCCACGATTTTTCTATGCTCAGCCGATATGCCGACCAGGTCGTATTGCTGAACAAGCGACCCTTGTGTCAAGGTACACCCTTTGAAGTGCTGAATTCGGATGCTTTCCGTGAGGCTTTCCACCGAAAAGGAGGTACGCTATAATGGAGCTTTGGTACAAAATTTGTCACATGCTTCCTACTGAAATGCTCCAGTGGGACTTTATGTGCAACGCATTGTTGGCCATTCTGCTGATGGCCCCCCTGTTCGGCCTGACCTCTACCATGATCGTCACAGGACGGATGAGCTTTTTCTCCGATGCGTTGGGACACTCTGCCTTTACGGGTATCGCGATTGGCTGCATTTGCGGTGTCAGCGGTCCTACATGGGTTGCCGTAATATTTGCTGTTGGGTTTGCCCTGTTATTCTCCTACGTACGCAGCCGCAGTCACCAAACCGCTGATACACTGATTGGTGTATTTTCCAGTTCCGCTGTCGCTTTGGGTATTTTTATTGCTACGCTGGGTGGCGGCAGTTTTACCAAGTATAATCGCTATCTCATTGGCGATATCCTGTCGGTCACCCCCGCAGAAATCGGCGCTTTGGCATTGGTTTTGGCTGCAGTTTTGATTTTCTGGGTGCTTTTCAGTAATCGGCTGACTTTGTCTGCCATTCACCCCGCGCTGGCATCTTCCCGGGGTTTCTCCCCAAATATTTCTCAGACTCTGTTTACGACCGCCATTGCGGTAATTGTAACTTTAGCAATCTCCTGGGTAGGCTTGCTAATTCTGAACTCTCTGCTGGTTTTACCTGCTGCAGCTGCTCGAAACATTGCTAAGAATTTACGGCAGTATCACGGTTTTTCCGTTCTATTTGCATTTCTTGCCGGTATTGCAGGACTTGTGGTTTCTTACTGCCTCGGCACATCTGCAGGCGCTGCAATCTCCCTGGTTTTGGCTGGCATTTTCGCCATATCATTCTGTTTAAGAAAGGTGCGTTGCTGATATGGAAGCGATCATTCGACCCATTGCGGTTATGCGCAGCGATTTCCCCACTAAATTTGGTATTCCCCGGCAGAGTGGGTTGGTAAAAAGTCTGCGTTCCACCATTGTGTTTGAGCCTGAGTACCGCAATCCGGACGCACTGCGAGGCCTTGAAGATTTCTCTCACATTTGGTTGATTTGGCAGTTCTCTGAAGCCGTCCGCACTGATTGGACACCCACTGTCCGTCCGCCTCGGCTGGGGGGTAATACCCGAATGGGCGTGTTTGCCACCCGCTCCCCTTTCCGTCCCAATTCGTTAGGCCTTTCCTGTGTAAAAATTATCGGGATTGAACAAACAGCGGAAAATGGAACGGTGATTCACGTTGCAGGTGCAGATTTGATGGACGGCACGCCAATTTTTGACATTAAGCCGTATATTCCTTATGGTGACTGTCACCCGGAAGCGTTGGGCGGCTTTACCTCCACCGCAGGAGATTTTCTATTACAGGTAGATTTTCCGCAACATCTTTTGGAGTTACTGCCGGAAAATAAGCAGGAGGCAGCACTGGAACTTCTTTCCCATGACCCCAGGCCTTCCTATCAGGCACAATCTGGGAGAATATACGGTCTTGCTTTTGCCGGATTTGACATTCGATTCACCGTGAATGATCATTTACTTTCTGTAAAAGAGGTTGCAAAATATAAACAGTAACTATCAGGAGGAAACAAATGAATATTTTAATTTGTAATGTGGGAAGCACTTCCCTTAAGTATCAGCTTTTTGATATGGATGCCGGTGAAAAGGTGCTGTGCGCCGGTGGCGCTGAGCGCGTAGGCGCAGGAAAATCCTTATTCTATCATAAGAATAATCTGACCGGTGATGCTGTTAACCAAGAAGCGGTATTCCCCACCCATCGGGAGGCTATCTGCGCTATGCTGGAACAACTTTTGTGCGGTTGTATCGCTTCTCTTTCCGAGATTTCCTGCGTCGGCTTTAAGGTAGTACACGCCAAGGGTGTAACCGGTGTGCAATATCTGACGGAAGATGTACTGCGGGCAATGGCGGATTTCAATTCCGTTGCACCTGCTCATAATCCGCCCTATATTGCCGCCATCCGTCAGTTTAAGAATCTGATGCCGGATACACCTATGATTGGCTCTTTTGAAACCGCATTCCACGCCAATATGCCCCCGGAGGCCTATCTGTACTCCATTCCGCTGGAGCTGAGCAAACAGCACGCAATCCGTCGGTACGGTTTCCATGGCGCATCGTTGGAATACCTGTCCACCTGGACTGCTGAAAAAATGGGTCGGAATGATTTAAAGCTGGTATGCTGCCATTTGGGTGGCAGCGGCAGTCTGTGCGCAGTAAAGGACGGTATCAGCATCGACACCACTATGGGAATGGGTTTACAGTGCGGTGTTCTGCAAAATAACCGCATTGGCGATATTGACCCCTATATCATCTTCCATTTGGTGGAAGAATGTGGTATGGAGCTGAGCGAGGTCAAAACAATGCTGCAATCTAAGAGCGGTCTGTACGGCCTGTCCGGCGGTGTTTCCAATGACCTGCGGGATATTCAGGAAGCTGCTAAAAACGGCAATGAGGACTGCCGGAACGCTATTAAGGCCTATGGCTATGGCATTAAGAAGTACATCGGCGCTTATGCGGCGGCTATGGGTGGCTTGGATGGTATTGTATTTGGCGGCGGTATCGGCAGAAAGAGCGACACCGTCCGGGCTATGAGCCTTGCAGGATTGGAATTTTTGGGTGTTCATTTGGACGAAAACAAAAACGCCACCGCTGAAGGTGGTGACGACATCTCTATTGATGACAGCCCGGTACGAATTTTCGTGGTGGACACCAACGAGGAAATCGTGGTTGCAAGAAAAGCAAAAGATCTGCTAGAACAATAATATAATCCGGAAGGCTAATGCCTTCCGGATTTTTTATATATCAATTAGCCCTTAAAGTACTTAACTGCGGCTTCAAACATACGGATATCGTAGTTGCCGGGTACGTTCTTGTAAAGGCCTGCGCCGATACGCTCGCTGTGTCCCATCTTGCCGATGACTCTGCCGTCGGGAGAGGTAATGCCCTCGATAGCGAACAGAGAACCGTTGGGATTGAAAGCTGTATCCATGGTGGGATTGCCGTCCAGATCCACATACTGGGTGGCGATCTGACCGTTTTCTGCCAGTTTCTTTGCCAGCTCCTCAGATGCGTAGAAGCGACCCTCGCCGTGAGAAATGGGTACATTCACGATATCACCCACATTCATCAGGCTCAGCCAGGGAGACTTGTTAGAGGCGATTCGGGTGCGAACGATCTTGGACTGGTGACGGGAAATGGTATTGAAGGTTAAGGTGGGGCAATTCTCGTCAGTGTCGATGATCTTACCATAAGGTACGAGACCCAGCTTAATCAACGCCTGGAAACCGTTACAGATACCACACATCAGGCCGTCCCGGTCGTCAAGCAGACGGGTAACCTGCTCCTTGATTGCAGGGTTGCGGAAGAATGCGGTAATGAACTTTGCAGAGCCGTCAGGCTCGTCACCGCCGGAGAAACCGCCGGCAATGAAGATCATCTGGCTGTCTGCGATCTTGGCGGAAACGGATTCCACGCTCTTAGCAACATCGTCAGCAGTCAGGTTGCGGATTACCACAATTTCAGCATCAGCGCCGGCTGCCATCACAGCACGGGCGGAGTCGAACTCACAGTTAGTGCCGGGGAATACGGGAATCAGCACCTTTGGCTTTGCGCACTTTACAGCAGGTGCCTTTGCGCCGGTGCCATTGAAGTTAAAGGTGGGAATCTCCTTCTTGTCGGCAGGAACAACAGTAGAATATACATCCTCCAGAATGCCCTCGTTGATAGCGAGCAGTTCATCGATGGATGCGCTATCACCGTCCAAAACGATGGCAGTTTCAGCGGTGGTTTCACCGATTTTCAGCACGCCGGGCAGCTCCACATCCTCGGTCAGCTCGGCAACAATAAAGCCATAGAAATTCTTGTGCCACTCCTCACCCACAGTGCCGCAGGACTTAAAGCCGATACGGTTACCGAAGGACATTTTCATTACAGCTTCGCCCAAGCCATTCTCTACCGCCCAAGCAGACTTCACCTTGCCTGCCATATGGAGCTTGTGGAACATTTCCCAAGCCTGCTTCTGGCTTTCAGCACTTTCATCGGTAGGTCCAAACACGTAAACGGGATTGCCCGCTGCTTTAAATTCGGGAGTCAGCACCTGCTCCTTATCGATAGGCGCAATTGCAAAGGAGATCAGTGTGGGAGGCACATCCATATCCATGAAAGAGCCGGACATGGAGTCCTTGCCGCCAATGGCGGCAGCATTCAGCTCCAGCTGGGCATCCAGCGCGCCAAGGAGTGCTGCAAAGGGCTTGCCCCAACGGGTAGGTTCTGTTTTCAGCTTTTCAAAGAACTCCTGCAAGGTCAGGTAGGCTTTCTTATAGTCAGCACCTGCAGCTACAAGCTTTGCCATGGAGGTGTAGATAGCGGCGCGGGCGCCGGTGTAAGGATCTACACTCATCATATCGGGATCCAGACCCCAAGCCATCACACTGCCCTGGCTTGTTTCCTGACCGGGCAGGACAGGCAGGACGGCTGCCATTGCCTGGGCCGGAGTAGTCTGAGTCTTACCGCCGAAGGGCATCAGCACAGAGCCAGCGCCGATACTGCCGTCAAAACGCTCCACAAGACCTCTGCGGCTGGCAGTCTTCAGGTCGCCTGCCATCTCACGCAAAGAACCGTACAAGCTATTACTCAGCACAGACAGATCTTTTTCGGTCACATCCACCTTGGTGTGCTTGCTTGCGCCGTTGGTATCCAGGAATGCGCGGGAGAGGTTTGCAATGGTCTGGCCCTTCCAGACCATAACCATCCGCTCTTCTTCAGTAACCACAGCCACACGGTATGCTTCCAGGTTTTCCTTCTGGGCGGCTGCAATAAAGGCGTCGGCATCCTTGGCCTCTACTACAACAGCCATACGCTCCTGGGATTCGGAAATGGCAATTTCAGTACCGTCCAGGCCGTCGTACTTCTTACGAACGGCATCCAGGTCGATCTGCAGACCGGGAGCCAATTCACCGATAGCAACAGACACACCACCTGCGCCAAAGTCGTTGCAGCGCTTAATCAGGCGGGTAACCGCACTATCCCGGAACAGGCGCTGGATCTTCCGTTCTTCAGGGGCATTACCCTTCTGAACCTCGGATGCCATAGTGGTCAGGGACTTCATATTATGGCTCTTGGAGGAGCCGGTAGCGCCACCGATACCGTCACGACCGGTACGGCCGCCCAGCAGGACGACTACATCACCGGCTTCCGGACGCTCACGGCGAACATTGTACGCAGGAGCTGCGCCTACCACAGCGCCACACTCCAGGCGCTTAGCGGCATAACCGTCGTGATAGATTTCTGCAACATGACCGGTAGCAAGACCAATCTGGTTACCGTAGGAGGAGTAACCGGCTGCAGCTGTCTGGCACAGTTTCCGTTGGGGCAGCTTGCCGGGAATGGTTTCGTTCAAGGGCTTCCGGGGATCTGCAGCGCCGGTGACACGCATAGCCTGATGGACATAAGCACGACCGGACAGAGGGTCACGGATACAGCCGCCGATACAGGTAGCTGCGCCGCCGAAAGGCTCGATTTCGGTGGGGTGGTTATGGGTCTCATTCTTGAACATCAAAAGCCAATCCTGGTCCTCGCCGTTTACCTTGGCGTTGACGTGAATAGAGCAGGCGTGGATTTCCTCGCTTTCGTCCAGTTCGGGAAGCAATCCGCGCTTTTTCAGGGTCTTTGCGCCGATGGTAGCAATATCCATCAGTGTCTGGGGACGCTTTGCAGCCTTCTCCTCGCCGTAGACTTCCACACGGGCAGCCAGATACCGCTGATAAGCGGCAGCTACTGCGGGATCGTCAATCTTCACATCGTCAATGATGGTGGAGAAGGTGGTATGACGGCAGTGGTCGGACCAGTAGGTGTCAACCACACGAATCTCAGTGATGGTAGGGTCTCGCTTTTCCTCGTCGCGGAAATAGTTCTGCAGGAACTTCAGGTCATCCAAATCCATAGCAAGACCCAGCTTGTCCAGCAAATCGGTCAAACCCTTTTCGTCCAGACCGATGAAGCCGTCTACGGTTGCAACGGACTGAGGGATTGCGTAATCTGCCTTCAAGGTTTCGGGCAGGGTCAGCTCTGCCTCACGGCATTCCACAGGGTTAATCACGTGTTTTTTGATAGCGGTGATTTCTTCCTCTGTCAGCTTGCCGTACAAGCCATAAACTTTAGCGGAAGTAATCAAGGGGCGCTCACCCTGAGAGATGATCTGAATACACTGCGCGGCAGAATCGGCCCGCTGGTCAAACTGACCGGGCAGAGGCTCTACGGCAAATACGATAGCGCCCTCCAAGTCATATTCAGCGGTGGCAATATCCAACTGAGGCTCGGAAAACACGGTGTCGATTGCGTAATCGAACAACTCCTCGGTGATGTTTTCTGCATCGTAGCGGTTCAGCAGACGGACATTCTCCAAAGACTGAATTCCCAGTAGGTTGCGGGCATCATTCAGAAGTGCTTTTGCCTCATTGGCAAGTTCTTCTTTCTTTTCTACATATACTCTATAAACCAATGTTAATTCCTCCCGGCTTTCATGGCCTTTGCGCCAATATCGTGGCGGTAGTAGGCATTGTCGAAATGAATGGTTTCTACCATCTTGTAAGCTTTGTTAATTGCATTTTCCAAGGTGTTCTCCACCGCGGTTGCCCCCAGGACACGGCCGCCGTTGGTGAGCAGCTTGCCGTCCTTTAAGGAAGCACCTGCCACGTAGACATTGTTCCAGATTACCTCGGGAATGGTCATTTCAAAGCCCTTCTCGTAAGCGGTGGGATAACCCTTGGAGGCCATAATCACACAGCAGGCATTCTTATCAGCGAACTTGACCTCGGTTTCTGCCAAAGTACCGTTGGTGGTTGCCTGCATAACGGTGAGCAGGTCGCTTTCCAGCAAAGGCAGTACTACCTGGGTCTCCGGATCACCGAAACGGCAGTTATACTCAATGACCTTAGGGCCATTGGGGGTGAGCATCAAACCAAAGTACAGGCAGCCCTTGAATGTACGACCCTCTGCGTTCATTGCAGCAATGGTAGGCAGGAAAATGGTTTCCATACACACCTTGGCAATCTCCTCGGTATAGTAGGGATTGGGGGCAACTGTGCCCATACCGCCGGTGTTCAGACCGGTGTCGTTATCCCCTGCCCGCTTATGGTCCATAGAGGAAATCATAGGCTTTACATTCTTACCGTCGGTAAAAGCCAGCACAGACACCTCAGGGCCGGTGAGGAATTCCTCAATAACAATCTGGTCACCGCTCTTACCGAACACCTTATCGGACATCATAGACTTGACTGCTTCTTTGGCAGCCTCACGGGTTTCCGCAATGATGACACCCTTGCCCAAGGCAAGGCCGTCAGCCTTGATTACCGTGGGAATGGGAGATGTTTCCAAATATGTAATCGCCGCATCCATATTGGTAAACACTTCGTAGGCTGCGGTGGGAATATTGTACTTCTTCATCAGGTTCTTGGAGAAGACCTTACTGCCTTCAATAATAGCAGCATTAGCGCGAGGGCCAAAACAGGGAATTCCCTTCTCCTCCAGCGCATCCACACAGCCAAGCACCAGAGGATCGTCAGGAGCGACCACGGCATAGTCAATGGCATTCTCAACAGCAAAAGCAACGATTTTATCAATGTCCTTTGCGCCGATATCTACACAAGTAGCATCCTTGGCAATGCCGCCGTTACCGGGGGCTGCAAAAATTTCTGTAACTGTCTTATTTTCTTTCAGTTTCTTAATGATGGCATGTTCTCTTCCGCCACCGCCAACAACCAATATTTTCATAGATACACTCCAAAATGACAGATTCGTAAAACAGACCGATTGCCACACTGTAAAACGCAGTGTGGCAAAGGGATTCTTAGTGGTGGAACAGACGCATTCCGGTGAATGCCATAACCATATTATTCTTGTTGCACTCAGCAATTACCAGGTCATCACGGATAGAGCCGCCGGGCTCAGCGATGTAGGAAACACCGGATGCCTTGGCGCGCTTGATGCTGTCCGGGAACGGGAAGAATGCATCAGAACCCAAAGCAACACCGGTCTGTGCATCCAGGAATACACGCTTCTCTGCCTCGGTCAGAGGCTCGGGACGGGTGGTAAAGTAGTTCTGCCAGATGCCCTCAGCGCAAACATCCTCTTCGTTGCCGTTGATATAGCCGTCAATAGCATTGTCACGACCGGGACGGCCCAGATCCTCGCGGAAAGGCAGCGCCAGAGTCTTGGGATGCTGGCGAAGGAACCAAGTATCAGCCTTACCGCCTGCAAGTCTTACGCAGTGGACACGGGACTGCTGACCTGCGCCTACACCGATTGCCTGTCCGTCGTAAGCGAAGCAGACGGAGTTGGACTGGGTGTACTTCAGGGTAATCAGAGAGATGATCAAGTCAGTCTTTGCATCCTCGGTGAAATTCTTATTGTCGGTAACAATGTTCTCCAGGAGAGCGTTATCAATCTTGAAGTTGTTACGGCCCTGCTGGAAAGTGATGCCGAACACCTGCTTGGTCTCCTGCTCGGCAGGAACAAAATCGGGGTCGATTGCAACCACATTATAGTTGCCACCTCGCTTGGTTTTCAGGATTTCCAGAGCCTCGTCGGTGTAGCCGGGGGCGATCACGCCGTCGGAAACCTCACGGGCAATCAGCTTGGCGGTCAGGGCATCACAGGTATCAGACAGGGCTACCCAGTCACCGAAGGAGCACAGACGGTCAGCGCCACGGGCGCGGGCATATGCACAGGCCAGAGGATTTTCATCCAGGCCCTCAATATCTTCCACGAAGCAAGCCTTCTTCAGTTCCATAGGCAGCTTTTTGCCCACAGCAGCGGAAGTAGGAGAAACGTGCTTAAAGGAGGTAACAGCGCACATACCGGTTGCTTCCTTCAGCTCCTTAACCAGCTGCCAGGAATTGAAGGCATCCAGGAAGTTGATAAAGCCGGGACGGCCATTGAGAATTTCGATGGGCAGTTCACTGCCATCATGCATATAAATCTTTGCAGGCTTCTGGTTGGGGTTACAGCCGTATTTCAGTTCAAACTCTTTCATCTTCCCTACTCCTTAGTCATGTGTTTTAATAATAAGTTGTTCTTCAGTATTACTAAGTTTATTGAAAATCTTCTGTTCGTAAGCGCCGGTTTTCAGGTCGGTGTAACGGACGAACAGGGAAATTTTATTGTCTTCGTTCAGGTTCTTCCACAGCATTTCTGCAAAAGCATCCATATCGTTATCCATAGCAACACGCTCAGGCTCGCCCTGGAAGGTGGGGATCACGGGATTGCCGTCACATACATAGGTGTGGATAAAGTGGCCCAGGCCGGCAATAGCAGGATACTCATAGAAGAATCTTGCGCAAGCAGAGCCCTCTACATCAGCAGACTTCAGAATGGACATCTTGTAGCTGCCATCGCCTGCCAGCAGGCCGGATATACGGGGAGTCCAGTTAGGACCGTCGTCCTCAAACATTCTTGTACGCAGAGCTGCTTCCCAGCTCTCGCCCTTAGCAACGTACTCCCAAATGGTGTCGGTCTGGTCACCATTGGTAACAATCAGACCGCAGCCTGCCTCACGGACAGGGTGATAGATAATCAGATGGGGGTCTTTCATCAGGCTGGGGTCGTGGGCTCCGGTGCGGATGCCATCCGGCTCCTGCACGAATACACGGTTACGGCTATTGACGCTGCGGCCCATAATAAAATAAGCAGCAACGGACTTTGTGCCGTCGGGGGTTACACCCAGCACGATGCCACGGCCGGGATATACATTGGTAGAAAGCTTTTCAGCAAGAGAACCTACTTCGTAAACATTCATATCGTAATATTCCTTTCTTACAAGAGACTGCAAACCTGCTCCACGGCTGCAGGTAAAATCTTCCATTCTGCTTGTTCCATGACCCGTTTTTGCAGGATTTCAGGGGTGTCGTCCGGCTGAATTTCCACGGCTTTTTGGAGAATAATCTCACCGCCGTCG
>JAZSAD010000013.1:0-3633 GCA_045601715.1 Faecousia sp.
AGGCAGGGTGACCACAATGTGGTGACGGCTGTGACCCAGGGCATCTTCAATGGCCTTCAGCAGGGTGTCCATGCCGTAACCCTCTTTGGCGGATATCTTCACAATGTCCTGTCCCACAGGAATGTCCTCGGGACTGACCAAATCCGCCTTGTTATAACATTGCAGTACCTTTGTACCCGGCTTTGCCAGCTTGGAAATCAAGCTGTCCACCACAGCGATATGCTCCTCCCGGTTAGGGTCGGATGCATCGATCACATGGAGCAGCAAATCCGCGTATTCCAGTTCCTCCAGGGTTGCCCGGAAGGCATCCACCAGATGGTGGGGTAGTTTCGCGATAAAGCCAACGGTATCAGAAAGGATCACATCCAAATTGTCAGATACGGTGAGCTGACGGGATGTGGTGTCCAAGGTATCAAACAGGCGGTTATTAGCAGGAATGCCTGCGTCGGTCAGCTGATTTAAAAGGGTGGATTTACCTGCATTGGTGTAGCCTACAATGGCTACCACCGGCACGGAGTTTTTCATTCTCCGCTCCCGCTGGACACCACGGACCTGTCGCACCTGCTCCAGTTCGGACTGGAGTCTGGCAATCCGCTCCCGGATATGCCGCTTGTCGGATTCCAGCTTGGTTTCGCCGGGACCCCGGGTACCGATACCGCCGCCCTGTCGAGAAAGAGATTTGCCCATACCGGACAATCTGGGCAGCAGATATTTATACTGGGCAAGCTCTACCTGCAGGCGACCTTCCTTGGTCTTTGCCCGCTGGGCAAAAATATCAAGAATCAGCGCGCTTCTGTCCAAGACAGTCACGCCGAGAATTTCTTCCAATGCCCTAATATGACCGGGGGAGAGTTCATTATCGAACACCACCATGGTCGCCTCAGTGAACTCTGCCAGCATTTTCACTTCCTGAGCCTTGCCCTCGCCGATAAAGCTATGAGCATCAGGTGCATGGCGGTTCTGGAGGATTTTGCCCGTGCAAAAGCCACCGGCAGTCTCCAGTAAAGCCTCCAGTTCCTCTAAGGTTTCATCGGTAGCGGTCTGCTGGGCGGTGAAGCAATCGGCATTCAGACCCACCAATACGGCTCGCTCCGGTTTCATTTGGTCAAATTGTTGTTCCATATGTCCTCCGACAATTCTTCTAGCTTATAGTATAACACATTTTTAAGCAAGGACACAACTATTATCTTCTAAAAAGAAAAAAGTCCGTACTACGTTACGCAGTACGGACTTAAATCTTACTTCAAGCCGAATCTCTTGTTGAAACGGTCAACACGTCCACCGGTGTCAACCAGCTTCTGCTTGCCGGTATAGAAAGGGTGGCACTTGGAGCAGATTTCAACCTTAATGTCCTTCTTGGTGGAGCCGGTCTCGATGACGTTACCACAAGCGCAACGGATCGTAGTCTGTTCGTAATTGGGGTGGATACCTTCCTTCATATTGTTCACCTCTTTCTCATTAGTTCAAAGGGCATAAAATCCCTAGCAATCATTAATCGCCCGGATATCATACCACAGAGTAGACCATAATGCAAGTGTTTTTTTGAATTTTTTTAGAAAATTCCATTAAAACGCCCAGTTGCCCTGTCTGAAAATGGGGATCGTCTTGCCGTCACGGGTGATTGCATCGATATTCATAGTCGGGCAGCCGATCATAAAGTCCTCGTGGATCATAGAATCGTTGATGCCCAGCTGGCGGCATTCTTCCAGAGATTTATTGTGGTGGTCACGGATGGTATCTGCATAGCCCATACCCAGCGCCAGGTGGCAGGCGGCATTTTCATCAAACAGGGTATTATAAAACAACAGGCCGCTTTCCGCGATGGGACTCTTTTCCGGCACCAAGGCACACTCGCCCAGGTAGGCTGCGCCCTCGTCCATGGAAATCATGGTGTTCAGCAGCTCTTCGCCCACCTCTGCCTTAGCCTCCACTACCTTGCCCTTTTCAAAGCGAATGGAGAAGTTATCAATCAGCTGACCCTGGTAGGACAGCGGCTTGGTGGAATAGACGATGCCCTCTGCCTCACCCCGCTTGGGAGAAATGAAGCACTCCTCGGTGGGGATGTTGGGATTGTAATAAATCCCCTGACGGCTGGTTTCACCGCCGCCGCAAAATACCGCCTCGGGAATCATACCCACAGTCAGGTCTGTGCCGTTGTCGGCAGTAAAGTGCAGCTTGTCAATTCCCAGGGAGTTCAGATACTCACAGCGGTCGTGGAGGTTCTTGTTATGCTTCTCCCACTCGCCGATAGGGTCATCGGTAACCCGGGAGGTATAGAGGATCGCCTCCCACAGTTTTTCCATGGCCACAGAGGTACGCAGACCGGGGAATACCTTTTTCGCCCAGGCAGCGCCGGGAACGGCAGCGATACACCACTGCTGCTTGCCCTCACGGGCATCCACATAAGGCTTCAAAATAGGATAGCTCATTTTCCGGGCCTTAGCCATTTTCTCCATATTCATACCCTTCAGACCGTCGGGATCTTCGGAAATCAGATGGATGCGGGCAGGCAGGGTATCACAGTAATGCTGCTGACGGGCCTTCTGAAAGTCGGTAACCGTACCCATGGTTTTTACAGATTGATGCCGCACGTGAAGCTTGGCAAGGGGCTGATAGTTCCATTCCACGGTGACCTTCTTCGCCTTTGCCTTATAAGCCTCCTCTACCACCAGCTTCACAAACTCCGGCTGGTCCAGGTCGGCATAAATCAAAACCTCCTGTCCTTTCTGCACGTTCACACCGCAGCGGACGATCAGTTTTGCATATTCTCTTAACAGGGTTTTTTTCATAACAAATCTCCTTACAGGTAGGTTTTCTTCATTTTAGCAGATTCCCCAAACTTCGTCAATCTATGTTGCATTTTTTCCAATCTAAGTTATAATTATAATAAGAGGAAGTGATCAAATGCTTACGAAAGAAGAACTGTCTGCATTTTTTCAAAAAACAATCCTGTTGGACGGTGCTACCGGCTCCAACCTCCAGAAGGCTGGTATGCCCCGTGGCTGCTGCACCGAGGAGTGGATTCTTGCCAATCCCGACAAGTTAGTGGCATTGCAGCGGGAATATGTAGCAGCAGGTAGTCATATACTGTACGCACCTACCTTTCAGGCCCAACCCATCGCCCTGGAGCGGGTAGGTCTTGCCAAGCAAACCGAAGCCATCAATACTCATCTGGTGGCGCTGACAAAATCTGTTTCCCCCGATGTCTTGGTGGCAGGCAATCTGACAACGCTGGCTGTCTACTGCGACAGCTTTGACCCGGAGAATTTTGATCTGTTGGTAGAAAATTACCGGGTGCAGATTGGCGGACTTTTAGAGGGCGGTGCAGATCTGCTGGCGGGAGAAACACTGATGTATCCGCAAGAGGCGGAGGCAATTTTTACTGCTGCGGAATTAGAGGGCGCAGAGGCAGTGCTGTACACCTTTACTATGCAATCGGATGGCAGCTTGTTCTCCGGACGGGACGCCGCTCCCGTTTTGCAGGAGCTGGAACAAGCCGGCGCTTGCGCCGTTGGCTTTAACTGCGTGGCGGCAGATATGATGACACCTTATCTTGTATCCAAGCTTCGGCGCTACGTAAAGGTCCCTCTGATCTGCAAGCCCAACGCAGGCATCCCTGTCATCAACCCCCAG
>JAZSAD010000014.1:0-22416 GCA_045601715.1 Faecousia sp.
TTTTGTGTTTTTGTTAGAAAAGTTTGACAGCATTTGCTGTCGGACTTTTCTGATATGCGGTGCAGGACTTGAAAGGGCGGCACAGGCATACACACCGACGTAAACAGAGAAATTTTAATACGTGGGAAAGGGATAGACGATTGTTTGAATGTGTGCTATAATGCCTTTAAATTACATAAAAGGAGCGGATTACCATGGCTATTATTCTTGCTGTATCAGCGGAAGTGGTATGCAACTTATATAGCGGCGTGCCGGAGAAACGGGAGTATCACAATGCCGTGAAGCCGGAAAATGCACTTCCTCCCACTGAGGTTACCACAAAAGATGGCATTACTACCTATTGCTATGAGGGTTTGGAATGCGGACTATACTATTTTGGCGCATCTCGGGAAGGATATAATGCCCTTTGCCAGACCATCAACTACACAGGCGATGCCCACCTGGATATAAAACTTGATCAGTTAGCCGGCAACGGCTACGAAGCAGGCTATGTTATGCAATTCACGCAAGAATTCCTTGAAAAACAACTTGTTTCCCACAAGGATGCCTGGGGCGCTGAATATGCAAAACTCTTCTGCACGCCCCAGTTTTTACCCGGTAGACCCGGCCGTCACCAGCAGACCACCAATGAGGAAATGGTGGACTTTATTGAAAAATTAGCGGCAAGCAATGCCCATATGCATATTTATAATTTGGGGGAATCCCCCAAGTACGGTTATGATATGCCCTTGGTGCTGTTTACCCGTGAAAATGTGGCGGAGATGACCCTGGAGCAGGCGGCGGAGGTGATCCGCAAGGATGGCAAGCCTACCGTTCAGTATACTGCCCAGTGCCATTCCACCGAGCCTGCCTCTACTGAAGGTGCGCTGGCAATGATGGTTTCTTTGTGCGGAGACTACGGCAAGGTGCTGGATGGAGTGGATGTGTACATCATTCCCCGTATCAATTTGGATGGCGCATATGAAGTGACACGGAAGTCTCCCACCACCGATGAGGATATGAACCGGGATTACCTCTATATGCACAATGTGGAGCTGCGACCCGTTGTCGCTACGTATAATCTGTTCCGCCCGGAGGTGTGTATCGACGGCCACGAAAAATGGCACAGATTCAACTGCGCCGGTGAGGATATTTGCACCGATATGGAGGTGCAGACCGGCGCGGGCGCACTGAATCACCCCGCTGATATGACAGCAATGACCATGAAAATGGCCCTGTGTGCATTGGAAAAGGCTCGCGGCCTGGGTCTGCGCAGCCATTTTTACGGCAAGCTTGCCTCTGCCGCCGGTGGCGCAGCAGGCAGCAGCTATTTCGGTACAAGAAACAGTCTGTCCTTCCTGGTGGAGACACCCGGACAGATCAACTGGGGTATGAGCTGCATGGAGCGCCGTGTGCTGGCCCACTATACCATGGCGTCATCCATAATTGATTACACTGTAGAACATGGATCCCAAATCGCAGAGCTTGTTCGCACAAGCCGGGACTTTATGAAAGAATCTAACCCTGTTTACCGTGACGATAAGCTATTTGTACTGGAACACGGCTCTTCGGTTACCGGCTCCTGGTCCAATCCGCTCCTCTATGTGCCCAGCGGCGAAGTTGTGGAAGAGAACCACACGATTGATTATAAAGAACATACCGAAGCCCTTGCCACCCGTCCCCGCGCCACCGCCTACATTCTCCCCGTAGGTATTCCGCAGGAAGCAGAGATACTCCGTGTGGCAGACAATCACGCAATTGACCATTACCGCCTGCCTGCCGGCAGCACTGTGAACCTGAAGCAATATGTAAAAACCGATGATGGCTTCACCATCACCGAAGAACAGTCCATCACCTTTCAGGACGGCGCGTGGGTATTCCCCAACACTGTGGATTCTGCTGTGCTGAATGTAATTATGGAGCCGGATTTCAACCTCGGCAACCCTGAACGGAAAATGACCCTCCTGCGTATGGGGCTCATTTCTGCTGATGAAACCGGCGCCTTGCCGTTGTACCGTTACTGTCACACGCTGGAAAAGGGAAAAGTAAACACGCAATAACAAAAAACGCACTGAGTTAATCAGTGCGTTTTGTTTTCATTGTCACAAATAAAATAAATGTGGCAACTGCGCTGGCGGTGCAGGCGATCAGCGGAGTGAGCCAAACACCGTTCAGCTTCCAAAAGGGCGTCAGCAGGAACAGAAAACCGATGGGGAACACCAGCGTGCCAAAGAAAGAGGTGAGCAGTGACCGCCCCGGCCGCTCCAATGCAGTAAAGTAAGAGGAGAAACACATATCCACCCAGCCGGTGAGGTAGGACAGGGAGAACAGCTTCATACCGATAATACTTACTGCCAGCAGTTCCGTATCTTCGGGTTTTACAAACAGGGGCGCAACATACTGCCCCACAAAGAACATAAATAACAGGGATGCCGTAGACAACACCACCGCACCCAACACGATCCGCTTGAAGATAGCCTTTACTTTGTTCATTAGGCCTGCGCCGTAGCAATAGCTGATTGCCGGCTGCAGAGCATCACACATACCGAATACCAGCATACCGATGATGCTGTCTACATACATAATCACCGAGAACGCGGCAACGGCGGTGGTGCCGCCGTATTTCAGCAAAAAGAAATTGTAGACGATGGACATGATGGACATAGAGATGTTGCTGAAAAATTCGCTGGAGCCATTGGCGAGAATCCGTAAAAAGCTTTTACCGGTGAGATTATCCTTGATATAATACAAATCCATCCGTTTGCCCCGGAAAAGGCACAGGGTAATTACAGACCCCAGCGCCATAGCAATACAGCTGGTAAAGGCGGCGGCCCAAACACCTTGACCAAGGAAAGCAATCAGAATCACGTCCAGAACGATGTTCAGTCCCTGGGTGGCAATACCCAGCCACATGCTGAGCTGTTCTTTTCCGCAAACTCGCAGATAGTTATCGGTAGCGAAATAAATGGGCAGCAGGGGAGAGAAGATAGCGTACACACGAATATATGTGATGCCGTATTGAATAGCCTGTTCCGTTGCTCCCGGCGCTAAAAGTCGTACAAAGGTTTCGGCAAATACCAAGCCTACCGCTCCGATGATGCAGGACATAAGGAAAATAAACTTCAAAGAGAAGGAAAATACCCGGGAGGCCTCCTCCCGCTTTTTCTCGCCCAGCAGCACAGAAATTCGCACCGATGCGCCGGTAGCTACCATGTTGGAAAAAGCGAACACCATCATAATCAGCGGCATAATTAAATTCACCGCGGCCAAAGCGTCCTGACCGATAAACCGCCCCACAAACAAGCCGTCCGCAATCTGATACAGCGCGCCAAAAGCCATAGTGACCATAGAGGGAATCGCACAACGAAAGAACAACTTTGTAGGCGGCATTTTTTCAAAAATCTCAGAATCCATGGAGAATCTCCTAACAAAAAAATAAAGCCTCGGCTATTGCTGACACAATAACCCAAGCTCACTTGGACACCTAATCCGGCTTTTTGAACGCTACGGCGTTCTGCCTCCGGTGACAACCATATTCTGTATGTATCATCATAGCACAATCCCTTAAAAAGTCAAGGGTTCACCAATTCCTCCTTGCCAAACACCCGGTTTTCTTATAAAATAGATGTAACCCCATAAAGGAGGGAACATTATGAAAACTTATACAATCGGTATTGATTTTGGTACTTTGTCCGGCCGCTGCGTCTTGGTGGATTGCAGTAACGGACAGGAAATTGCCGAGGCTGTGTGCAATTATGCCCACGGCGTGATGGATGACTGCCTGCCCACCGGTAAGAAACTGCCGCTCCTGTTTGCGTTACAGCACCCGGAGGATTATCTGGAGGTGGTCCGCACTACCGTCCGGGAAGTCCTGGCAAAAGCCCAGGTTGCTCCGGAGCAGGTCAAGGGCATTGGCGTTGATTTTACCGCCTGTACTGTCCTGCCTGTGGATAAAGAGGGGACACCTTTGTGCATGCTTCCTGAATTTGAGAATGAACCCCACGCTTACGTAAAGCTGTGGAAGCACCACGCAGCTCAGCCTGAGGCAGACGAACTGAACGCACTGGCAGAAAAGCGGAAAGAGCCTTGGCTGAGCGCCTACGGTGGCAGAGTGTCCTCTGAATGGGCGCTGCCCAAGCTGCTGGAAACGCTGCGGAAAGCGCCCGAGGTTTATGCCAAAACCGCCCGGTTTATGGAGGCGGCAGACTGGCTGGTATCTAAGCTGATTGGTAAGGAGATCCACAGCAAACCCTTTGCCGGTTACAAAGCGTTGTACCATAATGGCGCCTACCCCTCCAACGACTTTATGACAGCCTTGGACAAGGGGTTGGACGGCGTGGTTGGCACCAAACTGTCTGAGAAAATTGTAGACTTCTCCGGTCCTGCCGGGGTGCTGTGTCAAGAGGGCGCAGAACTTATCGGCCTGCCGGTGGGTACGGTGGTTGCTGCCCCTCAGATTGATGCCCATGCGGCGATGCCTGCTCTGCAGATTACCGGCGACGGAGAGCTGATGATCATTATGGGTACGTCCTCCTGCCATATCGTCAACACCAAGGAGGGCAAGGACATTCTGGGTGTCTGCGGTTATGTGCCCGACGGCGTCATTCCGGGACTTGTCACCTATGAAGCAGGCCAAGCCGCTGTGGGTGATATCTTCGACTGGTTTGTAAAGAACTGTGTACCCGCCGCCTATTCAGAGGAAGCGGCAAAGAAGAATGTAAATCTTCACACCCTTCTCACCGAAAAGGCCGAAGGATTAGCAGTAGGGGAGACCGGTCTGGTGGCGCTGGACTGGTTTAATGGCAACCGGAGCGTGCTGGACGACTCCCGCCTGTCCGGTATGATTCTGGGTATGACCTTAGGCACGAAACCGGAGCATATCTACCGCGCTTTGCTGGAAGCAACCGCCTATGGCACGAAAATGATTCTGGACACCTTGGCATTTCCCATTCGTACTATCAAGGTTGCCGGTGGCATCGCCAATAAAAACGCCCTGCTGATGCAGATTTACGCCGATGTGCTGAATCGGGAAATTCAGGTCTGCCAAAGCACTCAGGCAGGCGCTTTGGGCAGCGCAATCTACGGCGCGGTGGCAGCGGGGGTATATCCCGATATTGCCCAGGCGGCAAAGGCTATGGGCGCCCCCGTAGCAAAAACCTACCGTCCCAACCCGGATAACCATAAGGCATACCAAAAACTCTATGCCGAATATGTGAGCCTTCACGACTATTTCGGCAGAGGCGGCAACGATGTGATGCACCGCCTGTGATTTTTGGGTGTCATTGCGAGGGCGGCTTGCCGCCCGTGGCAATCTCCCGGTATCATTTGCCCCAAGAATATAAAAACACCGCCTTTTCAGACGGTGTTTTATTATATTTTACTGCTCCCGGAAAACAATCTCTCCGGTCTCGTGATTCATAGATTCCACAATGGCGAGGGACTCCAAATGATAACCCAGATTCCGAATCACCTGTCCGCCCACCTGAAAACCCTTTTCAATGGCGATGCCGATACCCTCTACCGTGCCGCCTGCCTGATCTACAATAGAGATAAGCCCCTGCAGGGCGCAGCCGTTGGCGAGGAAATCGTCGATGATCAGTACGTGGTCATCACTGGACAGAAACTGCTTGGAAACCACTACGGTGTTTTTGTTCTTGTGGGTAAAGGACTCTACTTCGGCAGTGTAGGTGTCGCCGGCAATATTAATGGATTTGGACTTTTTGGCAAACAGCAGAGGCACCTTGAACTGCTGGGCTACCGCATAAGCAATGGCAATGCCGGAAGCTTCGATGGTGAGAATCTTGTTGATGGGTTTTCCCTGAAATCGCTTATAAAATTCCTCACCGATTTCATTCATCAGTGCAATGTCCATCTGGTGATTCAGAAAGCTGTCCACCTTCAGAACATTTCCCTCTTTTACCACGCCGTCCTTGGCGATTCTCTTTTCCAGACAATTCATAGCGCCCGCCTCTTTCTTCTGAATTCTGCAAACTGTGACACAGTTTTCCATATTATAACAAAGGCGGTGGCTTTTTGCAATATAAAAAGGGCAAAACTTGTTGACAAAAAAGAACAGATTGTGCTAAAATGAGAGGGTATTTTATATGGAACGCCAGTATAGTTTTGGAAGAACGAAATCTCGTTGGGCCCAAATGTTTCTACCGCAGCGCCGTAAGCTGCGACTATTGGTTTGGACCGGGAGATTACTGGCAGTTTTGCACGCAGCAAAACTGCCCTTTGCTTTTGTCAGACCTATCGGGGAATCCGATAAAAATTATAAAACAAAACTGGAGGAACACACAATGAAAAAGCTGTTTGCTTTGCTGCTGGTTGTCATTATGGTATTTACCATGATTGCCTGCGGCAACAAGGAAGATGACAAGATGAAGGTTGGCTTTATCTTCCTGCACGATGAGCAGTCCACCTACGATAAGAACTTTATCGATGCTGCTGTGGAGGCCTGCGAGAAGATGGGCGTCAAGATGGTTCAGAAGACCCAGATTCCCGAGTCCCAGAAGTGCTACGATGCAGCCGTTGAGCTGATCGAGACTGAGGGCTGCGAGATTATCTTCGCTGACTCCTTCGGCCACGAGTCCTTCCTGATCGAGGCTGCCAAGAAGTACCCCGACGTACAGTTCTGCCACGCTACCGGCACCCAGGCTCACACCGCCGGCGTTAAGAACTTCCACAATGCATTCGCTTCCATCTACCAGGGTCGTTACGCTGCCGGTGTTGTTGCCGGTCTGAAGCTGAACGAGATGATCGCTGGCGGCAAGATCACTGCTGAGCAGGCTAAGATGGGCTATGTTGGCGCATTCACCTTCGCAGAAGTTATCTCCGGCTACACCTCCTTCTACCTGGGCGCTAAGTCCGTTTGCCCCTCCGTTACCATGGAAGTGAAGTTCACCGGTTCCTGGTACGACGAGACCAAGGAAAAGCAGGCTGCTCAGTCCCTGATCGACGGCGGCTGTGTTCTGATTTCTCAGCACGCTGACTCCATGGGCGCTCCCACCGCTTGCGAGACCGCTAAGGTTCCCAACGTTTCCTACAACGGCTCTACCGCCGCTGCTTGCCCCGAGACCTTCCTGATCTCCTCCCGTATCAACTGGGCTCCTTACTTCGAGTACATGATTACTCAGGTTAAGGAAGGCAAGGAAATCGCTGTTGACTGGACCGGCACCATCGAGACCGGCTCCGTTGTTCTGACCGATATGGGCAAGAACGTTGCTGCCGGCACCAAGGAAAAGCTGGACAGCGTCATCGCTGGCCTGAAGGACGGCACCATCAACGTATTCGATACCGCTAACTTCACCGTTAAGGGCGAGAAGCTGACCTCCTACAAGGCTGACGTTGATACCGATGCTGCTTTCGAGAAGGACACCGAAGTTATCGAGAACGGCATCTTTATGGAATCCAAGTTCCGTTCCGGTCCTTACTTCGACCTGGAAATCGACGGCATCACTCTGCTGGACCGTAACTACGGCGAATAATTGATAAACCTGTAAAAGGCGAGGCGGGTTTTTCCCGCCCCGCCTTTCGGTATTCTAATTCTGAACAATGGACTGCCTGTGACAGCCTATTTTTGAGCATTAGAAAGAGGAGGGCTTTGTTTTGGAGAAAACACCGGCCATTGAGCTGAAAAATATCACCAAGACCTTCGGCACCAAGGTGATAGCCAACAAGAACGTATGCCTGACCGCCAATCACGGGGAGATTCTCTCCATTTTGGGCGAGAACGGCAGTGGCAAGACTACCCTTATGAATATGATTTCCGGCATCTATTTCCCGGATGAAGGACAGATTTTCATCAACGGTGAGGAGGTTATGATTGCTTCCCCCAAGGATGCGTTTACCTATAAGATCGGTATGATTCATCAGCACTTCAAGCTGGTGGACGTATTCAGCGCAACAGAAAATATTGTGCTGGGTCTGGAAGAAAAGGGGAAGTACAACCTGAAAGAGGCGGAGCAGAAGGTGGAGGAAATCTGCCGGAAGTACGGCTTCGAGGTTGACCCTAAGAAGAAGATCTACACTATGAGTGTCTCTGAAAAGCAGACCGTTGAGATTATCAAGGTTCTGTACCGGGGCGCAGATATTCTGATTTTGGACGAGCCGACCGCTGTTCTGACACCCCAGGAAACCCAAAAGCTGTTTGCTGTGCTTCGCCGTATGCGGGATGACGGCAAGTGCATTATCATCATCACCCATAAGCTCCACGAGGTGCTGAGCCTGTCCGACCGGGTATCTGTCCTGCGGAAGGGCGAATACGTGGGCACTGTCAATACCTGCGAGACCAACGAAAGCCAGCTCACCGAAATGATGGTGGGCAAGAAGATGGAACTGAACATTGACCGCACCGAGCCTAAGGATCCTGTAGATCGACTGGATGTACAGCATATCAGCTGCGTGGACCGCCAGGGCGCTACCGTGCTGGACGACGTTTCCTTTACTGCCCGCAGCGGTGAGATTCTGGGTATTGCCGGTATCGCCGGCTCCGGTCAGCGGGAACTGCTGGAGGCCATTGCCGGTCTGCAGCACCTGACCCAGGGCGATATCTACTACCATAACCCCAAAACTGGTGAAACCGACGACCTGCGGAATAAGACTCCTATGCAGATTCGGGAACTGGGTGTCCGTCTGTCTTTCGTGCCGGAGGACCGTCTGGGTATGGGCCTTGTGGGCAATATGGACATTGTGGACAATATGATGCTCCGCAGCTACCGCAAGGGCAAGAGCGCCTTCCTGGAAAGGAAAAAGCCTAAGGATTTGGCAGAAAAGATTATTGCGGACCTGGAGGTTGTCACCCCCAGCGCCGATACCCCTGTGCGCCGTCTGTCCGCCGGTAATGTGCAGAAAGTGCTGGTGGGCCGCGAGATTGCTTCTTCTCCCACGGTGCTGATGGCGGCATACCCTGTCCGCGGCCTGGACATCAACTCTTCTTATCTGATTTACAATCTGCTGAATCAGCAGAAGGAAAAGGGCGTTGCCGTGATTTTTGTAGGTGAGGATTTGGACGTTTTGCTGGAACTGTGCGACCGGATTATGGTCATCGGCTCCGGTAAAATCACCGGTATGGTGGATGCCCGCACCGCCACCAAGGAAGAAATCGGTCTGTTGATGACAAAGACCGATTCTATGGAGACCCCCACGGAAGGAGGCAGTGACAATGGCTGATGTAAAGAAAACCAAAGAACCCCTGCTGCATGTCGCCAAGCGGGACGATATTACCGGTATGAAGGCGTGGCTGATCCGGATTGCTGCCATTGTGATTGGCCTGCTGCTCAGCGGTGTACTCTCCGCATTACTCACCGGCGCTTCCTTCTTTGAAGTGTATGAAATCATGTTCACCGGTGTGTTCGGTAAGATTTTTCAGGGTAAAACCACAATGCTGTGGCGCTTTTTACAGCAGACAGCCATTCTGCTGTGCCTTGCCTTGGGTGTTACCCCTGCTTTTAAAATGCGCTTCTGGAACTGCGGTGCAGAGGGTCAGGCACTTGTCGGCGGTCTGGCTGCGATGATTTGTATGATGAAAATTGGCGATGCCGTACCCTATCCCGTACTGCTTCTGATTATTGTGGTGGCCAGTCTGGCTGCCGGCGCGCTGTGGGGTCTGATTCCCGCATTGTTCCATGCCCAGTACCGTACCAACGAAACCCTGTTCACCCTGATGATGAACTATGTAGCCACGCAAATCGTCGCTTACTATGTGGTCTTGGTGACAGCCGGCGCCGGCTCTAACATCATTAAGCCTGTTGCCGAGGGTAACCTGCCCATTTTGTTTGGGGAAAAGTACTTGCTGAACATTCTGGTAGTTGCGGTGCTGACCGTAGCTGTGTACATCTACCAGAAGTACAGCAAGCAGGGTTATGAGATTGCTGTTGTAGGCGAAAGCCAGAACACCGCCCGTTACGTGGGCATCAACGTAAAGAAAGTCATTATCCGCACAATGCTGATTTCCGGCGCCATCTGCGGTGTTGCCGGTATGCTTCTGGTAGCCGGTACAGACCACTCCATCAACACCAACACTGTTGGCGGTCAAGGCTTTACCGCCATTATGATTTCCTGGCTGGGTCAGTTCAACCCCTTTATTATGGCCGCTATGGCAGGTCTTGTGACCTTCCTGAAAACCGGCGCAGCCAAGGTGGCTGATACCTTCTTCCTGAACAGCTCCTATGCGGATATCGTGTCCGGTATTGTGATTCTGTTTGTGGTGGGTTGTGAATTCTTTATCAAGTATACGGTGAAGTTCCGCCATAACAAGAAGGGAGGAAATGCGTAATGAATGTTTGGAATATTCTGGTTGCCTTTATCAGCAGCTCCATTCCTCTGGGCATTCCGCTTCTGTACGGTTCTACCGGTGAAATTATCACCGAGAAATCCGGTCACCTGAACCTTGGTATCCCCGGCATTATGTATGTGGGCGCCATCTCTGGTGTGATCGGCTCATTCCTGTACGAAATGTCCTGCGGCAACGTGAAGGAGAATATGGTGCCTGCTTTGGCAATTTTGATTCCTTTGCTGTGCGCCATTGTAGGTGCTGTGCTGATGGGTCTGATTTACAGCTTCCTTACTGTTACCTTAAGAGCCAATCAGAACGTGACCGGTTTGGCGCTGACTACCTTTGGTATCGGCGTGGGCAACTTCTTTGGCGGATCTCTTGCAAAGCTGGTGGACAGCGACCTGCCCAACGTCATTCTCACCAAAACCAGTGATTTCTTCTGTGTGAAGCTGCCCTTTGCGGACAAGCTGGGATGGTTTGGTCAGATTTTCCTGTCCCACGACTTTTTGACCTACACCGCAATCGTGATTGCGCTGATTGTGTCTTTTGTGCTGAACCGCACCCGCGTGGGTCTGAATCTGCGGGCAGTGGGTGAAAACCCGGCTCCCGCCGATGCCGCCGGCATCAACGTCACCCGGTATAAGTACCTGGCAACCTGCATCGGCAGCGCAATCGCCGGTTTGGGAGGTCTGCAGTACGTAATGGCATACGCCAGCGGCGTATGGTCCAACAACGCCTTCGGTGACCGTGGCTGGATGGCAATCGCTCTGGTTATCTTCGCTCTGTGGAAGCCCACCATGGCCATCGTTGGTTCCTTCCTGTTTGGCGCCCTGTGTAATGTGTATAACTATGTGCACCATTTCTTCCATTTGGGACACGACGCCAACCGGGAACTGTTCAACCTGCTTCCTTATGTTGTGACCCTGTTGGTGCTGATTATCACCAGTATGCGGAAAAAACGGGAACACCAGCCTCCTCAGAGCCTGGGTCTTTCCTACTTCCGTGAAGAACGCTAAACCAAAAAATCCCCCTGTGTCGAAACACAGGGGGATTTGCTGTTTTGAATTACACGCCGGAGTAAGCGGCAAAACCAGCATCAACAGGCAGAACCACGCCGGTGATGGCGGAAGCAGCTTTATCGTCGCACAGGAACAGAGTTGCGCCCAGCAGCTCGTCAGCGTCCACAAAACGACCGGTGGGAGTGCCGTTGAGGATCTTAGCGGAACGGGCAGTGGGAGTGCCGTCATCGTTGAACAGCAGCGCCTTGTTCTGAGCAGATACCAGGAAGCCGGGGGCGATAGCATTGCAGCGAATGCCGGTGCCGGCAAAGTGGGTAGCCAGCCACTGAGTGAAGTTGGAAATACCGGCCTTGGCGGCGGAGTAAGCAGGGATCTTGGTCAGAGGAATGTAGGCGTTCATAGAAGAGATGTTCAGGATAACACCCTTCTTCTTAGCCACCATATCCTTGGCGAAAACCTGAGTGGGGAGCAGAGTACCCTGGAAGTTCAGCTTGAACACGAAATCCACGCCGGCAGCATCCAGATCAAAGAAGGACTTGCCGCCCTCCTTGGCCTCGTGCTGATACTCGTTGTCGGTGGTAGCCCGGGGGTTGTTGCCGCCTGCACCGTTTACCAGAATGTCGCAGGGACCCAGGTCCTTCAGAACAGCCTGATGGACTTCTTCGATTGCTTCGGTTTCCAGCACGTTTGCCTTGTAGCCTTCGCAGATGAAGCCCTCAGCCTTCAGTTCGTCAGCCAGCTTCTTGACAGCTTCTTCGTTCAGGTCCAGGGCAGCAACCTTAGCGCCGCTCTGAGCAAAAGCGCGAGCCATAGCGCCGCAGATCAGACCGCCTGCGCCGGTAACCACAACGACCTTACCGGAGAAGTCAATGTTAATGGGAAGATTCAGCATAGTAATTTACCTCCAATTTTTCTTGGGTTTCATAACACGCCTATTGTAACACATTCATTTTCATATCGCAATAGCCGTTTGCTACAAAGAATCCCAAATTTTTGGAAAAACCCTGCCGTTGCAATTTGAACACCGGTATGCTATAATAAACATATACTACATAGAAAGAGGTGTTCCTATGGGCGGCTTTGGTTATCCCAATCAGTTTGAATTTGAGATGGATATCATACCGGAAGCAACCGGCTTTGGCGCGTTGGGTGTATTTCTGGTGTTGTATCTGCTGATTATGTTCTTTACAACTGCGTTTTCTCTGGTATGCTATGTGCTGCAAAGCTATGGCCTTTACACCATAGCCAACCGCCGTGGCATCCGGAACAGCTGGCTGGCCTGGGTACCGATAGGCAATATGTGGATTCTTGGCAGCATCTCTGATCAATATCAGTACGTAGCCAAAGGCAAGGTAAAAAATCGCCGCAAGCTTCTGTTAGGCTTGAATATTGGTCTTGTGGTAGCCACAGTTGGCTGGTTTATTGCGATATTGGCCAGCGCGCTGATGAGTGAGAGTGTTGCAAACGGTGTTATAACATTTGTTCTGATTATGCTCCTTGGCTATCTGGCCTTTTTGACCATGGTTGTGATTGCAACGGTATATATGTATCTGTGCTGTTATGACCTGTATAACTCCTGCAATCCCAGTAACGGAGTCTTGTTCCTGGTGCTATCCATTATTTTTTCTGTAACACTGCCGTTCTTCATCTTTGCCTGCCGGAAAAAGGATTTGGGTATGCCTCCCAAAAAGAAACCTGCTTCTCAGCCGGTGATTGAAATTGTGGCAGAAGAGCCTGCCGAAGAGCCGGTTACCGAGGAGGGCTTTGCCCAACCGGAAGAATTTGAAGAAGAATAATTTAAGAGGGTGTGTCTCAAACACACCCTCTTTTCTTATGCCTTTTTGGCAAGGAATCGCTTTAACAGCAGCAGCATACCAATGCCCAGCAATGGGAAGATAGCGGCGGTGAGCATACCCGCTTTGATGCCAATCTGTTCAGGAGAAAGACCGATTTTCTCTCCAAGGGTAACAGCCTGCTCGCTGGCAGCGACTGTGTCGGCTACGATACCCAAACCCTGAGGGGCGACAGACGCGCCAAAATCTCCGCCGGCAGCCATCAGCGCATAGGCAGCAACACCGGGGTTGGGAAACTCTTCTTCCATCAAAATCAAAGTACCGGGCCAAAGCATAGAAGTGCAGATGCCTGTGAGCATACAGGCAACCATCGCCACAATTAAATTGGAGGACATACCTGCCAGTAAATAGCAGCCCAAAGCGCCCACCATACCCGCCAGCAGAATAGGGAAGATCCGTTTGCCGTACTTGGCGTACAGACTTCTGGCAAAGGCCAGCAGCAGCGCGAAGGTTACAAGTCCCAGTGTGTCACCTACTGTCTTGGGAATCTGCAGCGCCCGTTCCATATACACGGAAATCCAGTTGGTCATGGTATTTTCCGCGGCGCTGCCAAGGAAAATCACGGCAGCGCACAGAGCAAGACCGATATTTCGCTTCTTGGAACTGCTGCCGGCAGATTCTTGATGGATGGTGATCTCCGGAAGGGGAGAGATATGGAATAAAACACAGTCGATAATCGGAGGAATCGCCCAAAAGAGAGTCAGATACATCCAGTTTTCCCTGCCAAAAAGCTGCAAAAACAGAGTACTGATCACCGCAATCACTGCCAACCCGTAACCATACATAGAATGGAGAATACTCATATCCCTTTGGGGATTGTCTGAGGGCAGCGCAGCCAAGGTGGGACTGAGCAGCGCTTCATCCAAACCGGAAGCCACGGAGAAAATGAACGTACCAACCAATAGTCCCGGGTAGGCATATTGGGGCAGCAGCCAGGGCACAAGAGCATAAATTACCAAACCCAGCGCCGAAAGCAGAGGCATGGTCCGAATGGTTTTGTGAATGTGAAAATGCCTGGAGAAAAAGGCGAACACCAAATCCACACCCAACTGCGTACAGAAGTTCACCAACACCAGCGTACCAAGTAGTGTATAGGAAATGCCGTACATCTGCCGGAAGGTGGCAAACAGAATAGGCGGCAACACAAAGGCGGGGGTCAGCGCCGGGAAAGTGAAAAAGCAGGTAAACCGTGTGCGTTTGTAATTTTGTAGATTCATAGGTATACCTCTTTTACCGGTCCAGCAGGGGACGGGCGACCTTCTTGTAAAGCAAGAGGGTGAGTGCGGAGATCATAACGCCCTTAATCAGATTGAGGGGCGCAACCGCCAGCAGTACAAAGGTTTGCAAAGAGGTGATGTTACCGTTGATTTTTCCGCCCATACCGATAATGGTATCCAGGGGCAGACCGAACAGCTGGGAGAACTTGGGCAACAGATATATGGCGTTAAAGGCGCTGCCAAATGCGGTTAAAACCAGAGTTCCCACCAATAGACCAAACAGAGCGCCACCCCGGGTCTTTTTGATATGGTAGATGATCACTGCCGGCAAAACAAAACTACAGCCTACCGCAAAGTTGGCGAAATCTCCCACGAAAGCGGTACTTGTGCCTTTCATTAGCAGCTTCAGCAAAATCTTTACCGCCTCACAGGCTACCGCCGCGGAGGGACCCATATAAAAACCACAGAGCATTACCGGCAGCTCAGAGAAGTCCAGCTTATAAAACTCCGGAGCAAGGAAAAGCAGAGGAAAGTCCAGCATATGCAGCACTGCCGCAATGGCGGAGCATACGGCAATCACACAAATCCGCTTTGCCTTGGTTGTCCGCCTTGTGGCAGGAAGAAACCGCTCTGCCACGTGGGACAGAATTGCCAGCGCGGCAATAATACCTATGCAGAACAGAACAAACAGAAAATTCTCCCGCACCTGATTCCAAAATGCACCCATACCATCACCTCAAATAAAAATTGCCCTGAGTATAGCGATACTCAGGGCATAAAAATACGCAATAACAGCCTTCTACCATCCTGACTTTAGGCTGAGAGGACTCGAACCGAAACAGCCTCTCAGCGGATGTTTTTGATGCTTTTTGCTTTATCTTCCTTGCCTTGCAGTAGCAAGGCAGCGTCATCTGCGCCAAAAATCAATCAAAAATCTCAAGCTAAGAGGTGCTTTGCAGTTTTCAGTCGCTTGTATTTTCCAAGACAAGAAAAACCACGCAGACAATACTTGTTGTATTATCAAGGGATTTTTCGAGATATTGGGAAATGCAGGTGTCTGAAAACCTGTTTGGGTTCGAGTCATCTCAGCCAACAGTCGGTATCGGAATTGCACCGATTCAGCATACGCTCGCGGACTTTACCGCCGGTCGGGAATTACACCCTGCCCTGAAGACTCTGTATTTAACTGTTCAAAGAATACCATAAGGCGACTTGCTTGTCAAGGCGGCGGTTCTGTGGTACAATAGGATAAAGCGATAAATCTATTCTTGCGCGGGGGCGGTGGTCTCCGGAATCTCAACTGGGGGCAATTTTGCCTTGGTCAGCGCCTGCATGGTGCCGCTGGCGGCGGTGTTGGTAATATCTCCGCCAATGACTTGGTTTTTGTATACCAAAAGCGTTGCATATACCGGTTCGGTAGCCCCGGGGAAATTGTTGACCTTGTAAACGTAGCGCATAACCGTCTTACCTGCGTACTGGCTCAGGTCATAACCGGCGCTCTTTTGCAGCTCATTGTAGCGGCTGAACACTTCGTTCTGCTCCTGGGGAATCCGTACCTGACCGGACTGAGTGGGCGATGCGCTGACTTCCCAGCCCAGGTTCTGCAGAAACTGTACCCGCCCGTCGTTGCCTGCCACTGACGGGGCAGCGGTGGGCGTGGAATCCTTGCCACCACCCAATAGCAGAATCAGCGCGATGATGACACCGGCTACGGCAGCCAGCGCCACGATGATTTTTTTGATATCGACCTTTGCGGTCATTACCATCATAATAAATCCCTCCTGTTCAGAATTACAATATAGCGTATTCTGCTTGACCGGGAGGTAGAACGGAGAAGTATGGAACGGTTGGACAAATTTCTGTGTGACTGCGGTATCGGCACTCGCAGTCAGGTGAAAAATATCATAAAATCCGGCGCCGTCACTATAGACGGTATCCCGGAACGGGACAACGGTCGGAAAATCGACCCCCAAAGCCAGACTGTGGCGGTGAGCGGAGAAACGCTGACCCAGCGGGGCAGGGTCGTGGTGATGCTGAACAAGCCTGCAGGCTATGTCACCGCTACCGAGGACAGAACCGAGAAAACGGTGATGGACCTGCTGCCGGAAGCCTATCGTCATTTGGACCTGAAGCCGGTAGGGCGGTTGGATAAAGCCACCGAGGGACTTCTGCTGTTTACCAATGACGGCGATTTGCTCCATCGGTTGATCTCCCCCAAAAAGGAAGTGCCGAAGCGGTACTATGCCCGTCACGAGGGAACAGCCGGAGAAGAAGATGTGAAGGCCTTTGCCCAGGGGCTGACGCTGGGCGACGGCACACTCTGCCTGCCTGCAGTGTTAGAGCCGATAGGCGAAAGGGAGAGCTTTGTAACTGTTTGCGAGGGCAAATACCACCAGGTGCGGCGTATGCTGGCATCCCGGGGTATGCCGGTTACCTATTTGGAGCGCCGGCAGGAGGGAAACCTCACCTTAGGGGACTTGCCCAGAGGGCAAATCCGGGAACTGACTGAGGACGAGATTGCTTCTTTGCTGAATGTTTAGCAAAATGACGAAAAACACATGAAAAAATCTCTGCAAAACCCTGCTTTTATCTCGGTAAAAGCAGGGTTTACTGGTATAATGCATAAAAAAAGAATTGCATTTTGCAATAAAATGTCAAAAATAACTTGCAAAATGTGCAAAGTGCATATATAATGATAGGGCAATTTGTGAAAAAACATATTTGTGCAATATTCTAAGGGAGGCTCGGAAAAATGTCTAACAGTATTTTTCAGGGTGTAATGCAACAGTTAAAGACCGTGTCCGGTCGTGTATTTGGTGTGATTGACAGCGAAGGCTGTGTGGTATCCTGCACCGACAGCGCCTTGCTGGGCGAGCGTTGGCCCGATGCTGCGCTGCGCGCTGCCAGCGCTGACGATCAGACGGTAACCTTTGGACAGAAGACCTTCCGCGCCATTTTGAATAGTATGAATGCGCTGGAATATGCTGCTTTCTGCTCCGGTGATGACGAGCAGGCAAGTGTTCTGTGCAGTATGGCATACATAGCCCTGAACGATGCCAAGGCGCATTATGAAGAAAAGCACGACCGCGGCACCTTCGTAAAGAATATTATTATGGACAATATCCTGCCCGGCGATATTTACATCCGGGCCAAAGAACTGCACTTTGCCACCGATGCGCCCAGAGCGGTATTTCTGGTACGGCAGGTGGGCCGCAGTGATGTGACCACCGTGGATGTGATCTCCGGTATGTTCCCAGATAAGCTGCAGGATTTTGTGCTGAGTATCAACGAAACCGATATTGCTATCGTCAAGCAGCTGGACGGCAATGTTACCGGACAGGCGCTGGAGAAGATTGCCCGGAATATCGAGGATACCTTGAAGAATGAGCTGTTCCTGAAGCCTATCATCGGCATCGGTACTGTGGCAGAGCACCTGCGGGAACTGGCAGACGCCTACAAGGAGGCCCAGACCGCCATCGATGTGTGCAAGGTGTTCGATACAGAAAAGAGCATCATCAATTACGAAAACTTAGGTATTGGCCGTCTGATTTATCAGCTGCCTACCACCTTGTGCGAGATTTTTCTCACTGAGGTATTCAAGAAGAACTCCATCGATGCCCTGGATCAGGAAACCCTGTTCACCATCAACAAGTTCTTTGAGAACAACCTGAACGTGTCCGAAACCTCCCGGAAGCTGTTTGTTCACCGGAACACCCTGGTGTACCGGCTGGAAAAGATTAAGAAGCTTACCGGTCTGGATCTGCGCCTTTTTGACCACGCTATCGTGTTTAAGGTAGCGCTGATGGTCCGTAAGTACCTGTCCTCCAGAGAAACAAGATAATCCCAATTCTTTAAGCTGCACAGTTTTTTGTGCGGCTTAAAGTGCTGTTTACGGGAAATTGCATTTTGGGATTTCCAGTATTTTTCATAGGCTGTATGTTGACAGAAACCTTACAATGTGTTACAATTTGGTTACATTCATAAGCTGATTAAGTTGGAGAAATAATTATGATTGAGTTTTCTAACGTGACAAAATCCTATTCCGTAGGCACACAGGCCCTGCGGGGTATTTCTATGCAAATTGAAGACGGTGAGTTTGCCTTTTTGGTAGGCCCTTCCGGCTCCGGTAAGTCCACGGTTATCAAGCTGATTACCGGCGAACTGAAGCCCTCCTCCGGTACAGTCCATGTAAACGGCTACTCTCTGGAGCGGATTCGCAAGCGTGAGATTCCTTACCTGCGCCGCACTGTTGGCGTTGTGTTCCAGGACTTCCGTTTGATTGATACCAAGACCGTGTATGAGAACGTAGCGTTTGCCATGCGCGCCATCGGCGCGGCAGAAGCGGAAATCCGGGACAGAGTGCCCTATATTCTGGAACTGGTTGGCTTGGAGAATAAGACCCGCCGCCACCCCACGGAGCTGTCCGGCGGCGAGCAGCAGCGTTTGGCAATTGCCAGAGCATTGGTGAATAACCCCTCTACCATTATCGCCGACGAGCCTACCGGTAACCTGGACCCTGCCCGTTCCCTGGAAATTATGAGCCTGCTGCAGGAAATCAACAATCTGGGCACCACCATGCTGGTGGTTACCCACGAACGGGATTTGGTGGAGCGTTTTGGAAAGCGAGTCATTGCCATTGACGACGGTCTGGTGGTACATGACGGAATGGATGGGTATTACAGAGTATGAAATTATCAAACCTTGGTTACTTAATGAAAGAGGGCATCCGTGGCATTTTCCTCCACGGCTTTATGTCCTTTGCCGCTGTGCTGGTTACAGTGGCGTGTCTTGTGATTGTAGGCAGCTTCTCTGCCTTGGTTTACAACGTAAACATTATGGTGGAGGACCTGAACAAGACCAACGAAGTTTTGGCCTATGTGGACAGCGGCCTGACCGATGCGGAAGCAAGAAGCATCGGCACCAAAATCAATCAGATTTCCAACGTATTTAAAGCGGATTTCAAGTCCCGGGAGAAGGCGTTGGAAGAGTTTGTGGCAGACCATCAGGAAGAGGCGGCTTTCGGCGGACTGATTGCCTCTGACCTGCGCCACCGCTACGTCATCACGCTGGAAAACAATGAGCTGATGTCTGACACTGTCACGCAGCTGGAGGCGGTTCCCGGCATTGTGAAGGTAACTGCCGCTTTTGAAATGGCAGAGGGCTTTATCACATTGCAGAATGTGCTGCATATTGCCTCTATCGCGGTGATCGGTGTTCTGCTGGTCGTGAGCCTTTTGATTATTTCCAATACCGTAAAACTGGCATTGTATGACCGGAAGGATGAAATCTCCATTATGAAAATGGTGGGCGCTACCAACGGCTTTATCCGGCTGCCTTTCGTTGTGGAGGGTTTTGTGCTGGGTATGATGGGCGCGCTGATTGCATTCTTTATCGAATGGTCTATGTACAACCTGATGGTAAACCGTCTTGCAGAGGTGGATACCCTGCAGCTGTTCAGCTTCGTGCCCTTTAATGAGCTGCTGCTGCCTATGGTGGCAACCTTTATTGCTGCCGGCCTGTTCGTGGGTATCGTAGGCAGCTGGACCTCTATCCGCAAATTCCTGGATGTGTAATGTCTTTCCCTTGAGATAAGGAGTATCCTATGAAAAACAAGAAGTTTTGGGTCAGCCTCTTGGCAGGCCTTTTGGCGGCGCTGATGATTTTCGGTATCATTGCCGGCGCGCTGCCCAGTTATGTATCTGCGGCGAAATCTTCCGCTGAGATTCAGCAGGAAATCAATCAGATGAAGGAGCAGCTGAAGAACAATAAATCTGAGGTTGCCAAGCTGGAAGGCCAGTTGTCCGCCAATATGGACAAAATGGAGGATATTGTCGAGAACAAAAACCTCATCGACCAGCAGATTTTCCTGCTCCACGAGCAGGTGCAGAACCTGAACAAGCAGATTACCGCCTACAGCTCTCTGATTGCCGATAAGCAGGCGGAGCTGGACCAGGCAACCGCCAACTGGAAGCAGCTTAGTGATAAGCATAAAGAGCGTATCCGCGCTATGGAGGAGGACGGCAAGCTGTCCTACTGGTCTGTTCTGTTTAAGGCAAACAGCTTTTCCGATTTTTTGGACCGGCTGAGTATGATTGAAGAAATTGCCGCAGCCGACCAGCGCCGCATCAAGGAGCTGAACGATGCCGCCAAGGTGGTGGAGGAAGCCAAAATCGGCCTGGAAAATGAGAAGATTGCCCTGGAAGCCAGCAGAAAAGAAATGGAAAGCGCATCCGCTGAACTGGAAAAATCACGGGAAGAGGCAGATCAGTTGCTGAAGCAGCTGATTGCAACCGGTGAGGAGTACCAGAAGCTGCTGGACGAGGCAGAACGGAAGGAAAGTCAAACTGCCGGTAAGATCGACTCTTTGGAATCCGCTTACGATGCGGCTAAGGAACGAGAATATCAGGAATGGCTGGCATCTCAGCCCCCGGTGCAGACCGGCGGCTCTTCCAATACTGTGGACGGTGTGACCTGGCTGCTGCCTATCAACTACACCCGGTTCTCCAGTCCCTTTGGCTACCGAATTCACCCTATTTATGGTGACTGGCGGTTCCACTACGGTGTGGACCTTTCTGCGCCTCAGGGTACTCCCATCTACGCTACCCGGGGCGGTCGTGTAACCTATGCAACCTACGATAGCAGCTCCGGCTACTATGTCAGTATCAACCACTTGGACGGCTTCGTTTCCAAGTATTTGCATATGACCCATTACATCGTGTCCCCCGGTCAGTACGTGGCTGCCGGACAGATTATCGGCTATTGCGGCTCTACCGGCGCATCTACCGGCCCGCATCTGCACTTCAGCCTGTATTACAACGGATCTGCGGTGAATCCCGCAAAGTACATCAATATCAAGTAACACACAATCTTTTTGAGGTGAAACCTTTATGAATTTGAAACCCGATTGGAAAAAGCTGGTTTCCGATGGGCGGAAGCTGATTACCGATTGGAAAATATGGCTGCCTAAGGCGCTTCCTTATGCATTTGCTGTTGTATTTGCAGCTGCAACATTTCTGTCTGTAATGGGTGTAAAGAGCGCGAATACAGAGTTTATTAGCCTGCAGGGCAGCAGAAATGAATTGGAAACCCAAAAGCAAAGCTTATACACCAGCCAGCAGGAGCTGGAAGCAGTCCTTGGTGAGACCAAGACCCTTGTGAATCAGCTGACCTCTCTTAATGCCGATATGCAGGCACTGCTGGAGAAGGCAGCAACCGAGGAAGGCGCAGTTACTGATAAGATTGAGGAACTGCAAAACGCATTGCAAAATGTGGAAAATCAGGAGCAGCAAAGATGGTTGCTGCCCATGCAGTATAAGCGTTGCTCCAGTCCTTACGGTTACCGGACCCATCCGGTAGCGGGCGAGGCCAGATTCCACTACGGTGTGGACTTGGCAGGCGATCGGGGCACGCCTATCGTTGCCAGCCGCAGCGGTACGGTTGTGATGGCAACCTATGACGATTCCTCGGGATACTACGTAGTGATTGACCATCTGGATGGCTACCGTTCCGTCTATATGCATATGGATAAGTACATTGTTGGCGCAGGCCAGTTTGTAGTGGCAGGTCAGCTGATCGGCTATTGCGGCAACACCGGTGTATCCACCGGCGACTATTTGTATTTTGGTATTTATTATAATGGCCAGACAGTAAATCCCGCCGACTACATCGATATGTATTGATAAGCGATACTGTCCCACAGCCTAAACACAGGCTGTGGGAAATTTCCTTATTTTTGAGGTGAATATCATGAAAAATATCAAGCGTTTTCTGTTGGGAAGTCTGTCCTACCTGCTGGTGGCGTCGATTGCTTCCTCTGTAACTCTTGCCATATGGGGACAGCGCTATTCCAAAATTGAAGAGCTGAAAGACATCATCCACCATTATTATATTGGTGATGCCGATATGACCAAAGCAGAAGATGCGGCAGCAGCCGCTATGGTGGATGCCATAGGTGACCGTTGGAGCTACTATATCTCCGCTGAGGAGTACGCCTCTTATATGGAGAATAAAAACAATGCCTACGTGGGTATTGGTATTACCATTGTTGTCCGGGAGGATGGCACCGGCGA
>JAZSAD010000015.1:0-6626 GCA_045601715.1 Faecousia sp.
GAACTGCATGACAGAAGAGGTAACGGAAATACCTCTCTGCTTTTCGATTTCCATCCAGTCGGAGGTGGCGGCCCGGGAATTTTTCTTGCCCTTGACCACACCTGCCTGGGCGATGGCGCCGCCGTAGAGCAGGAATTTTTCTGTTAAGGTGGTTTTACCGGCGTCGGGGTGGGAGATAATCGCAAAGGTCCGGCGGCGGCGGATTTCTTCGTGCAAAGATGCCATAGTATCCTCCAAAGGCCATAGGCCCATAATATTTCAATTATAGATTACCACAAAAGGGATTATTTTACAAGAGAAAAACGATAAAGGCCCCCTTGTGTAAAGGGGGCTGGCAAAAATCTCTGATTTTTGACTGGGGGATTGTGATGCGTTGAGGCTTTACAACCCCTCCGTCTTCGCTTTTGCTCAGACACCTCCCCTTACACAGGGGAGGCTTGTAAGGTTTCCATTTGACAAAACTCCCCCGGCACATTACAATAAGGCTATCTACTTTTTGAGGTGATTTTATGGATCAGAAACTCCGTACCGAAACTTTGTGTATTCAGGCAGGCTACGCCCCGGAAAGCGGCGAACCCCGTCAGATTCCCATTATTCAGAGCACGACCTTTAAATATGCCACTTCCGAGGATATGGGCAAGCTCTTTGATTTGGAGGCTTCCGGCTATTTCTATTCCCGTCTGCAGAACCCCACCTGCGATATGGTGGCGGCAAAAATCTGCGCCTTGGAGGGCGGCAGCGCGGCTATGCTCACCGGCTCCGGTCAGGCGGCCAACTTCTACGCCATGTTTAATATCGCCTCCTGCGGCGACCATATTGTGGCATCCTCTGCCATTTACGGCGGTACTTTCAATCTGATTTCCGTCACGATGAAAAGAATGGGCATCGAGGCTACTTTTGTCAGCCCCGATTCCACCTACGAGGAAATCTGCGCCGCCATTCGCCCCAACACCAAACTGGTGTTCGGCGAGACCATCGCAAATCCCGCTTTGAATGTGCTGGATATTGAGGTATTTGCCAAGGCGGCCCACGACAACGGCCTGCCCCTGATTATCGACAACACCTTCCCCACCCCGGTCAACTGCCGGCCTATTGAGTGGGGCGCTGATATCGTCACCCACTCCACCACCAAGTATATGGACGGTCATGGCGTTGCGGTGGGCGGTTGTATCGTGGACAGCGGTAAGTTTGATTGGACCAAGTATCCCGACAAGTTCCCCGGTCTGTGTACTCCCGATGACAGCTATCACGGGGTCACCTACACCGAGCGTTTCGGCCTGGAGGGGGCATTTATTACCAAGTGCACCGCTCAGCTGATGCGGGATTTGGGCTCGATCCAGTCCCCCCAGAGCGCATTTTATCTGAATCTGGGCCTGGAAAGCCTGCCTTTCCGTATGCGTCAGCATTGCGAAAATGCCCAGGCAATCGCCGAATTCCTCAGCAATAACGAAAAGGTAGCTTGGGTGAAGCACGGTGGCCTGAAGGGCGATAAGTATTACAATTTGACCCAGAAGTATATGCCGGGTGGCTCCTGCGGCGTCATTTCCTTCGGACTGAAGGGCGGTCGCAAGGCGGCTGAGACCTTTATGAAGCATATGAAGCTGGGCGCAATTGAGACCCACGTGGCAGACTCCCGCACCTGCTGCCTGCATCCGGCAAGTGCAACCCACCGGCAGATGACCGATGAGCAATTAGAGGCCGCCGGCGTTGGCGCAGACCTGATTCGCCTTAGCTGCGGTCTGGAAAACAAGGAAGATTTGATTGCCGACCTGAAACAGGCGATCGAGAAGGTATAAAAAAGGCCCCCTTGTGTAAAGGGGGCTGACAAAAATCTTTGATTTTTGGCTGGGGGATTGTAATGTGTCGATATTTTACAACCCCTCCGTCTTCGCTTGTGCTCAGACACCTCCCCTTACACAGGGGAGGCTTTTTTTGTCCTTTTTAAGATGGTGGCAGTACGGGGAGGCAGATAAAGACGGAATCCGTTTTTATCTGCAGCATAGCTTTGGTGGGCAACTCTTCCGAAACCGCCAAAGCAGAAATCGTCAGTTGACATAACAACGCTGTATTCTCCCGGGGAATCCGTGGGAATCCGGTAGCCCTCATAGGCATTTTCCGGGTGGAGATTGTAGACAAACAATAGGTCTTTCTTGGCGTAAACCAACACCTTTTTCTCATTGTCCACCCAAAGCTGTCTGTCGGCAGCGCCCAGGAGCCTGCCTTGTTTACATAACTTTACAGCCGCGTTTTCAAAATCCTGTAAATAATGATATTTCAGATTCTTGTTATCGGCTAAACTCCACTGCCGCCGGCAGTAGTGATAGCTCCAGCCGTTCCCCTCTCTGGGGAAGTCGATCCACTCCGGGTGACCGAATTCGTTGCCCATAAAGGTCAGGTATCCGTCGCCGCCCAGGGTCATGGTCAGTAGTCGAATCATTTTGTGCAGGGCGATTCCCCGGTCAATCACAAGGCTCTGTCTGTCCTTTGCCATAGACCAGTACATCTCCTGGTCGCACAGGCGGAACATGAGGGTTTTGTCCCCAACCAGGGCCTGGTCGTGGGATTCGCAGTAGCCGATGACTTTTTCCTTGGGTCTGCGGGTGGTCAGCTCGTAGTAAATATGGTGCAAATCCCAGTGCTCGTCGGGGATTTCCTTCAAAAGACGAATCCACAGATCCGGCTCGCCCATGGCCAGGCGGTAGTCAAAGCCAACGCCCCCGTCTTTGATGGGCAGGCATAGACCGGGCAGGGCCGACATATCCTCGGCAATTAAGATTGCGTTGGGATTGACCTGCTTGCAAAGGGTGGTGGCCAGCTGGAGATAGGTCACCGCCTCCAAATCGGTGTTCATGGAGAAATATTTGCCGTAATCGGTGAAGGCTACCCCTAAGCCGTGGTCGTGATAGAGCATGGAGGTGACGCCGTCAAAGCGGAAGCCGTCAAAATGGAACTCCGTCAGATAGTATTTCAGGTTGGAGAGCAAAAAGTGAATGACCTCATTTTTGCCGTAGTCAAAGCACTTGGTATTCCAGGCGGGATGATTGCCTTTTTCGCCTTGGTGGAAGAATTGGTAGGAAGTGCCGTCAAATTCATTGATGCCCTCCCGGGTGTTGGGGCAGGCGTGGGAATGGACCACATCCAAAAGCACCGCAATGCCCATTTTGTGAGCGGTATCAATGAGTTTTTTTAGGTTTTCCGGTGTGCCGAACCGGGAGGAGGGCGCAAAGAAATTGGTCACCTGGTAGCCGAAACTGGCGTAGTAGGGTTGCTCCATAATGGCCATAATCTGAATGGCATTGTAGCCCAGTTTTTGAATCCGGGGGAGGATGTTGACACGAAATTCTTCGTAAGAGCCCACTTTGCCCTCTTCTTGCGCCATACCGATATGGCACTCGTAAATAAAGAGCTTCTTTTGGGGCTTGAAGCCGTCATCAGACCAAATAAAAGGGGAGGGGTTGTAAATTTTTGCGTTCCAGCTGTGGTTCACGGGGTCTTGTACCACATAGTTTGCGTACAAGGGGATTCGCTCCAGTTCCCTGCCACCGGACACCACCAAGGTCTGCACCGTGTGGCCGTGCTTCAGGGTGTCACCGGGCAAAAACAGCTCCCAAATGCCGTTGGGAAGCTTTGTCAGCGGGTGGGCATACCGCTCCCACTGGCAAAAATCGCCGGTGAGGTACACCTTTTCTGCACCCGGCGCCCATTCCCGATAGGTCCAGCCGTCCTTCGTTTTGTGGAAACCGAAGTAGGCATAGCCGTTGGCAAATTCCTGCAAGTCACCCAGCAGGGCAAGTTTTTCCTGATAACGGGTGGCCCGCAGGTCGAAATCTGCCGCGAAAGGGGCAAGATAGGGGTCAATTTTCAAAATTTTGTGTTTCATTTGTAACACATCCTTTACTATGTCCATAGTATCGGCAAATGGCCCGCTTGTCAAGAAATAGGATTTGACAAATTCTGCCGGCAGCGAAGGCTCCCTTGTGTAAAGGGAGCTGTCAGCGAAGCTGACTGAGGGATTGTACTGCATCAACATCTTACAACCCCTCCATTTTTGCCGGAAGCAAAAACACCTCCCCTTACACAGGGGAGGCTTTCGGGGCGGTCGAAAGACCGCCCCGGTTGTGCATTATTCTTCAGTTTCTTCAACCATTTCGGGTTTTTGGGTAATTTCCGGCAGTTTTTCGTTCTGCACAACCACCACCGGTGCGTTGTCGTTTGCCAACTTGCCGCCCAAAACGCCCATAATCAGGCTCTTAATGTCGATACCCATACCGGCGCTGATGCCCTCGGTGACCTGGGTGGTGCCGTTGACGATGTCGGAAATCAGCTTGGCGCTGTTGCCCTCGCCGTACATGGTGATTTTATCCACCTTGCTGGGGGGTTCTGCCACATTCTTGGCAATCTCAGGCAGGGCGGCCATGACCATTTCGATCACAGCGGCTTCACCGTACTTCTTCATGGCCTCTGCCTTCCGGTCGATACCTTCGGCCTCTGCCAGGGCTTTCAGACGGATTGCCTCTGCCTCTGCTTCACCCACGGCGCGGATACCCTCCGCCTCCCGCTGGCGCTCGATCATCTGGGCCTCTGCTTCCTTGGTGCGGCGGAACAGCTCTGCTTCTGCAGCCTGCTGGGCGGCATACCGCTCGGCATCTGCCTTGGCGCGGATCTCTGCATCCAGGGTTTGCTTGGTGACTTCAACTTCCTTGGCTCGCAGCTCAGCGGTACGCTCTGCCCGGGCGATATCTGCGTTAGCGGAGGTGACCTCGATAGACTTTCTCTGCTGCTGCTCCTGAATGGAGTAGGCGGCATCGGCCTCAGCCTTCTTCACATCGGACTGCTGCTTCAGCTCGGCCTGACGGATGGCAAGAGAGTTCTGCTTTTCCGCAATTTCCATCTCAGACTGCACCTTGGCATCGTTGGCTTCCTTGGCGGCCTGGGCCTGAGCAATGGCGATGTCACGGTCTGCCTGGGCCTTTGCCACGGCAGCGCCCTTCTTGATCTGGGAGATGTTGTCGATACCCAAGTCCTCAATGACGTTGTTCTGGTCGGAGAAGGACTGGACATTGAAGGAAATCATCTCAAGACCCATCTTCTGCAGGTCGGGGATGGCATTTTCCTGTACCCGTTCGCCGAAGGCCTTACGGTCGGTGACCATCTCTTCCAGGCGCATCTGGCCCACGATCTCACGCATATTGCCTTCCAAAGTGTCCTGTACCCGGCGGATGATCATTTCTTCGCCCTCGTTCAGGAAGAACTTGGATGCCAGCGCCATCATATCTTCGCTCTGTCCGATACGGATCTTCACCGTAGCGTCCACTTTCACATTGATATACTCGGCATTGGGGACATAATCCGTGGTTTTCACATCCACGGAGAACATCTTCAAAGACAGCTTATCCAAACGCTCTAAGAAGGGGATACGGACACCGGCCTTGCCGATGAGGATCCGGGGCTTGCGGAAACCGGAAATCATATAGGCGGTATCGGGGGGCGCTTTTACATAGCCAATGAGGATCAGGGCGATAATCACGCCAACGGGGACTACAATACCAAAAAACAGTTCCATAGCAATATTCCTTTCTTGTTTACATAATATTTTTGGTTACTTACTTAGTTACCAGCAAGCATCTGGGCCAGTTTGGAGTCTGCGTCCAGGATGACGGTGTTGTTTTCACCGGTCAAGCTCTGCTTCAGGGCATCCAGGGCCAAAATGAACTCATAAAAATCCTTCTTGTCCTGGCTGTCGTATGCCTCGGCAAGCAATCGCATATATTCCGCCTCGCCCTCGGCTTCCAGTTTGGCAGCAGCCGCCTGGGCGTTGGAAACCATAATGTTCACCTGCTTATCCACATCGTTGCGGATGATGGAGGCTTCGTAATTGCCGTCGGCGGTGAATTTGGAGGCCATCTGATTCCGCTCGGAGATCATACGGGAGTAAACCGCATTCAGATTGCTCTCCGGCAGGTCAAAGCGCTTGATCTTCACATCCAGCACATTGATACCATAGGTCTGGGCCTTTTCGTTGACAGTGGTGGCGATGCCATCGTAAATCTCGTTCCGCTTGCCGCCATCCTCCATATTGATGATGTCAGCCTGAGCCAATGTACCCATAGCATTCTTCAGAGCGGTGTAGGTCTGGTCACCCAGTCGCTGCTCGGCAACGGAGGTAGTGCCCAGAGTCTGATAGAACTTCAGGGGATCGGAAATTTCCCACAGCACATAGCAGTCCACGGTCATATTCTGCTTATCCAGGGTGATGACCTCGGAAGGGGGGATATCGTAGAGCTGGGTGGCATCGGAGAAATACTTTACAGAGTGCAGGAAAGGCACTTTGAAGTGGATGCCGGGCTGGTCGGTGGTGGCCACGATCTTGGAGAACTCCACCACGCAGGCGTACTGATTTTCCGCCACAGTGTAGAAGCAGTTGCTTGCCAGGATGATTGCCAAAACTACAATCACGGCAATGATAATTCCTTTTTTCATAGATAAACTCCTTGTAGTCGGTGGATTTTGTCTGTTACACGGCGGTGTTCTGCCAATATTCGATCCAGCGCCGGTGTACCAAACTCCATATGAATGTGTTAATGAGGGTGAAAACTGCGCCTTGGGTAATCAGGAACGTGAGTGTT
>JAZSAD010000016.1:0-9818 GCA_045601715.1 Faecousia sp.
CTTGCCGCAGGAGATCTGTGTGTACAATACTGCGCCGAAAATCATAGCTACCGCAAACAGACCGCTGATGAGGGTGTCAAATTTGCCGAAATCATAGCCGATGAATACAAAAGTGTAATAAGCAAACAGCATCCACACAGGAATTGCAGTCTTATAAAACTGTTCCTTACCGGACAGCAGGCAGATCAGGCCATACAGCACAGCTGCTACAATTGGCAGAAGGATTTGGCTCCACACATCGGCTCCTTTCACACCGACAAACAGAACGCGGGCCACTGCCGAGCAGAACATACAAAGGGCCACCAGCCAAACAATAACATTTTTTGCGCTGACATAAAAGTTTGTTCTCTTTTCCATAACACCAATATTATAACAAAATCCTCGCTCTTTGGCAATAAGAAATTCAAGAACAAGAAATGCAATTATAAGAAAGAAATCCTTGCAATTTTTTCTGTTTCCCAGTATAATAAATTGATATATTCTAACGATTTAACAAGGGGTTTTTGTAGTGTACTTAAAAAGCTTAGAGGTACAGGGCTTTAAGTCCTTCCCGGATAAGACCCTTATCCGGTTTGGCGATGACATCACCGCCATTGTAGGACCCAACGGCTCCGGCAAATCCAATATTTCCGACGCAATTCTGTGGGTTATGGGCGAACAGAGCACCAAGACCCTCCGTGGCGCCAAAATGGAAGACGTGATCTTTGGCGGTACCCAGAAGCGTGCAGCTGTGGGTTTTGCAGAAGCTACCCTTACTTTGGACAATACGGATAGAGCCTTGCCCTATGATTCTGACGAGGTGATGATTACCCGCCGGTATTATCGCAGTGGCGACAGTGAATACTATATCAACAAGCAGTCTGCCAGACTTCGTGATATCAATGAGATGTTTATGGATACCGGCCTTGGCAGGGAGGGTTATTCCAATATCGGCCAGGGCAGAATTGACGAGATTCTTTCCTTAAAGAGCGCAGACCGCCGTGAGATTTTTGAAGAGGCTGCCGGTATTTCCAAGTATCGTCACCGCAAGGAAGAAACCGAGCGGAAGCTTGCCCATACAGAAGACAACCTGATGCGGATTGGCGACAAGGTTTCTGAACTGGAATTGCAGCTGGAGCCTCTGCGCATCCAGTCTGAAAAGGCAACCAAGTACCTTGCCCTTCGGGATGAACTGCAGGGCGTAGAGGTAGCCGTGTGGATGGACAAGCTGGAAAAACTGCAGGCCGATGCAAAGAAAGCAGAGGAAGACTATGCCTCTGCATCCTTTGTGCTGCAGCAGGCCCACGAGGATTTGGATAAGCTTTACCGCTCCACCGAGCAGATGACCGCAGATTTGCGGCATCAGAACGGCGCGGTGGACACCCTCCGTGACCAGATTTCTCTACTGGAGGGCACCCGCCAGCAGATTGACGGACAGATTGCCCTGATCGAGAGCACCATTGCCCATAACGACGAAACCATCGCCCGGAACAAAGAGGATTTGCAGGGGCAGGAGACCCGCAGCAGCGGCATCTCTATGCAGATGGAGCAGGCTAATGCCCGTATTGGGGAAATCGATGCCGTCCTGACCCAAAAGGCCGGGGAACTGGACGAATTGCAGAAAAATTTGATGGCGATGACCGCCGACGCGCAGGGTATTACTCGCCAGTTTATGGAGCTGCGTACCCGGGAGGTTGCCCTTACCGGTGACCTTGCGGCCCGTGAAGCAGACATCAAAACTCTGGAGATCAATATGGGCGAGAGTGAGGCTCGTATTGCCCAGATTCAGCAGGATTTGCAGTCCGGCGAAGCCCGTGAGCAGGAGGCGCGTAATAATCTGGCTGAGAGCCAAAAGACACTCCAAAAGGCGCAAGAAGAGGTAACCGCCAACCAAAATGCCATTGCCGGCTATACCCTGCGGCAGGAGTCCCGGGCAAAGCGCCGGGATGAACTGGCTGATCAGGTGCAAAAAATCCGCAATCAACTGGATACCATTCAGAACAAGGCGCAGGTATTCCGCGCCATGGAAAAGGATTTTGAGGGTTACCAGAAGTCTGTTCGTACTGTAATGCAGGAGGCTAAAAAAGGCAGCCTGCGGAATGTCCACGGCCCAGTCTCTCAGCTGATTCGTACCGACGATAAGTATACCGTCGCCATTGAAATCGCCTTGGGCGGCGCGCTGCAGCAAGTGGTTGTAGACAACGAACAGGACGGCAAGGCCATCCTGAACTTCTTGAAGCGTACCGGTGGCGGCCGTACCACCGTGCTGCCCATCTCCACTGTGCAGGGCAGACCCTTGCAGGAAAAGGGCGTGGAGAACTGCCGGGGTTATGTGGGTATCGCATCCCAACTGGTGAAATTTGAAAAGCGTTACAGCGGAGTAATGGAAAATCTGCTGGGCAGAATCGTGGTGGCTGAGGATATCGACTCCGCCATCGCTATGGCTAAGCAGTACGGCAACCGTTTTAAGATTGTTACTCTGGACGGACAGGTGATGAACGCCGGCGGCTCTATGACCGGTGGTTCTGTGAATAAGGAGGCCGGCATCCTGAGCCGGGCTAATGAACTGGAAAAACTGTCTGCTAAGGAAAAGGAACTGACCGAACAGCTGCAGGAATTGGAAACCCAGTTCCAGGAAGCCCGCCGTTCTGCCGATCAGGTGGAATTCCAGCTGGCTGCCGCCAAAGAGCAGCTGCAGGAGGCTGAAAAGCAGGTTCTGTCCGGTGAGGGCACAGTCCGTCAGCACGAAATCTGGCTGCAGGCGATTTGTGAAGCCAAAGCATCTGCCGACGGTGAACTGGAAAACCTGCGGAAGCGGAAAGCATCCGACAGAGAGCAGCAGTCCGCCATTACCGCTCAAATCAGCGTGTTTGCCGCTCAGCTGACAGAAACCCGTCAGAAAATCGAAGCCTTGGAGGGAACACAGTCCGAAGCTGACAAGGCGGTTGCGGTCATTACCGACCAGATCAATGCCCTGCGTACCGACGCGGCAGCATTGGAGGCAGAAAAGTACACTGCCAATGCCCATATCGCCGACCTGCGTGTGCTGCAGGCAGCCACCGAGGGCGACAAGAGCAAGAAATTGGCAGACATTGATGCCATTATTGCTGAGAATGACCGCTTGCGGCAGCAGATTGAGAATCAGCAAACCCGCAAGCAGGATAACGAAGCGGAAATCGCCAAGGTGCGGCAGAGGATGACCGATGCACTGGGTGAGTATGCTAATATTGAGGCAGCCAAATCCAAGGCTGAGGGTGAAATTCAGGAGAAGAATAAATCCATTGTCACTATGGAACGCACCTGCGCGCTGTTGGAAAACAAGAAGGAAACCACCGTCATTGAGGAGCGTAACACTATCGACAAGCTGTGGGATACCTACGGTCTGACCCCCGGTACAGCGGCAGACAAGTGCGCAGAAATTGAATCCGTGGCAGCCGGCAACCGGCTGATTGCGGAGCTGAAGCGGAAGATTTCCGCCTTGGGCACACCCAATTTGGGCGCAATTGAGGAATATGCCCGTGTGAACGAGCGGTACACCTACCTGACCGAGCAGCGGGACGATGTCTTAAGCGCCAAGAAGGATTTGGAAGGCATTATCAAGGAAATCACCACCCAGATGACCGAGATTTTCGTCACCGAGTTTGCCAAGATCAATGAGTATTTCGGCAAGGCCTTTGAGGAAATGTTCGGCGGCGGTAAGGGACAGCTTCTGCTGGAGGACCCGGAGAATCCCTTGACCTGCGGCATTGAAATTCGTGTCCAGCCTCCCGGAAAGCAGGTTAACACGATCACCTTGCTGTCCGGCGGCGAAAAGGCATTTGTGGCAATCGCTCTGTATTTTGCAATTTTGAAGGTCCGTCCCACACCCTTCTGTATGCTGGACGAGATCGACGCAGCGTTGGACGACAGAAACGTAGAACGTTTCTCTTCCTACCTGCGGAACTTAAGCGCCAAGACCCAGTTTATTGTCATTACCCACCGCCGTGGTACTATGGAGGCTTCCGACGTTCTCTATGGTGTCACGATGCAGGAGCAGGGTATCAGTAAGCTGCTGCGTCTGGACCTGAACCAGATGGAAACCTATCTGGGACTGATGGTATAAAGGAGTCTATATGGGTTTTTTTGATAAAATCAAGGCCGGTCTTACCAAAACCAGAGATGCCCTGTCCGATACTTTGGGCAGCGTGTTTTCCGGTTTTTCTGAGATTAACGACGATTTCTACGACGAACTGGAAGAAAGCCTGATTTTGGCGGATTTGGGTGTGGATACGGCGGTGAAAGCAGCCGACAGCCTGCGGAAAACTGTCAAGGAGCAGCGTCTGAAAACCACCGAAGAGGCCAAAGAGGCGCTGAAAGAAATTTTGGTGGATATGCTGAACGTGGGCGATACTGCCCTGAATCTGTCCACAACCCCCTCTGTGGTGCTGGTGATCGGTGTCAACGGCGTGGGCAAAACCACCACCATCGGCAAGATTGCCACTCAGCTGACCAAGCAGGGGAAGAATGTCCTGCTGGTAGCAGGCGATACCTTCCGCGCCGCCGCAGCTGACCAGCTGGAAATCTGGGCCCAGCGCTCCGGCAGCAGCATTGTCCGTCAGCACGAGGGCGCAGACCCCGCATCTGTGGTGTTCGACGGTATCCAGTCTGCCAAAGCCAAGGGCGCAGATGTGATTCTCATTGACACCGCCGGCAGACTCCATAACAAGCAGAATCTGATGAACGAGCTGAACAAAATCAGCCGCATCGTGGAACGGGAGCTGCCCAATGCCGCAAGAGAAGTCCTGTTGGTATTGGATGGTACCACCGGACAGAACGGCCTGTTGCAAGCTAAGCAGTTCAAGGAGATCGCCGGTGTCACCGCTATTGCCCTGACCAAGCTGGACGGCACCGCTAAGGGCGGCATCGTGATTGCTGTGGCAGACACCCTGCAAATTCCTGTGAAATTTGTCGGCGTAGGCGAACAGGCAGAGGATTTGATGCCCTTTGAAGCCAAGGACTTTGTGGAGGCCCTCCTGTAACCCGACGTTATTGCGAACCAGTCTGCAGACTGGTGTGACAATCTCCTGTAACATTTTAAATAACAGAAGGAAAACCAATGAAAGTAGTATTAGCAAGTAAAAATCCCCACAAGCTGGTAGAAATCAGCAAAATTACTCAGCTGTTTGATATGGATCTGGTGCTTCAGTCCGAGTTGGGTGTAGATATTGATGTAGAGGAAAACGGTGCGACCTTTGAGGAGAATTCCTATATCAAGGCCAAAGCCGTGATGGAGGCAACCGGCCTGCCTGCCTTGGCAGACGATTCCGGTATCGCGGTGGACGCATTAAACGGTGAACCGGGTATCTATTCCGCCCGCTACGGCTTTGACGAGTCCCTGGACGACTGGGGCAGATTGGAACTGTTGCTGAAGAACACCGAACACGTCCCCGACGGACAGCGGCAGGCGCAGTTCGTCTGCGTGATTACCATGGTCACTCCCGACGGCAAGACCATTCAGGCCCGTGGTGAAATCCACGGTGAGCTGCTCCGGGCGCCGGTAGGGGAGAACGGCTTCGGCTACGACCCCATTTTCTATTACCCCCCTATGGACAAATCCACCGCGGAGATGTCCCCAGAGGATAAGAATCAGGTATCCCACCGGGCAAATGCCTTGAAGGCATTCTATGAAAAACTAAAGGAGGCAGGCTATGCTGACAAGTAAAGAACGAGCAGAGCTGCGGTCGCAGGCTACCACCATTGATACCACCCTGATGGTTGGTAAGGGCGGCATAACCGATGCATTGATTGCTGAGGCTGACAATCAGCTGACCACCCGTGAATTGGTCAAGGGCAAGGTCCTTGAGGGCGCTATGATGACCCCCAGAGAGGTGTGCGACGAGCTGTGTGAAGCCACCGGCGCAGAGGGTATTGCCGTCATCGGCACCAAATTTGTAATTTACCGCTTCAGCGAAAAGCTGCAGGCGGAGCGGAATCAGACCGGCAGAGCCAAGCGCAAGGATACCCCTGCCGGTAAGAAAAATCCCGTCCGTAAGGGCGCCCAGACTCGCCGTCAGGCGGCAAAAAAGGTCCGGGAGCAGCGGAATGAATACTTCCGCCAGCAGGCCATCGATAAGGCCATCGAACGGGAAAGAGAAAAGCAACTACGAAATTCCGACTAATCAAAAGGGGGTGTAGGATTTGGAGCGAATCGGACTTTACGGCGGTACCTTTAACCCACCTCACGTGGGGCATATCCGTGGGGCGGAGTATGCCATCTGCGCCCTGCAGCTGCAAAAACTGCTGCTGATTCCCTCCTGCGCAGCGCCCCATAAAGACTTGCCTGCCAATTCTCCCACACCAGCCCAGCGAGCGGAAATGCTGGAGCTTGCAAAAGGGGAGAATATGGAGGTCAGTGATATGGAACTGACCCGTGGCGGCACAAGCTATACCTACGAAACGGTGGAAGCCTTGGCAAAACAGTATCCGGATAAGGAATTGGTACTGCTAATGGGAACGGATATGTTCCTATCATTTCTGAGCTGGAAAGAACCCCAAAGAATTTTGAACAAAGTATCCCTGGGCGTTCTGTACCGGGGAGACAAGGACGAAATTTCCCAAATCGCCGCCCAAAAGAAAGCTTTGGAGGCTCAGGGCGCAAAGGTTTACTTAGTGGAAAACCCCGTGACCACCATTTCCTCCACCCAACTGAGAAGAATGTTGGTGTTCCGCTGCGCAGGTGCATTTCTGCCAGAGAGCGTGGAACACTATATCCGCGCCAATAACCTTTACGGCGCAGAATCCGATTACCGGAATCTGTCTATGGACAAGCTGGAACAGGTGGTTGTGCGTCTGTTAAAACCCAATCGGGTGGCTCACGTGCTAGGCTGCCGGGATACGGCGATGGACTTGGCAAGGCGCTGGGGCGCAGATGTCACCGATGCCGGTCGCGCGGGACTCCTCCACGATATTACAAAAGCCTTGGACGGTCCTCTGCAATTGACTTTATGCGCCGAATATGGTATTGTTTTGGGTGAATTTTCCAAGCACAACCCCAAAACCCTCCATTCTCTGACCGGCAGTCTGGTAGCAGACCGGATTTTTGGAGAGAAACGCTCTGTTGTGGATGCAATTTGCAGCCACACCACCGGCAAGGCCGATATGAACACCTTGGAAAAAATACTGTATATCGCTGACTATATGGAACCCAACCGTGATTTTCCCGGGGTGGAAACGTTGCGTCAGCTTGCCTACACGGATTTGGACAAGGCATTAAAGACGGGTCTTGAAATGACCTTAGAAATGCTCAAAAAGAATAATCAAGAAATTTCTCCGGCCTCTGCCGAGGCGATAGCCTTTTTGGAACAAGCCGGCGTATAAGGAATATGAGAGGAAGATAGTATGTTAAGTGCAAAAGAAGTTGCCTACCAAGTAACCAAAGCGCTGGACGATAAAAAAGGTCTGGATATTAAGCTTTTGAAAATTGACCAGGTAAGCTCCCTTGCAGATTATTTTATCATCTGCACCGGTACTTCCAATACCCATGTCAAGACCCTCTGCGACCACGCAGAATATACCCTGGAACAGCTGGGCGAGCCTATGCTGGGCAGAGAGGGTCACCGGGGCAATTCTTGGGAGCTGCTGGACTACGGCAGTGTAGTAGTCCACGTGTTTACCGAGGAAGCAAGAGAATTTTACTCCCTGGAGCGCCTGTGGGCAGATGCTGAGCAGGTGGACATCCGGGATATCGTGAAAGAACAGTGAGGGAACGGCAATGATTTACGAGCATGACAAAGTAGAAGCCAAATGGCAAAAATACTGGGAAGAACATGACACCTTCCACACCGATGTATGGGATTTCTCCAAGCCCAAATATTATGTACTGGATATGTTCCCGTACCCCTCCGGTGTGGGTCTGCACGCCGGTCACCCGGAAGGCTATACCGCAACGGACATTATGTCCCGTATGAAGCGTATGCAGGGCTATAACGTTCTGCACCCCATGGGTTACGACTCCTTCGGCCTGCCTGCAGAGCAGTACGCCGTGGATACCGGTAACCACCCCAACGGCTTTACTCAGGCAAATATTGAGACCTTCTCCAAGCAGCTGAAGGAGCTGGGATTTGACTATGACTGGTCCAAGGTGATTGCCACCTCCGACCCGGATTTTTACAAGTGGACTCAGTGGATTTTTAAGAAGCTGTACGAGAAAGGCTATGCAAAGCGAATTGAAATGCCTGTAAACTGGTGCGAAGCGCTGGGTACTGTGCTTGCCAATGACGAGGTTATCGACGGCAAGAGTGAGCGTGGCGGCTATCCTGTTGTAAAGAAAATGATGATGCAGTGGGTCATTGACCAGCCTGCCTTTGCAGAAAAACTGCTGGAGGGTCTGGAGGAAATCGACTGGCCCGAATCCACCAAGGAAATTCAGCGGAACTGGATCGGCAAGTCCACCGGTGTTGAGGTAGACTTCAAGCTGGTAGGCGGCGGTGAGTTCTCCATCTATACCACCTGTATTGAAACCATCTACGGTATCACCTTTATGGTCCTTGCTCCCGACGGCAAGATCACAGAAAGCCTGCTGGATCGGGTAGAAAACCGAGCAGAGGTGGAAGCTTATATTGCCGAGGCCGCCAAGAAGAGCGAAATTGACCGTACGGATGCCAGCAAGACCAAGACCGGTTGCTGCTTAAAGGGTATCTATGCCATCAACCCCGTTAACGGCAAGGAAGTTCCTGTGTTCATCGGTGACTTCGTTCTGGGTAACTATGGTACCGGCGCAGTTATGGCTGTTCCCAGCCACGACCAGCGTGACTTTGAGTATGCTGTTGCCCACAAGATTCCTATGATTCAGGTTATCGAGGGCCGTGACGTATCCGAATGCGCCTTCGAAAAGCAGGACTACTTAGGCAAGGGCTGCAAGCTCATTAACTCCGAGGAGTTCACCGGTCTGTCTGTGGAAGAGGCCAAGGAAGCCATCACCGTCAAGCTGGAGAAGATGGGCGTTGCCAGAAGAAAGGTGAACTACCACTTCCGTGAGTGGATCTTCGCCCGTCAGCGCTACTGGGGCGAGCCTGTTCCCTGTGTTTATACCGAGGACGGCAAGACTGTGTTCCTGCCGGATAGCGAACTGCCCCTGATTCTGCCTGAACTGGAAGACTACAAGGGTAAGGGCGGTAAAGCTCCCCTGGAGAACGCAGAGGAGTGGAAGCACTACGATCAGAACGGCATCAAGGGACTGCGTGAGACCTCTACTATGCCCGGTTCTGCCGGTTCTTCCTGGTACTTTATGCGCTACATTGACCCCAAGAACGAGAACGCTTTCTGTGATCCCGAACTTTTGAAGCACTGGCTGCCTGTCGACCTGTATATCGGCGGTCCCGAGCACGCAGTGGGCCACCTGATCTACTCCCGTATCTGGACTCGTTTCCTGTACGATAACGGCCTGTCCCCCGTGGCAGAGCCCTTCAAGAAGTTGGTTCACCAGGGTATGATCCTGGGCGAGAACGGCATCAAGATGGGTAAGCGTTTCCCTGAATTTGTTGTTAATCCCAGTGATGTTGACCGTGAGTACGGCGCAGATACCCTGCGTCTTTACGAGATGTTTATGGGCCCCCTGGAGGTTTCCAAGCCCTGGTCCGCTGCCGGTGTTGCCGGTGCCAAGAAGTTTATCAACCGTGTGTGGAACTTCTTTACGGAAGCGGAAAACATCACCGATACCGATGATGGTAAGCTGACCAAGATCTACCACCAGACCGTTAAGAAGGTCACCTCTGACTTTGAAGTCCTGGGCTTCAATACCGCCATTGCACAGATGATGGTCTTTGTCAATGAGGTTTATAAGAACGGTACTTGCCCCAGAG
>JAZSAD010000017.1:0-2110 GCA_045601715.1 Faecousia sp.
TCGCCCGGGTTGCGGCTGGACATTCCTGTCTGCTAATACTGCTGTGCTCTTAAGAATTGCACGCATTCCAACAGCATAGAAACGGATAGCGTTCTTTTTCAACTGAGCGATAAATTAGAATTTGAAAGGGTATTTGCGCAAAAGAATCCGGGCGAAGGGAATTCCTTCGTCCGGAGCTTTTTATTGGGTTTTATTTGATCTCGTGGAGCATCTCAATGTACTGGTCTGCCAGGAATTCGCCGGTACCACGGGCATAGTAGCCGGTGACCGCTTCGTAGCACTGGTAGTCATAGGCTCTTGTGGAAGGTATGTAGCTGAAGTTACCGGTGAGCAGGAAGGTGTACTCGTAGGGGGAATTTTCCCGGATTGCCAAGCCTGCTTCAGAGAACATTTCATAAGTACCGCTGGTGAAGCCTATACTGCCCACGCGGAAAGCATTGATCTCCAGTGTTCTGGTCTTTTCCATATTGTACTTGTTACGGATGGCGTTTGCCTGGTAGACAGAGGACATACCATAGCTGGCTGCCAACGCAGCGCCCTCAGCCATGCCCACAGTTTTCCACACATTGTAGACCTCGTTCGCCTGCTCCAGCATGTGATCCTTGCCGTGGTCGGTCTGCACCTCCACCACTTTGCGGCAGGTGGAAATACCGGTGCCTTCCACCTCCTGCAGGTTCTTGTAAACGCCATATGCCAACTCTGCCATTTTCATGGCATACTCACGCCAAGTAAGTCCGTGATTTTTCTCTTTGATCGCACTGTGAATTCCGGTGTTGCCGTCCGCGCCGGTAAAATAGGCAACCAGGTCTCCGGTATATGCTGTCAGTGCATCACGCAGCGGACCGGGATAGCTGGGTGCGATGTTCAGCTTTCCGATTTCCGCGGAGCAGTCCGGGTGACCCTGCCAGTTGACCAGCAGGATGCTTTTGTGCGCGCCCTCACGCTGGAATTTGATCAGCAGCAGCTGCTTATCCGGCTCTACTGCATGCTCCACCGCAGGATTGTTCTTAAAGCTGCCAAAGGCGGTGCCGGCAATGGATCCGTTTTTGGTGACATAATGGCGCACAAAGTTCATGCCTTCGATCTCCTGCTTGGCTGCCAGGATCTTTGCAGGCGCCCGGTCAGCCAGCGCTTCCCGTGCCGCCTGGACACAAGCAAGCACCAAATCGCCCTTGTAGCGCTTGCCATTGTAGCCACCGATAGAAGGTGCAGAGTGGGTATGGGTAGCAGAGCAGAATATCTTTTCACCGGGGATACCGGTGACCGGCGTGACCGCCTCACGGATCAGCTCCGCCGTAGGCTGTTCGCAGGCGCAATTGTCAAGGGTGTACAAAAGGATCGTTTCCTCACCGTCGGTCAAAGCGATGCAGGTAGCATAGACCCTGTCCACCACATTTTCGTGAATACGGGTCTCATCGTCGGCATAGCCTCTCAGACCCACAGGATAATCCGGGGTAACGTCGATCTTGGCAAAGCCTGCCAGCAAGCCTTGTTGTTCACTCATATGATTCACTCCTAATTTTTGTGATGTATTTTTTCTTAAGGGTTTTCTTCATTTTTTATTGTAGCATACATGAACAGGAAAATCTATCAATATTTTGGTAATTATTTTCGATATTTTGGCAAAGGCGCTGTCTCAAAACGAGACAGCGCCTTCGGTTTATTTTTGACGATAGGTGGAAAGGAAGCTACTGAGCTTCTCCGTTGCTTCGCTGAGCTCTTCGATCCTGGGCAGGTATACCACGCGGAAATGATCCGGCTGTTTCCAGTTGAAGCCGCTGCCCGGTACGATGAGCACCCGTTTCTCCCGCAAAAAGTCCAGCGCAAACTTCTGGTCGTCCAGGATGTTGAACTTTTTGGTGTCGATCTTGGGGAAGATGTAAAAAGCCGCCTTGGGCTTGACTGCGCTCAAGCCTGGAATGTCGTTGATGGCTTTATAGATGTATTCCCGCTGTTCATACACACGACCGCCGGGGACGATGTATTCGTTGACGCTCTGGTAGCCGCCCAGCGCTGTCTGAATAATAGACTGTCCGGGCACATTGGAGCAAAGGCGCATATTGGACAGCATATTGATGCCCTCCATGTACCCTCTTGCCAAGTCCTTGTT
>JAZSAD010000018.1:0-6033 GCA_045601715.1 Faecousia sp.
CCGTCCATAATCACATTGTGCGCCTTGGCTACGTCCCGCTGCATATCCAGCAGCACCTCACGCACCACTGCGTGGGCGGAGACGAGGCTGGCCTTTTGGGAGATATCCTGAGTGCGGATTTCACCGGTCACGTCCATACCGTTCATCAGCATATGCTGCTTGCCCTCTTCGTCATATTCAATTTCAATGGTCAGCTCGTCGATGTAGCGCTCCACACCGTCCACATCCTTGGGGCTAACGCCCAGCAAATCCAGAAAATATGCCACGGTGCGGTAAATCGCGCCGGTGTCTACATAGTAATAACCCAGCTCCTTGGCAAGGCGCTTGGCGATGGTGCTTTTACCTGCGCCGGCAGGGCCGTCAATTGCAATTGCGTGTGTCTTTGCCATGATTTATATCCTCCTTATTGGGACTGCTGCCGCAGTTTTAACAGGGCGGCTGCCTCTTGGTTGATTACTTCGTCTGCTGTCAGTCCCAGCGCTGCGCCGGTCTGCTCCGGGGTCTTGGGGGCATCCCCCTCCAATCCAAAGCGCAGGGTCAAAAGCTTTGCCTCCTGCTCTGTCAAGGTGGAGAGCATTTCCGTAATCCGCTGACGGGTCTGGAAATAAGCGGTATTTTCCACCGCCTGCTCATCATCCGGGGTGGTTTCCTTGGGCTGACGGAGCTGTTCGATCTGTTCTCTGGCTCTTGCTTGATTCAGCATTGCTGCGTAGGTGGTTGCTTCCTCCACGGTAACGTGGATCGCCTCGGCAATTTCCTCCAGGGTGGGGTTTCTGCCCAGTTCAGCCAAGAGCTGCTGGTCCGCATCCCGGTAGTCTGCCAGCCTACAGCGCATTTTCTGCCAAATACCGCCGGTGTGTGCCTGCATCAGCACAGCCTTTGCCAAATACTGATCGATCCACCAACAGATATGGGTTTCATAATCGCCGCCGGTGTAATTAAGAATACCCTGCCACAGGCCTAAGCTGCCCTCTTGAATCAAATCCAGCAGCAGCACACCCCGACCGGTCATGGCGCAAGCGCGTTCCACCACCCGACTTAAAGAAAGGTTAACCAGTTGTTGGGCAACATCGTCGTTGCCGTCAAGATACTGCTCTGCAAATTTCTTTTCGTCACCGGCTGCAGGGATACCGGACAGTTCCTCCAAATACAACCGCAAAGGGTCATTTTCTTCCAGTCCGTTTTGCAGCTGACCTGTCTTTGCCAGCTTTTGTTCCAATTTCAGCCGAATTGCCGCTTCTCCGTCGTTTCCGTAGGGGGGTAAATCAGAAATATCCAGCGTAATTTCCCGTTCTTCCAGGGATAGCAGAGCTTCTTCTGCCTCCTCCTGGGACAAATCTTCTATTCTTTTTAAGCATTCCAATCCGGAGATTCGGTCACCGGAACACAATGTATCCAGCAACTGCTCCAGAGGAGATGTTTCAAATGTAAAATCCATCATCTGAGGAAATCCTCCAATCCCAAGCCTGCGCCCAGGTGTTTCAGTTTCTCAATCGCCTGTTTTTCCAGCTGGCGAGCCCGTTCCTTGGATACTTCCAGCTTTTTACCAATGGCTTCCAGGGAATAACAGGTGTCGTCTTCCATACCAAACCGCAAACGCAGTAACTGCTGCTGCCGCTCCGGCAACTGACCTAACAGGGTGTCTATGGTATGCTCCAGCTCCCGCCGCACCAACTCCTCCTGGGGCTGAGGGGCTTGCAGATCTTCGATCAGCAGCGCCAGCGTACCCTCTTCATCCTCACCGGTGGGTGTATCCAGGGAGCATAGCTCCGGCATTAGGGACAGGTATTCCTGCACCTTTTTAACGGGAATCTGACTGCGCTCGGCAATTTCTTCCACATCCGGCTCCCGCTCCAGCTCCTGCTGCAAGGCCCTTTGGGCAATCAGCACTTTTCGAATCCGTTCAGCGGTATGTACGGGCACACGAATCAGTCCTGCGTGGTTCAAAATCGCCCGGCTCACGCCCTGGCGAATCCATTTGGTGGCATAGGTGGAAAACCGGTAGTCCAGCGTATAATCAAATTTCTTTGCCGCAATCAACAGGCCGATACTGCCCTCCTGAATCAGATCCAGCAGAGGTACGCCACGGCCGGCATATTCCTTTGCAACAGAAACCACCAGCCGCAGATTGGCGTTAACCATTTTGCAGATCGCATCCTGGTCCCCCTCCGCGCACAGCTTCGCCAATTCCCGTTCCTGCTCCAGGGTCAAACGGGGAATGGTGCGAATCTGCTGCAGATACTGGCTGGCCTCGTCCTCTCCGTGGCTGACGGGGATTTCCTGTTCTTTCAGCAGGGTCATACTTTCGTTCCCTTACTTTCCTTATACTTGTTTCGCAAAGCCATCAGCGCATCATCAGACTGAACCTCACGGCTTTGATTTTTGGAGAGAATGGTCTTGACGCAGTCCCGGAAGGCTGTTTCGTTCACAGGACCTGACAGTCTTTGGCAGATGCCTGCCAGGTGGGCGCTCTCCTCCGGCGATAAATCCTCCAGCACGCCCAAGGACACTTCCATACCCTGCTTGTGGCGCTTTTGCAGCTGACTGAACACCCGTCCAAAAAGGGCAACAGAGAACTGCTCCGGAGTCAGTCCGCCGCAGATGTCCAAAAGCGCAGGCTCACGCATGGCCTGAGCAAGGACGCTCTCCTCTGCCAAGGCAGATTTTATATTGTCGTAACGAATGGAACGGTCTTTGGGCTGTAACGCCTTCATAGGCTCCAAATCGATTTTTTCTTGTTTTTTCTTCTCCCGGGCGATCCGCCGCTTGAAAGCCTTGTTTACTTCCAGCTTCATGGCATCCATACTGATACCCGCCGCCTCTGCCACACGGCCACCGTAGACCTCCCGCTGAATGGAGCTTTCCAAGGTAGAGATCAGTTCCGCAGAATCCTGCACATAGCGGATTTTCTGGTCATCGATGGTCAAATCATATTGTTTCCGAATGGCATTCAGTTGATATTCCACCCGGTTGGCAGAATCCTCCAGCAAAAGGCGGAACTTGTCCGCGCCAAATTTCTTCAAAAACTCATCCGGGTCTTTTGCATCCTGCACGTGCAAAACTTTTACCCGCAGACCGGCCTTTTCCAGAATGGGAATTGCCCGGGCGGTGGCGTTCTCACCGGCTTTATCGCTGTCGTACAGCAAAATCACCTGTTCCACATACCGGGTAATCAGCGCCGCCTGCTCGTCAGTGAGGCTTGTGCCAAGAGAGGCAACCGCATTGTCAAAACCGTACTGGTGCAATGCCACCACGTCCACGTTGCCCTCTACCAAAATCAAGCTGTTTTCCTTGGTCTTTTTGGCAAGGTTCAAGCCAAACAGGTTCTTCCGCTTATTAAAAATCAGTGTTTCCGGAGAGTTTAAGTATTTGGCGATATTGTCATCTTTCTTTAACGCTCTGCCGCTGAAGGCAATCACATTGCCCCGCACATCAATGACCGGAAACATCAACCGGTCACGGAACCGGTCAAAGATATTGCCGTTCTTTTGGGACACGGTAACAAGACCGGAGTCAATCAGCTCCTGTCGGGTGTAACCCTTTGCCAGCATCGCCTTGGTCATGGCATCCCAGGAATCGGGTGCATAGCCAACGCCAAAGGCAGTTAGGATTCCCTTGGACATGCCTCTGCCTAATGCATACTGGAGGGCAGGCTGACCCACAGGGGCATACAGTTGGCCGTGGAAGAAGCGGGCAGCCTCTTTATGGAGCGCCCACAGACGTTCCTGGGCGCGATAGCGGCTTTCGTACTGCTCGTCCTCCGGCACTTGCATACCAACTCTTTTGGCAAGGGAGCGGACTGCATCGGGATAGCTTAAGCCTTCCAGCTCCATCATAAAATTGATAGCGCCGCCGCCCTTATGACAGCCAAAGCAGTAGTAAATACCCTTATCGGGGGCTACGGAAAAGGAGGCAGTCTTCTCCCCGTGGAAGGGGCAAAGACCAAACATATTGGCGCCGGACCGTTTCAGAGTCACATACTGACCCACCACATCTTCAATGGGGTTGCGGGCAACCAATTCGTCAATAAAAGATTCCGGAAATGCCATATATTTCTCTCCTTTCTTTGAAAATTATCTTATATTATAGCACATTATCCCCGGACATTCCACCCTGTGGGGATGAAAATTTCCGTATACTTGTCCACCGCGTAATTGTCAGTCATACCGGCAATATAATCGCACACGGTACGCTCCATACCCTCCAGAGACATTTGGGGTTGGAAGTCCTCCGGCAGAGCCTCCGGGTGGGTGTAGTAGTATTCATAAAGGCGTTTCAGCATTTCCCGGGCCTTGGTCTCCTCCCCCTTGGCAACCGGGTTGCGGTAGACCCGTTCAAACATAAATTCCCGCAGCTCCTGCAATGCCTTTTCCACCTGTGGAGAAAGAACAATCTTACCCTCCTCACGGGAGGCGGTAATCATATCGCATACCAGGGTGTTGATTCTGGCAGAATGGGTGGCTCCCAAAGTCTTTGTCACAAGCTTGGGGATATCTGTCCGGTCTAAGATACCGGCCCGAATCGCATCGTCTATATCGTGGTTCACATAGGCCATACGGTCTGCCCAACGGACAATCTGACCCTCCATAGTTTCCGGAATAAACGGGCCGGTATGCCCCAAGATACCCATACGCACCTCGTAGGTCAGATTCAGTCCCTCGCCGCTGTTTTCCAGAATATCCACCACACGCAGACTCTGCTCATTGTGGCGGAAGGGTTGTCCCATCGCCTCGGACAGGGCCACCTCACCGGCGTGACCGAAGGGGGTATGGCCCAAATCGTGACCCATTGCCGCTGCCTCTGCCAAATCTTCATTGAGGTCAAGCGCCTTGGCAATGGTACGGGCAATCCGGGTTACCTCCAGGGTGTGGGTCATACGGGTGCGGTAATGGTCGCCCTCCGGGCGGAGAAAGACCTGGGTTTTGTGCATCAGCCGGCGGAACGCCTTGCTGTGGACAATCTTATCCGTATCCCGCTGGTAGGCAGTACGCACATCCTCTATCTTGGCTTCCTCCGGATGGAGTCTGCCCTTGGTCTCGTCGGCAAAGGCCGCCCGCTTGTCCAGATGTACGTGTTCCAGTTTTTCCAATTCTTGCCGAATGGTCATAGCCTTTCATCCTCCACAGGAAATGCTCTGTATTCCTGACTGGTTTCCATGCCCTCCACAGTACCGGAGGTCATATCTAAGATTTTATCCAAAAATGCTTGTGCTTGTGGCTGGGCAACCAAAATTTCCAGTTCCACTTCCGCGCCGAACTGGGTATCCCGGATGACACCGCCGAAGGCTTCTGTTTCCAGCTTTACACGCTCATAAAAGGTATAGGGGCAAGGTATGTACAGAACGCTCCATACCCGTTTCATGGATTTGCCTGCCGCATCAATTGCGATCTTTGCGCCCTTGGTATAGGCGCGCACCAGTCCGCCGGCGCCTAAAAGTGTTCCGCCGAAATACCGGGTGACCACGCAGACCACATTGAACAAATTCTCTTTTTGCAGAACCTGCATCATAGGGTTGCCGGCAGTGCCCCCCGGCTCTCCATCATCGGAAAACCGCATAGCGCCGCTTTTCAGCACGTATGCCCAGCAGTTGTGGGTGGCATCATAGTGCTGCTTTTTCATTTCTGCTATTTTGGCAAGGGCCTCTTCCTCTGTTTCCACAGGCCAGACCCTGCCGATAAACCTTGACTTTTTTTCAACGAACTCGTCCTCACCGTAGCCGGTGGGTACCAAGTATTCCTCCAAGGCTTAACACTCCTTTGTGATATACTCTTTGAGTCTGCCGTACAAAATGGGGTCAACAATGGCTTCCACCACGATACCCTCGGCGGTATAATCCGTATTCAGCACTTGCGCGCCGGAGTGGAGGGTTTCCACCATACCGCCCATAGAATAAGGCAGGGTGACCACAATGTGGTGACGGCTGTGACCCAGGGCATCTTCAATGGCCTTCAGCAGGGTGTCCATGCCGTAACCCTCTTTGGCGGATATCTTCACAATGTCCTGTCCCACAGGAATGTCCTCGGGACTGACCAA
>JAZSAD010000019.1:0-10335 GCA_045601715.1 Faecousia sp.
GAGGGGATATCCCCGGCAATAATTTTACAGAAAATACAGTCCATAATCCTTCTCCTTAAAAACCAAATACGGCAAATACGCCGTTGCTTGCCAGAGCCATAATAATACCGGCTAATATGACGCCCAAAGAAACGGACAATACGGTGGACTTAAAGCCCATATCCAAAAAGCTTGCGCCCAAAGTGCCGGTCCAAGCACCGGTGCCGGGCAAGGGGATACCCACAAACAGCATCAGCGCGATAAACAGGCCGCCCCGGCCGGTGGTTTTCACCAGCTTTTGACCGGCGTGTTCGCCTTTTTCCAAACAGAAACGGAAGAATTTTCCGATGTACTTTTTGTGACTGCCCCAAACCAGCACTTTTCTTGCGAAAAAGTAAATGAAGGGCACAGGGAGCATATTGCCGATGACGCAAATCAGGAGGGCAAGGGGAAAAGGAATGTCCATACCCGGCGCCATCGCCATCACCATCGCGCCACGCAGTTCGATAATGGGCACCATAGAAACAAGAAAAATAGTCAAATACTTGGCCACTGGAAATCTCCTTAAAGTAGTGTCGCTTTATTCTACCATACCGGAAAACGAATTGCAAGGGACGGAAAATTTTCTTTGTCATTGCGAGCCTGGGAATGCAGGCGAGGCAATCTCCCGGAACGATGCAGGGGCGGTCAAAGACCGCCCCGATAGATTATTTTGTTGCGCCTGTAATCGTAAAGGCATTATAGCCTTTCACAAAGGAAAAATCCTTACTCTCTGCGCCGGTAGGTTGCTGGATGTTGCCGGGCAGTTGGAAACCGCCGGGCGGGGGTGTCATATTTTCGGGCATTTGCATACCGTCTGGGGGTGTCATCCCCTCCGGGGGATTGCCCTGGGGTTTTTCCGGCCGCTGCATACCCTCCGGGGGAGTCATACCCGTGGGAGGCTCACCGCCCATAGGCTTACCGCCCTGCATACCGCCGGCAGTACCTACCAGCTGGCTTTCGCCCCGATAGAGCTGATACACACCCTCGGTCAGATCAGGGGAGGACAGGATCAGATACTGGAAGGCGTTGGCAGGTGTGGCGGTGATCACGGTCTTGTCCCCCTGTTTCAGGGTAAAGGTTTCCCCACCGTTCTGCCGCCCGTTCAGGGTAAACAGAACGGAGGTCTGTACCGCCTCAAAATGGTCCAGCATATTGCCGGTGGCAACTACTGTGCCGCCCCGGATATACACGCCCTTGTCCGCGTCGATACCTGCATCTCCGGAAGTGCCGCAGGCGGAGGCGGTGACAGTTCCCCCGTCGATGACCAGCCAGCCGTTGGAGTCAATGCCGTCGCCCTCTCCGGTCTGACCGGTGACGGTAATGTTCAGGTTGCCGCCTTTGATAGCGGTGACGGAGAGATTGTCCTCGTTGGTATTGATGCCGTCGTTGCCGGAGCGGATATTCACGTTGCCGCCTACCAGAGTCAGGTGCAGTTCAGAATCTAAGCCTTCATTTTCGGCGGTGATGGAGAGCAAACCGTCACCCTTAGGGCCGCCAACAATGTTCATAGACATCTTGGAGTAAAACGCGCCGTCGTACTTGTGGAGCTTCTTGCTGTCCACCACTTCTGTACCGGCATCGTTCAGCTCCACACTCTTGTAGATTTTCGCCACATAGGAGCCGTTTATCTTATTTTCCGTGCCGTCGGGAATCACCACATTGGCGCCTGCCTCGGAAGTGTCCACCTCCATGGTGGCCTTGCTTTCCTCGGTAGAGCCGCACTCGTATACATTGTAGAAAATCACCGCGGGAGCAACGGTGCAGGTGATGTCCACATTACGCAGTTCCAGGGTGACCACTGCATTGGGGTCTTTTTTGGCGTCCTCACCCAGATCCACCGCGATCTGACCGGCGGACAGCTTGCCGGAGAGGGCATAAGCGCCGGGCTTGGTGATATGCACCACCGTATGGCGGTCTGCCTCTTCTTTGGTATGTTCGTCGGCATCTGTGCCTTCACCGTAGGTAAAATCCTTGCCTGATTCGTAGTACACAATGTCGTTGGCGGTGTAGACTGCGTCGGCAGAATCGGTGGAAACGGCTTTGCCGTCCACGGTGATGCCCTCGTCGGAGAGGAGAATTTCCGTTGCGTAGGGAATCAAAGCGCCGGTAAAGGAGGTGTATTCTGTGGAGGGGGGAGTTTCGGTTGGTTTTTTGGTGCCGCAGGCAGTCAGGAGCAGACACAGACTCAGCGCCAAAGCAGAAACTTTCCGTATGTTCATAATGTGGCCTCCCTATGTTGATAATGTTAGACTAAAACCGAAATTTGACCAAAAATTAACGGAAAAATAAAGAAAATGTAAACAAAAAGAGTGGGAGTCATTTCGCCCCCACTATTTTTCCAATAATTGATAACTGAGTTCCAGCAGCCGGGGCGTGCCGGCGGAATTTTCCATCGTTACAGACCCTTCTCCGTTGTTTAATAGGTTTGCCTGCTCCAGCAGCCGACGGGTCTGCCGGGCGGTGCCCGCGCCCCCGTCCAAAAGCAGGGTTTTTTCTCCTAAAATCCGGGAGATGACGTCTTTTACAAAGGGGTAGTGGGTGCAGCCCAGCACCAGCGCATCCAGTTTTCCTACATAAGGGGCAAGAATCTGCCGGAGCAACTGTTCTGTCTCCTGGGTATCGGCTTTTCCCTGTTCAATCAATTCCACCAGTCCCGGGGCGGAAATCCGCTCCACGGTGGCGGTTTCGAATTGGGCCATCAGCCGCTGCAGCTTTTCCTCCCGGAGGGTAACCTCCGTGGCCATAATGCCGATGCAGCCGGTGGGGAATTGCTGGATGGCCGGTTTCAAAGCTGGCTCAATACCTAAAATGATTTTTTCGGGAAAGGTTTCCCGCAGCAGATCGATTGCTGCAGAGGTGGCGGTATTACAGGCAACGACCAAGGCCTTTGCGTTGCGACCCAAAAGCATTTGGGCGTTTTTCAGGGTCAGTTCCCGCACTTGCTCTGTGGTTTTTTTGCCGTAGGGGGCATTGGCGGAGTCGCCGAAATAGAGATAATTTTCCCCGGGCATCAGTTTTACCAGTTCCCGCAGGACGCTGATACCGCCCACCCCGGAGTCAAATACTGCAATACAGTCATTCTTACAAGCCATTTTCCCACCTGTCCTTCGTTTTTTATCATTATAGCAGACGAAACAAAAGGATTCAACAGAGAATTATTCCAGGCCCAGCTACCCCATAAAAAAAGACGGCCCTTTGGCCGTCTTTTTATTTGGTTTTGGGGCGGCAAAGGAGTGCGCCCAGCAGGAAGCACACTGCGCTCACCGGAATCCAGGTCAGGTGATATGCGCTCAGGGGCAGCCAATTATAGAAATTTGTAAACTGCACATTGTTGATATTCAGCAGAGAATTGTAGGAATTCAGCACATCAATGAATCCCACCACAGCGGCGGCGATCATAGCAAATCGGGCGCCGCTTAACAGGCGCAGGCTGCCCAGCTTGGGGCAGATCACATAGTACAGCACCACCACGATGGCGGCAGGATAGCAGGCATCCAGCAGCGGGCCGATGAAGGTCACAATGTTGTTAAGTCCCACGCTGGAAACCAGGGCGCTGATGCCCACCATAATGAGGGAAACGATCTTGTAGGAAACACGGCCCTTGGAGACTTCAGCAAAGTATTCGCCGGCAGAGCCGCACAGACCCACAGCGGTGGTCAGGGCAGCCAGGATCAGGGCGATGTTGAAGAAAATAGCGCCGGGTTTGCCCCAAAGCTGCATCACAACTTCACCGTACAATACAGAAAGAGTTTTGTCGATGGTGCCACCGGTGCTTGCTCCCACGATCATATGACCCAGATGGGTAATAGCCAGCATACCCATACCCACAAGGCCAATGCGGATCAGATTTTTATTGACACGGTTTTCAGAAACACCGGCTTTTTGAATGCCTTGAATGATTATCAGGCCAAAGAGCAGCGCCGCCGGCAGGTCACCGGTCTGATAGCCCTGCAGAAGGCCGTAGGCGATGGGGGATTCGGCGTAAGTTTTGGGCTGCCAATCTGTGGAGATGGGGGTGATGAGACCCTTGGCGATCACCAGCACCACGATGGCAATGAGAACGGGGAACAAAATCTTGCCAATTTTGTCCATAGTATCGGAGCGGTCAGCTAAGAACCAGTAAGCCAGGGCATAAAACAGGAAGTTAAACAGCAAAATCGGCAAAAAGCCGGTCAGTTCCAGGCCGGTCAATGCCACAATGGCGTCCCAGGCGGCGGCACTCATACGGGGCACCACATACAGCGGGCCCAAAACCAAAACCGTAACGGTACAAAATACAGAACCGAATTTGGGGGAGATCCTGGTGGCGATGGCGGCGAAATTGCCCTTGCCCCGGGCCAATGCGATGTAGGCCAGCAGGGGCAGCAGCAGGGCGGTCAGGACGATGGCTATGTAGGCGATAAACACCGATGTGCCGCTGTCCTTGCCCCAATTGACGGGGTAGAGCATACAGGACGCGCCGAAGTGCATGGAAAACAACGCGCCGCCCATGGTGAGTAATTGCTTTGCGGATAAATCCTTTTTTGTGTTCATAACGATTCTCCTTATGTAGAGTGGCTTATGTGCTAATTATACCCGGAGTTTGGATAAAGTCAAATAGAGAAATTTTTGAGTCCCATTACCGCCCCCAAGGAGACTACTACGACCCATTCGCCCCGTCGGGGCGAGGGACTCTCCCACGGCCTAAAAATTGCTTGCCAGCTCTCAAATTTTCCCCATTCTTCGGATGGGTCGGCCTTTCGAGTCCCTAATTACCCACCCCATAAAAAAGACAGCGATTTTCTTGGGGTGGGTAAGGGACTCGTTAAATTAAGGTGTCGCTCCGAAAGGAGATGTACCGAACTTATAAGTCAATGCCAACAGACCTACGGTCTGCCGTCATCGACTTATGGACTCTCCCACTGCGGGAAAACATGCCACCGGCATGTTTTCTGATCCGCCTTTCGAGTCCCATTACCCCAAAACCCATAAAAAAGCAAGGATACCAAAAGGTATCCTTGCTTTTTTATGGGGTGGGTAATGGGACTCGAACCCACAACGCCCGGAACCACAATCCGGTGCTCTGCCAATTGAACTATACCCACCATATTAAGTTAGTGCTGGTTTGCCAGAAGGGACTCATCAATCAAGGTAGCCACCAGTGTTTGCACTGGTGTCAGCAACAGTCCACCGGACTGTTGCATCTAAATGGTTCGAGTCCTAAGAAAGACTTTACAAACCCAATAGTGCCATTGACCTATCCAACAGCGCAGTTGAAATGGCACGCCAGAAGGGACTCGAACCCCTGACCTACTGCTTAGAAGGCAGTTGCTCTATCCAGCTGAGCTACTGGCGCATATGTTGGAGCGGGTGACGGGAATCGGACCCGCGTATCCAGCTTGGAAGGCTGGTGTTCTACCATTGAACTACACCCGCGAATCCAGTTATCCTGGGCAATTCAGCTATACGATATTAGCATACCAAATGCAATCTGTCAAGGCTGAATCCCCAGAATTTCCGGAATTTTTTTGTAAATCACGTCCGCAACCGCCCCGTCGCCGCAGTTACACACAGTTTCGTACCGGGCGGCAACCACCCCGTCAGCAGGGCAGAAAGCGTAATCCGCCGCGTCCAGCATGGTGATGTCGTTGTCCGCATCGCCTACGCAAACAAGGATTTTTTTGCCCAATTTTTCTTTTAGCTGTACAGCGGCAACGCCCTTGCTCACGCCCTTGGCGTGGACATCGATAATCCGGGGCGCAGCCCGGAACACCTCCACCTTGTCGCCCCAGCGCTCACGGATAAAGGCGTCCAGTTCATCAAAACGGGCCTGATCGGCCTCGCTGCACTCGTACATATTAGACATAAAGGGCTTCCGCACAGGCCCGTAGGAAGCGAACTTGATAAAAGGACCGTAATCCTTGCCATGCTCGGCCTCTGCCCAGCCCCAGTGCATTTTGTTATACAATGCCACGAATTCCTCCCGGGGATTCAGCAGATAATGATTGTCCACCGCCTGAATTTCCAAATTCATTTCCGGGAAGGCCTCACCCACCGCATCCAAAACCTCCCACAGGGGCAGGTCGATAATCTTTAAATCGATCAGATGGTCCTTATCCCAGGCGGCAGAGCCGTTGTACAGCAGCAGCGGCGCGTTATTGGGCAGGGTGTAGAGCAGGTCGCGCATAGTGGTGGTGCTGCGGCCGGTATTCATGGTAAATGTGCCGCCGTTTTCCACAAAATATTGGATTGCCTCCCAGTTCCGCTGGGGAACAACGGAGTCCGGGCCGGTGAGGGTGCGGTCATAATCTACCGCCAGTAATACATCATCAAAAAGCGCCATTTAAGACATCCTCGCTAACTTTTCTAAAACATCCTGAAAATATTGGGGCAGCTCCGCCATAACCACCACAGGATGTCCGTCCCGGGGGTGGGAAAAGCATAAAATCCCTGCGTGCAGGCACTGGGAATCCTGCCCCAGCTCCGGCTTTTTATGTCCGTAGACAGTGTCTCCTAAAATGGGGTGACCCATATGAGCCATATGCACGCGGATCTGATGGGTGCGGCCGGTTTCCAGGCGGCACCGCACATGGGTGTAGCCCCGGTAACGGGCAACCACTTCCCAGTGGGTCACAGCTTCCTTGCTGTTTCGCTGGGTGACGCACATCTTCTTTCGGTCGGTGGGGTGACGGCCAATGGGGGCATCCACCGTGCCGGAATCTTCCTTTAGATTTCCGCAGATGATGGCATCGTAAGTCCGCGCCATAGAGTGGTCTTTTAATTGAGATGCCAGCATGGTATGGGCAAAATCGTTCTTGGCCACCGCCAGCAGACCGGAGGTATCCTTGTCAATCCGGTGGACGATGCCAGGGCGTAATTCGCCGTTGATGCCGGAAAGCCGGTCCGCGTGGGAAAATAGCAGTCCATTCACCAATGTATCATCCTGATGACCGGCGGCAGGATGAACAACCAGCCCCTTGGGCTTGTTGATCACCAGCACGTCCTCGTCCTCGTACACGATTTCCAAGGGAATCTCCCTGGGGACGATATCCACAGGCTTAGCCTCGGGGATTTCCACAGAGATTTCGTCGCCGATATTTAATTTATCGTTTTTTTTGGCAGATCTGCCGTTTCGCTTGACGCAGCCGTCCTCAATCAGTCGCTGGGCGGCGGAACGGGTCAGCCCCTCAGCAGTCCGGGCCACAAAGGCATCCAGCCGCTCACCGGAAATATCGGCAATCAGAATCATTTTTTCTTTTCCTCTTTCCAAAAAGCCTTGTTAAACAAAATCAGGTGGGCAATGAGAGCGATACACCCGCAGGTGATAAAGCAGTCAGCCACATTAAAAACAGGGAACTGAATGAATTGAGTTTCAATCATATCCACCACATAGCCCAGCCGCACCCGGTCAATCATATTGCCCAGGCCGCCGCCGTAAACGGCAATGATACACCACCATTCAAAGGTGGTGAAGGGCAAACTCCGCTTGCGGTATTCCCAAATAATTGCCCCAGTAAAGAGGACAAAAATAATGGCAAACAGCCATTGCTGTCCCTGAAAAGAGGAGAACGCGGCGCCGAAATTCTGCACATAGGTCAGCCCTACCACACCGGGCAGAACCTCCACCTGTCCGTACAGCGGAATATTGGCAACGGTGAAATATTTGGTTACTTGGTCTGCTGCTGCGATAAACGCAGCAAACAGGGCAAACAGCGCAGCCTGCATACAGCTTCCTCCCAAAGGACATAGTACGGTAAGTGTACCATTTTTTTATAGATAAGTCAAACCCCCAACAAACCCCGTCATTGCGAGGAGCGAAGCGACGTGGCAATCTCCGGGTAAAATCTTTCGTACCTGCTCCGCTCAGAATGAGGCATTTAAGAAGGCTTCCGCAGAAAATAGTCAAATCCCATGGTACATACTTTCCCCCAAACTGGGAAATACTGCTTTTAAAAGGCGGTGGAAACAATGGAAGTATTCTCCTGTAAAACAAAAATTCTCTCCGGTAACGGCGCAATTGACCGCCTGTCGGAGCTGAAAAGCAAACGGCTGCTGCTGGTAGCAGACCCCTATTTTCAGAAAACCGACCTGCCCGGGCGGCTGAAAGCTGCTGCCGGGGCAGAGGTGATGGAAACTTTTTTTGAGGTGCGACCCGACCCCTCGGTGGAGCTGTCGGCAAAGGGCACAGCCTTGGTGCAGTCGTTGAAACCGGATACGGTGGTGGCCCTGGGCGGCGGCAGCGCTATGGACTGCGCCAAGGCGATGGTGTTCTTTTCCGGTCTGCCCATCACTTTTGTGGCGATTCCAACCACCTCCGGCTCCGGTTCTGAGGTCACGGATTTTGCGATTTTGACCCACAACGGGGTCAAGCACCCCTTGGTGGACAAGAGGCTGCTGCCGGATATGGCGATTCTGGACGGAGAACTGCTGAACAGCCTGCCCAAAACCCTCATTGCCGATGCCGGCTACGATATTCTTGCCCACGCATTGGAAAGCTATGTGGCGACAAATGCAGGCAGTATTTCCCGGGCGCTGGCGGCGGACGCCTTCGATGCTGCGTTTACCCATTTGCCTGCGTCCTTTGCAGGAAACACGGCGGTGCGGCTGGGGATCCACCAGGCGGCAACCATGGCAGGCATTGCTTTTTCCCAGTCGGGCTTGGGTTTGTGTCACGCTCTGTCCCACGCTTTGGGCGGTCAGTTCCACCTGCCCCATGGACGGCTGAACGCAATCCTTCTTCCTGCTGTGGTGGAGGCAAACGCAGAGGCAAATAGGTGGTATGCCGATCTTGCCCGTAGAGCAGGCCTGGGGGGAATGGCCGACGCGGTTGCGGTGCGAAACTTGAAAAATGCCCTCCAGCGCCTGAGAAAGGAATTGCAATTGCCTGCCACCCTTGCCCAGGCAGGCGTTTCCCCTCAGCAGGTGCGGCAGGCTGCCGACAGCATCGTAAATGCGGCGCTTTCTGACCCCTGCTGCGCCACCAATCCGGTACGACCGGACGAGAAAATGGTGCGGCACATTTTGCAGCAGGTGACGGGCATTGGATAAGCTCTTAAGCATTGGCTTGGACGTTGGCACAACCACCACCCAGCTGATTGTGTCGGAACTAACGGTAGAAAACAAGGGCAATGCCTTTTCCGTGCCGGAGATGGTCATCGGGGAGCGGAAGCTCCTGTATCAAAGCCCTGTCACATTCACACCCCTTATCTCCGGAGAACTGGTGGACGGGGAGAAAATCGCAGCCTGGGTGGAAGAACAGTACCAAAAAGCCGGTATCACAAAGGACCGAGTGGACACCGGGGCGGTGATTATCACCGGCGAGACCTCCCGAAAGGAGAATGCCCGCCAGGTACTTCACCACCTTTCCGGCTTTGCCGGAGAATTCGTGGTGGCAACTGCCGGGCCGGATTTGGAAAGCGTTCTTTCCGCCAAGGGAGCGGGAGCTACGGACTACTCCGCCAAAACCGGAAAAACTGTACTGCATATGGATATCGGCGGTGGCACCAGCAACCTGTCCTATATTGAGAACGGACAAATTACCGCCACCGGCTGTCTGAATGTAGGCGGCAGACTGGTGAAACTGGACGGAGGGGGGAAGGTCACCTATATTTCTCCTGTGCTGACAGGTCTTTGCGACCTGGGCTTGGGAGAGATTCCCACCCAAACCCAATTAAAACAGGTGGCGGACACTTTGGTACAAGCCCTGCAAATGGCGGCAGGCTTGACGCCAGCAACGGAACTTTTAGACAAACTCACCACCAAAGAGAACGCAGGGGAGTGGATACCGAGAAAAGCAGAGGTCCTCTCCTTTTCCGGGGGAGTTGCCGACTGCATTGAAACAGAACACACCCCATTCGCCTTTGGGGATTTGGGAGTTCTTTTGGGCAGAGCCATCCGGGAAAGCGACCTGTGCAAGGGGCAGTACCGATTGGGAGAGCAGACCATTCGGGCGACGGTCATCGGCGCAGGCTGTCACAGCGCCCAGCTTTCCGGCTCTACGGTGTTTTATGATGGGGTAAGCCTGCCGAAAAAGAATCTGCCGGTGGCAAACCTGTCGTTACCCCTGACGGCAGAAAAAGTTGCCAATGCCTATACCCGGTTTGACAGGTCTACGGTGGTGCTCAGCCTTTCCGGCTATCCGTCGCCGTCCTATGAACAGGTGCAGGAACTGGCGAAAGTCCTTGTTGCCGGAAGCAAAGACCGGGAACTGCTCATTTGCCTGGAACAGGATTGTGCAAAGGCGCTGGGGCATAGCATTCGCCTGCTTGCGCCCCAAAAACCCTGCTTATGTATTGACCGAATCCGCCTGGAAAACGAAAGCTTTCTGGACATCGG
>JAZSAD010000020.1:0-9568 GCA_045601715.1 Faecousia sp.
CGTCACCGATGACGGCCGTGGTATCCCCGTGGATATCCAGCCCCAGACCGGCAAGCCGGCTTTGGAGGTTGTCTTTACGGTTCTGCACGCCGGCGGTAAGTTTGGCGGCGGCGGTTATAAGGTCTCCGGCGGTCTCCACGGCGTGGGCGCGTCTGTTGTAAACGCCCTGTCTGAGAGCCTGACAGCCCGTGTCCACAAGAACGGTAATATCTACGAGATGAAGTTCTCCCGGGGTCATATCACCCAGGAAATGAAAATTGTGGGCAAGACCGACAAGACCGGCACGGAAGTCACCTTCCAGCCTGACCCGGAGATGTTCGATACCACCGAGTACGACTATGAGGTGCTCCACCAGCGTATGCGTGAGGAGGCCTTCCTGAACGCAGGTCTTAGTATCACCATCACCGACGACCGTGGTGAGGAGCCCAAGGGCGAGACCATGTGCTACGAGGGTGGTATTCGGGAATTTGCTCTGTTCCACAACCGGAACAAGACTGCGCTCCACAACGATGTAATCTATCTGTCCGGCACGAAAGACGACGCCAGCGCGGAAATCGCCATCCAGTATAACGACGGCTTTAACGAATTTATGCTGTCCTTTGCCAACGACGTGCGCACGCCCGAGGGCGGTATGCACGAAACCGGCTTTAAGACCGCGCTGACCCGTGTGATTAACAACTACGGCACCAAAATCGGCACCATCAAGGGCGACGATAAGGTCACCGGCGATGATTGCCGTGAAGGTATCACTGTGATTATCTCCGTGAAGCTCACCGATGCCCAGTTTGAAGGTCAGACCAAGGCAAAACTGGGCAACGCCTATATCCGTACCCTGGTAGAGCAGGTGGTAGGCGACCAGCTGGCTACCTATTTTGAAGAGCATCCTGCCACCGCCAAGGCAATTCTGGAAAAAGCGCTGATGGCAAACCGTGTCCGGGAAGCCGCCAGAAAGGCAAGAGATAACGCCCGCCGTAAGAATGGTCTGGAATCCGGCGGTATGCCCGACAAGCTTCAGGACTGTAACGACAAAGACCCCGCTTTGTGCGAACTGTACATCGTCGAGGGTGACTCTGCTGCGGGCTCTGCCATTCAGGGTCGTGACTCCCGTTTCCAGGCAATCCTGGCTATGTGGGGTAAGATGCTGAATGTGGAAAAGGCCAGAATGGACAAGGTCTACGGCAACGATAAGCTGTCGCCTCTGATTATCGCCCTTGGCGGCGGTATCGGCGAGGATTTCGACATCGAAAAGCTCCGTTACCACAAGGTCATCATCATGTCCGATGCGGACGTGGACGGCGCCCATATCCGGACACTCTTACTGACCTTCTTCTTCCGCTATATGCGGCCGATGATTGAAAACGGCTATGTGTACTCCGCTGTGCCTCCCCTGTACAAGCTGAAACGGGGTAAAACCGAACGGGTCGCTTACTCCGACGAAGAGCGGGACCGCGTTTCCGCAGAAATGCGAGGAGAGAGTAACGCCAAGGTGGACATCAGCCGATTTAAGGGTCTGGGTGAGATGGACCCCCACGAACTGTGGGAGACCACCATGGACCCGGAGAGAAGAACCCTCCGCCGGATCACCCTGGACGATGCCCGTCGGGCCGACGAAATTTTCACCATTTTGATGGGCGAGCAGGTAGAGCCCCGTAAGGAATGGATCGAGCGAAACGCAAAATACGCCATCAATATTGATATCTAATACCTTCCCCCGGGGGGAAGGTGCCCCGTCCACGTCATTGCGAGGAGGGCGAAAGCCCGACGCGGCAATCCGTTTTCCTAAAAGAGGTTGTTTATGTACTATGTATATATCTTAACAAATGCAACAGGAACGGTTGTTTACACGGGTGTTACAAATGACTTAGTCAGAAGAGTATACGAGCATAAACACAATGTAGACCCAAATAGTTTTACAGCAAAATACTCTGTTCATAAGCTGGTATATTTCGAACAGACATCCAGTAGATATGAAGCAATCTCCAGAGAAAAACAAATAAAATCCTGGAGCAGAAAAAAGAAAAACCAATTAGTAGAAGCCAAGAATCCCCAATGGGAAGAATTGTACGAACAATTACTGTAAGAGAGCGGAGTCCCACGGTCGCGATGCTCCCTCGGAATGACGTGAAGAAGAGCCGTCATTGCGAGGAGCCGAAGGCGACGCGGCAATCCGTAACCCAAACCGCCATAGGCGGTGGCAGGGCAGATCCCTGCAAAGAAATACGGATTCCCACGGTTTGCTCCGCAAACCTCGGAATGACGTGCGTTTTGGAGGTGCCTAAATGGCAAAGCATAACAGAAGCTACAAGCCGGAGGATATTTTATTCCCCGACCAGATTATTACCGAGTCCCATCTGGAAGACGAGATGGAGCGCTCCTATATTGAATACGCCATGTCCGTAATCGTGGGACGCGCGTTGCCCGACGTCCGTGACGGTCTGAAGCCGGTTCACCGTCGTATCCTGTATACCATGTACGAATCCGGACTGACTTCCGACAAGCCTTTTAAGAAGTCTGCCACCTGCGTGGGTGATGTGCTGGGTAAGTACCATCCCCATGGCGACGCATCTGTGTACGATGCAATGGTCCGTCTTGCCCAGAATTTCTCTATGCGTTACCTGCTGGTAGACGGCCACGGTAACTTCGGTGACGTGGACGGCAACCCCCCCGCCGCCTACCGTTACACCGAGGCCAGAATGAGTAAGCTCTCCAACGAGATGCTCCGGGACATCGAAAAGGACACCGTCAACTGGGACCCCAACTTTGACGAGAGCAGGGAAGAGCCCCGGGTTCTGCCCAGCCGTTTCCCCAATTTGCTGGTGAACGGTTCTTCCGGTATCGCTGTTGGTATGGCTACCAATATCCCGCCCCACAACCTCACCGAGGTCATTAACGCCTGCGTGGCTGTGATGGACGACCCGGAAATTACTGCGGTGGACCTGATGGAGCATATCTCCGGTCCGGATTTCCCCACCGGCGGTATCATTATGGGTCGCAGCGGTATCCGCGCCGCCTATGCCACCGGCCGCGGCAAGGTGGTTGTCCGGGCGAGAACGGAATTTGAGGAGTTTGCCAACGACCGCACCCGGATTATCGTCAATGAGCTGCCCTACCAGGTGAACAAGAAGATGCTCATCAAGGCCATTGCCGACCAGGTGAAGGACAAGAAGTTAGAGGGCATTTCCGACCTCCGTGACGAGTCTGACCGGAACGGTATGCGCATCGTGATCGAGCTGAAAAAGGACGCCAATCCCCAGGTTGTGCTGAACAACCTGTTTAAGCAGACCTCTCTGCAAAATAGCTTTGGCATTATCATGCTGGCGCTGGTGGACGACCAGAAGCAGCCCAGAATTCTGTCCCTGCGGCAGATTATCGACGAGTATCTCACCTTCCAGATGGAAGTGCTTACCCGCCGTACCCAGTATGACCTGCGGAAGGCAAGAGAAAGAGCCCACCTGTTGGAAGGCTTGCTGATTGCCCAGGATAACATCGACGAGGTTATTCGTATTATCCGTTCTGCCTACGACGATGCCAAGGAGCGTCTGTGTGAGCGGTTCGGCTTGGACGATGTCCAGGCCCAGGCAATCCTGGATATGCGTCTGAAGGCGCTCCAGGGTCTGGACAGAGAGAAATTGCAGGCAGAGTTCGACGAACTGCAGCAGCGGATTGCATACTTTGAGGATTTGCTCGCCAACCGGGAAAAGCTCCAGGCTGTGCTTCGTGAGGAGCTGATTGCCATTCGCGACAAGTTCGGCGACGAGAGAAAGACCGAAATTCAGGATATCGAGGATGAGATCGACATCGAGGACCTGATTGAAGAGGAGACCTGCGCCTTTACCATCTCCAACGAGGGTTACGTGAAGCGTATGCCCGTGGATATCTACCGCACCCAGAGCCGGGGCGGCAGAGGTGTGAACGCCCAGAATCTGAAGGACGAGGACTATGTGAAGAGCCTGTACGTGGCATCTACCCACGACCATCTGTTGTTCTTCACCGATAAGGGTCGTGTCCACCACCGGAAGGGTTACCAGATCCCCGAGGCCGGCAGAACTGCCCGTGGCACCGCTATGGTGAACATTCTGCCCCTGGAGCAGGGTGAAAAGGTTACCGCTACGGTGATTACCCGGGAATTTGACGAAAAAGAGTACCTGATGATGGTCACCAAGAAGGGTACTGTGAAGCGGATTCCCTTTATCGCCCTGAATACCCGCCGGAAAACCGGTATCCGGGCCATCACCCTGGACGAGGGCGATGAATTGATCAATGTAATCCGTACCAACGGCGACGACAATATCATTTTGGCTACCCGGGAGGGTATGGCTATCTGCTTCAACGAGAAGGATGTCCGTCCCATGGGTCGTGACGCCACCGGTGTCCGCGGTATTCTATTAACCGGCGAGGACTATGTGATCGGCGCGGAGAAGATGGAAGAGGGCAAGACCCTGCTCACCGTCACCGAAAACGGCTTCGGCAAGCGCACCGAGCTGGTGGAATACTTCCGTACCGGCCCTGACGGGGAGAAGATTCCCCAAAGTAGAGGCGGTAAGGGTCTGAAAAACTACAACATCACCCCCAAGACTGGCTTCGTTGCCGGCTGCTGCACTGTGGCAGAAACAGACGACGTGATGCTGATCGAAAACGGCGGTGTGATTATCCGTGTGAAGGCCGCCGGCATCAACATCTACAAGCGTGACGTGCAGGGTGTTATCGTGATGCGTATTGAAGAGGGCAACCAGCTGGTGGCAATCCAGCGGGTGGAAGCTGAGGAAACAGAGGAAGCAGGGGAATGAAGACCGTAACCCTCTATACTGACGGCGCCTGCTCCGGCAATCCCGGCCCCGGCGGCTGGGGCGCTATCCTGGAGTTTCAAGGGGTAGAAAAAGAGCTTTCCGGCGGGGAAAGCTCTACCACCAATAACCGTATGGAATTGACGGCGGTGATTGCAGGTCTTTCCGCCCTGAAAGAGCCTTGTATCGTGGAATTGTACTCGGACTCCAAATATGTCATAGACGGTCTAAGTAAGGGATGGGCGGTTAGTTGGCGGAAAAACGGCTGGAAAAAGGCCGACAAAAAGCCTGCCCTGAACCCGGATCTGTGGGAAAAGCTGTTAGACTTAACAGCCATTCACCAAATGCATTACCATTGGGTGAAGGGCCATGCAGACAATTCCAAGAATAATCGTTGCGACGAACTGGCGGTCGCAGCCGCCAAAATGCAAAATTAAAAATGCAAAATGCAAAATGGAGGTTTTATGTACTTAAACATCGGTAACGATATGGCGGTGCGGGACACAGCCATTATCGGCATTTTCGATATGGACAACACCTCCACCTCCAAGCGCACCCGGGAATTTTTAAGCCGGGCGGAGCGGGACGGCGAGGTAATCCCCTGTGACGATCTGCCCAAATCCTTTGTCCTCACCGCGGAATACGGCTTCCAGCGGGTGCATCTGACCCCCTTTAACTCCGCGACCTTGGAAAAACGACTGAAATAAACAGAATGTGGGCGCCACTCCTCTTGGAGTGGCGCCCAACATATTTACTATAGCATATTGTGTGATTATCTGTCAAGCAAATGTTAAATATAACATAACTTTCTATATATTTCACAAAAACAGAGTAAATTCTTTATGGAATCTCCCATCTTGTAAAGGGGAAAATCTTGTGTTATATTATAGACACAAAGAGGTGATACCAATGTACAGGTAAAAAACCCCAAGCAGATGCGATTCCCAATTCCGTTAAATATAAAATGAAGAAGTAAGAAGAAGTAAGAAGAAGTAAAAAGAAGAAATCCGAAAATTGCTTGCGGAGGCAACCCACAAACAGGGAAGCGCATCAAACAGTAGAAAGGGAGGTTAACCAATGATAGAACCTGTTCAGTCAATGAAATAACCCCTGACAGAAGCCGAAAGGTGAAAGTCAGGGGTTATTTCTTTTTGTTGAAAGGAACAAAGGCTTCCCCCGGGGGAAGGCAAAAAAGAGCCTGTGTAAACAGGCTCTTTTTTTTCAGCACAGTTTTGCGCCGGCGGGGATGGCGTCGTCCACCATCAGCAGGTGCAGCTTTTCTTCGCCCTTCTCGGTGTGGACAGCGGAGATCAGCATACCGCAGGATTCCTTGCCCATCATCTTCCGGGGAGGCAGGTTCACGATGGCAACCAGGGTCTTGCCGATCAGCTCTTCCGGCTTGTAGTACTTGGCGATACCGGAGAGAATCTGCCGGTCAGTGCCGGTGCCGTCGTCCAGGGTAAACTGGAGCAGCTTGTCACTCTTCTTAACAGCTTGGCAGTCCTTGACCTTCACAGCACGGAAATCAGACTTGCAGAAGGTGTCAAAATCCACATTCTCGGTTTCAAAGGGCTCAATTTCAATGTCAGAAACAGGCTTAGACAGTTCTTCCAAAGCAGCCAACTCCTTTTCCATATCGATTCTGGGGAACAGGGCAGGACCGTTCAAAGTAACCGCTTCTACGGGCAGCACACCGTAATCCTCCAGAGAATCCCAGTCCATTCTGGCGCCGCCCAGCCGCTTGGCAATTTCCTCGGCAGTTGCAGGCATAAAGGGCTCAAGCAGACCGGCGCAGATGCGAACGGTTTCCAACAGATTGTACAGCACCTTGGCAAGACGGGGGTGAGTAGCCTCATCCTTAGCCAGCACCCAGGGCGCGTTCTCGTCAATATACTTGTTGGCCTGGGAGATGACCTTAAAGACCTCAGCCAACGCATTCTGGAATGCGTACTTTTCCATCTGCTCCTCGTACTTATCCCGAAGAGAGCAGACCATTTCCACCAGTTCCTTGTCCTTTTCAATATCCACCTGCTGATTTGCAGGCAGCTTTTCCCCGAAATACTTCTGGGCCATGGCAACGGTGCGGGAAACCAGGTTGCCCAAATCGTTTGCCAAATCGGTGTTGATGGTGGAGATCAGCAGCTCGTTGGAGAAATTGCCGTCAGAGCCGAAGGGGAAGGACCGGAGCAGGAAGAACCGCAGGGCATCCACGCCGAAGCGCTGCGCCAGAATATAGGGGTCAACCACGTTGCCCTTGGACTTGCTCATTTTGCCGCCGTCCAGAAGCAGCCAGCCGTGACCGTACACTTTCTTGGGCAGGGGCAGGTCAAGACTCATAAGCATTGCGGGCCAAATGATGGCGTGGAAACGGACGATTTCCTTGCCTACAAAGTGGACATCCGCAGGCCAGAACTTGTCAAGACCGTCCTTGGCATCGTTGCAGAAGCCCAGGGCAGTCATATAGTTAAACAGGGCGTCAATCCACACGTAAACCACGTGACCCTCGTCGAAATCCACGGGAACACCCCAGCTAAAGCTGGTCCGGGATACGCACAAATCCTCCAGGCCGGGCTTAATGAAGTTGTTCACCATCTCGTGGACACGGGATCTAGGCTCCAGGAAATCGGTGTTTACCAGCAGATTCTGTACCTTGTCTGCATACTTGCTCAGACGGAAGAAATATGCCTCTTCCTCAGCATCCTGCACCTCACGGCCGCAGTCGGGGCATTTGCCGTCCACCAGCTGGCTCTCAGTCCAGAAGCTTTCGCAGGGCTTGCAGTACTTACCGGTGTACTTACCCTTGTAAATATCCCCGTTTTCGTACATTTTCTTGAAGATCTTCTGAATGGCGGCTACGTGGTAGTCATCGGTGGTGCGGATAAACCGGTCGTTAGAAATGTTCATCAGCTTCCACAGATCCAGTACGCCGCCCTCGCCCAGCACAATGTTGTCCACATATTCCTGGGGCGTGCAGCCGGCTTCCTTTGCCTTGTCCTCGATCTTCTGACCGTGTTCGTCAGTGCCGGTGAGGAAACAAACATTGTAGCCCTGCAGCCGCTTATACCGGGCCATAGCGTCGGTTGCCACGGTACAGTAGGTATGGCCGATGTGGAGCTTGGCAGAGGGGTAGTAGATAGGGGTTGTGATATAATAATTACCCTTAGACATAAAAATTCCTCCTAAAAAATGAAATTCGTCCTTGCATAGCAAGGACGAAAGAAAATACTTCGTGGTACCACCTTGATTCGCAGAGAGGACAATCCCTCCGACACGGCTACGCCGTGCCACCTCCCTTTACACAAGGGAGGCTTCTGCCTCAAAACGCAATAACGGGCGCACCCGGGCAGGCCTACCTATCGACCCGCCGACTCCCGGACCATATTCGCCGGCCTTCTCCATACCTCTTTCCACCAACCGAGGCTCTCTGCAAAGATATCTCCGGGTACTCTTCCGTTCAAAGTCATTACATATCCTTGGTATTATACCCTGTTTTTGCTATTTTTGTCAAGGAAAATATACAATCTTCTATGTAGGGGCGGCCATTGGCTGTCCGTTGGTACATTGGAACATTTGCTGTAGCGGACGAGCAGTGCTCGCCCCTACAATTAGAGAATTCCCTGCCCAGAAGGGCAGGGAATTGAATTTTAACCAAATACGCTCAGTAGGAAGCCTGCGGCGATGGCAGAGCCGATAACGCCTGCCACATTGGGGCCCATGGCATGCATGAGCAGGAAGTTGGCGGGGTTTGCCTTCTGGCCTTCCTTGTTTGCAACACGGGCAGCCATAGGCACAGCGGAGACGCCTGCAGAGCCGATGAGGGGATTCACCCGGCCACCGGTCAGCTTGTACATAATCACGCCGCCGATCAGACCGCCAACTGTGGACAGAATGAAGGCGCATACGCCCAGCACCACGATGGACAGGGTTTTGACAGTGAGGAAGGTGGAGCCAACCATAGTCGCGCCCACGGAGGTGCTCAGCAGAATGGTGATGATATTCATCAGGGCATTCTGGGCGGTGTCACTAAGGCGGTCGGTAACACCGGTCTCCTTTAAGAGGTTACCTAACATCAGGCAGCCAATCAGGGGAGCGGTGGAGGGCAGCAGCAGAGCAACAAAAACGGTAACCACAATGGGGAAGACAATTTTCTCGGTTTTGGAAACCTTGCGGGTCTGCTCCATTTTCACCTTCCGCATCTCAGGTGTGGTCAGCAGCTTCATAAAGGGCGGCTGAATCAAAGGAATCAGCGCCATATAGGAGTAGGCTGCCACAGCAATTGCGCCCAGCAGATGGGGAGCAAGCTTGGTGGCGACAAAAATAGCGGTAGGGCCATCAGCGCCGCCGATGATACCGATGGAAGCGGCCTCATTGCCGTTAAAACCCAGTAAAATGGCGCCCACAAATGCGGCAAACACGCCCATCTGGGCAGCTGCGCCCAAAAGCAGGCTTTTGGGGTTGGAAAGCAGAGGGCCAAAGTCGGTCATTGCGCCCACGCCTAAGAAAATCAGACATGGGTAAATGGAGGTTTTTACACCGATATAGAAGAAGTCAAGTAGTCCCCCTTCCTTCAAAATGGTGCCGTAGGAATGGTAGGCTGCGTGGTCAGCGTTCATAAAATTGTCCCACAGCTGCTGATTGTACAGACCTGCGCCGGGCAGGTTGGAAAGAATACAGCCAAAAGCGATGCCGCACAGCAGCAGCGGTTCAAACTTCTTGACGATGGCAAGGTACAGCAGCACACAGCCGATAACAATCATCACCAGATTCTGCCAGCCGCCTTGCGC
>JAZSAD010000021.1:0-8186 GCA_045601715.1 Faecousia sp.
TTCCCTTCCTTGCAAAATGCTTTACAGCTATAGAAAATGTGGATTGATAAAGGGAATCTATCCTGTTTTGCAATATATTTGAATAATATGATTAAACTTGGAAAAACTACTTGCGGACAGTACAGAAAAATATGCCGAGAATGGAAAAAAGTGCTTGACATTTTCTGTATTTTGCGTATAATAAATTTCGTCCGTGTGATAGAGGATTAGTGTAACGGTAGCACACCGGACTCTGACTCCGTTTGCGGGGGTTCGAATCCCTCATGCTCTGACAATAAAAAACACCACCCATCGGGTGGTGTTATATTCTTATAGAAAACAATACAGCGCCAATGTAAGCAGCGCCGTATTTCGATCCTCCGGTTTGTCTCCTGCCATCAGCAGAAGCAGCAGTACGACAATCAAATCTCCGGTGTCAAAGTCCTTAGGCAGTAACTGCCGCAGAAAGCCGCCAATGTTTCCGGCAGCCGGTGACCGGGGTTCCGGCATCGGTGGCTGACGGGGCGGCTCCGGAGGTGGAGATGGCTTCTGAGGGGGCGGTGGGACCTGTTCATCTACCCGACTTCGTCGGTGAGAGCCGTCCTGCTGGGGAATATAGCGGTTATACATACGATCACCTGCCCAATTGTCCGAAAAATATCGATGCCATACCGGCAAGCTTTGCTGCCCGCATAGCTTTTTCCAGCTTGCGAATCCGCTGACTGCTCAGATAGGGTGTCAATGCGTGGAGCAGCGCCGATTGATGGGAGTCAATGCCTGTCTTACCAATCAGCGAGGTAAGCTTCTGCACCATAGCAAAGTCAATCTCCGGACCGGTATCTACAGGGGGCGGCTGGGGTTGCGCTTCTGTTTGAAAATTCTGGGCAATGGACATAATTTGTTCCATCATCTGGGGGTTACCCAGGATGGCGTTTAGTTGGGTTTCCATATTGTCCATCACTTACCCCCTAACTGCTTCATAAGCTTTTGCGCCTCCGGTGAGGACAGCATAGCGCTCAAGGTCTGACTTGCCTGAGAGTAATCTCCAGCCTTGGCTTGGGCAGCGGCCTGTTCCAATTTGGCGCTGTCCTGCTGCTGGAGCATTGCCATCAGCTGCTGCCCGGCAGGGCTTTTTGCCAATTTCAGTACCTCTTCCATAGAAAAATTCGGATTATTTTTCTCCATAATGATTGCCTCCTGTCCCAATGCCTGTTATAATACTCTAAAAACAGTATATGCAGGAAGGGGGGCATCTGTGCGCAATGAAGATTCTCGTATTTTCCGATTCCCATTCTTCTATGCGGTTTATGAAGAAATGCGTGGAGAAAATAAAGCCGGAAGCCATCGTCCATTTGGGTGACCATTATGACGACGGGGAAACCCTTGCAGAACTCTATCCTCATATCCCTGTGCATCAGGTGGCAGGCAACTGCGATACCTACCGCTGTCCACCCCATGCCCGGGAAATGCTCTGCTATCCCATAGGCGGTGTGATGCTATATATGACCCACGGCCACCGGGAACACGTGAAACAGGGCGCAGGGGGTCTTGTAGCGGAAGCTCACCGGTACGGGGCGCAGATTGCCCTCTACGGACATACCCACGTGATAGATTGCCGACAGGAAGAGGACGGCTTGTGGGTACTGAATCCCGGCGCAGCCAGCCATTCGGCAGGGTTGATCAAGACAGACGGACAGGCACTGACAGCCTGTTATATACTAAATGAATCGGATTTGGAGGATTGGGTATGATTTTAACCATTGATATCGGCAACTCGAATATTGTACTGGGCGGTGTCCGGGAGGATACCATTGTCTTTGAAGCAAGACTCCGTACTGAGGCCACCAAGACCTCGGACCAGTACTGCGTGGATTTGAAAATCCTGCTGGATATGTATGGCGTACGCTCGGAGGACGTGGAGGGCTGTATCATTTCCTCGGTTGTACCTCAGGTGTTGAACTCCTTCCAGACTGCAATTAAAAAGCTCACCGGAAAGACCAGCCTTGTGGTAGGCCCCGGCATTAAGACGGGACTGGATATCCGTTTGGAAAATCCCGGTCAGACCGGCGCAGATCTGGTGGTAGCTGACGTGGCAGCCCTTCGGGAGCATAAGCCTCCGCTGATTGTCATTGATATGGGTACGGCAACTACTATGTCCGTTTTGGATGCGAACGGCGCCCACATTGGCGGTTGTATTATCCCCGGTGTGCGGGTTTCTTTGGACGCCCTGACGGACAGAACAGCCTTGCTTCCCGGTTTGCAGCTGGACCAGCCCAAGCGAGCCATTGGCAGAAACACCATCGACGCAATGCGCTCCGGCATTATGATTGGCACAGCCTGTATGCTGGACGGTATGATTGAGCGTATGGAACAGGAACTGGGCTGCAAGACCACGGTCATTGCCACCGGCGGTATTGCAAAGTTCATTGTTCCTCTGTGCAAAACCCCCATTATCTATGATAAGGATTTGTTGATTAAGGGTCTGGTTGCCCTTTATCGGGACAATAAAAAGAACTGATTAAAAGACCATAAACAGCAGCACGGTTGCGGCAAGTCCCATACCGCTGGCAGCGACCAGCAGGGTGTCCAGCGTCTTGTGCAGGACCTCCCGGCGGGTGGCGGCATTGGGGTAGCGGACAGCGGGATAACAATAAGATTTACAGACAGCAGTTTTCATTGGGATACCTCCTATGTGTTAGTTTATGCTGTCAGTATAACGGTATATTAGTCCTAAAAAACGGACCAATTAAACGACGGGAAATTTCCCTTGCAAGCTGCTTGTTATCGTGATAAAATAAGGACGGAAGAAACCCTTCATCAGGAGGTATCGTATGGGTAAACTATCCCAATGGTGGAAACAGTTCAAAGAAAAAGAAGCCACCCAAAAGGTCATTACGTTTTTTAAGAAGGTCGGCTTTGTGCTGAAGCTTACGTTTCGCTGGTGTTACAAGCTCCGCAGTTTGGTTATGTCTATTCCTGTGTTTGTGTGCGCCGGCGCGCTGGCAATCCGCAATGCCCGGCTGCTTCCGGATATGGTGGGTGTGAATATCCTTGCCAACGGAGAGTATCAGTGGTTTATCTCCCGGGGGGCAGCGGTGCTGATTCCCTTTGCGGTTACGACTGTGTGCCTGCTATTGATGCTGATTTCCAAGAAGACCCTGTATCCGTGGCTGATTAGCCTCTTTTCTCTGGTGCTGCCGCTGGTGGTGTGGCTGACCAATTCCCTTTCTATGTAAAAAAGGTGCGTGGTTAACACGCGCCTTTTCTATGAACATAAGGAGTCCGTAATATGAATCCGATGATTGCCCAGGCGGTTGGCATTATCGCCATGCTTTTTAATATCTTCTCCTATCAGCAGAAAAGCGCAAAGCGCATTATTGCGTTCCAGTTTTTTGGCGCATTCTTTTTTGCGCTGAACTATTTGCTGCTGGGGGCATATATTGCCACGATGCTCAATTCGGTAGGTGTAATCCGCGCCGTTCTGTTCCTGAAAAAGGAAAAAACAAAGGTAGATCAGCTGTTTTGGGTTGCCATATTCGGCATTGCCTATGTAGGCGCCTACATTCTGAATTTTACGGTAGTGGGGGTAGAGCCCAGCGCCAAGAATCTGATTGTTGAGGTCTTGCCGGTAATTGCTATGTTTGCCACTCATTTGGCTTACCGCTGCAATTCTCCTAAGACACTGCGGTATATTTGCCTGATTTCCTCTGTGTCCTGGCTGATTTTCAACATTGTCAATTTCGCCATCGGCGCGATTCTGTGCGAGACCTTCAGCCTCGTATCTATCGCAATTGCCACATTCCGGGAGAAAAAAGAATAAAAGAGAAGGCGACACATCTGTGTCGCCTTCTTTTATCGGTTAATAAGCTGTTCCAGTTCGTCCATAGAGTGGGCGATAGCGATTGCGCCGGCCTGCTCCATAGCGGCCACCTTTCCGTAACCCCAGGAAACACCGATGGTCTTGATCCCGTGGGCGGCAGCGCCGGTGACATCAAATTCCGTATCGCCAATCATTAAAACCTTTTCCTGTGTGCCGATTTTGTCCAGAAGATAGGCAATTACGTCTGCCTTGTGGACACGGCTGCCGTCCATAGTCGCGCCGCAAATCACTTCAAAATATTGGGCAAGCGCAAATTTGTGAAGAACCTCCAAAGCGGTTTCTTCAGGCTTAGAGGTGGCAACAAACAGCCGGTGTCCCTGCTCCTTCAGCTTTTCCAGCAGCTGGTGAATACCGGGATAGGGGGCATTTTCAAACTTGCCAACTACCAGATACCGACTGCGGAATACGTCAATGGCTTCCTGTGCTTTTTTTGCAGGAATACCGAATTTGATAAAGGTTTGATCCAGGGGAGGACCTACAAACACACCCATCTCCTCCCGGGAGGGGACAGGGATTCCAAAATGCTCCAGCGCCAAAGTGGCGCAGTTGATAATGCCCTCACCGGAGTCGGTGAGCGTACCGTCAAGGTCAAAGAAAATGGCTTTTTTCTTCATAGCGTATCCTCCTTTATCGTCTGGAAAGCCAGGCGGAGATGGCAGGCAGTAAGCCTTCAAACCGGGCAAAGGTGTTGTACATATCCCGGGTTTCCAAAGGAGTTTGGCTAGAGCCGATTTCCACGGTCAGGGAGGGAATACCCAGCGCATCCATCACCCAGTCCTTGTAGCCTGCGCCGGTGGTGCCGTCGTAGCCTATGGGGGTGTAACCGGTCTGCTGCTGCACTGCCAATGCAAGGCTGTAAGACAGGTCATTTACCGGCTGCTTGGAGCCATATGCATAGTATAACACACTTCCGTGGGAGTGAAAACTGAAGGTAGTATCAAAATGCCTGCTCTGGGTATAATCCGCAAGGGCCTTGCTCTCCGCCGCGCACAGGGGACTTTCACCCCGATATCGTGAAATCGACGGTTCAGGATGCTCCGCTTTGTTCTCCCAGCCGGCAGGGAAGTTCCGGTTCAAATCCACACCTAAGGCATTGGCTTTCCACTGCTGGGCATACTCTGCCTGTCCCATATTCACATAGCCGTAAGCCAAATCCCGGAGATAAATCTGTACTTGATTTTCGTTCAGCGTTTGGGTCTGAGAAAGGGTAACCCCGTCGGGGTTGGACATAGGGATAATGTGGTAGCATACGTGGTCGTCCAACAGACCTGCCGACAGACTGCTGTCCATAATCGCCATCAGGAGCCACCCGGTAAAATGCTCCCGGGCGTGCATAGCGCCCTGCATCAGCGCATGCTTGGGCGCATCAGGATTGCCCACAATCATCACAGGAATATCCCGTCCCTGCTCGCTTTTGCCGATGCTGTCAAGCTTTACAGAATCCGGATATGCCGCCTCCAGCGCCGCCATATCCGCTACCATCTGCTCATAAGTGTACACAGTAGTGGGAGTAAGCACTTTCAGCCGCTTGGCAAAGTATTCCTGATCCAAAGGCTGAATGTAGTTGGCGGATACATAGCCCTGTTTACCGTTATAGGTTACAAGGGCATACTTTCCCTGCCATTTGTGAAGCAGCAGCTCCGATCCCAGGGGAACTTGACAGATGACCGTGGTCATATCGCTTTTATCCCGGAGATAAATAAAGGACTCACACAGAGGCGTCCAAAGCCGCTGGCGCTCTTCTTCTGTCCATTCAGGGATAAACACCGGTTCAGTCTCCGGCGGTACTGTTTCCTGGGGAATTGTTTCCGTTTCTGGGGGAATTGTTTCCGTTTCCACGGGGATGGTTTCCGTTGTTTCAGGAATTGTTTCAGTTTGGGTCGGCTCAGTGGTGGCAGTTGTGGTCAAAGTAGCCTGCGTAGGCGCTGTTGTACCTGCCACAGGGGCAGACTGACAGCCGGCCATAGAAAAAATGATGCCCAGTATGAGCAGAATTGCTGCGACCTTCTTCACCCCAAAACCTCCCATAATTTGTCAGATGCCCTCATTTTACCACGAAATATGCCGAAGCACAATACAAATGTTTCCTTGACTTTTCTATTCTACGATGGTATGATTGGCAAGACAAGGAGAGTTGTCCGAGCGGTTTAAGGAGCTAGTCTTGAAAACTAGTGATTCCGAAAGGAACCTAGGGTTCGAATCCCTAACTCTCCGCCATGAAACAATCCCCACCCTTGCGGTGGGGATTGTTTTATAAGCAGGGTGGGATTCGAACAATGAAATGCAATGCGGACGAGCATTGCTGGCGACGGCTGGACGGAGCCAAACATTTATTTTGCGCAAAGCAAAATGCAAACGAATCCCTAACTCTCCGCCACAACAAAAAGCCACCCAAAAGGGTGGCTTTTTGTTATTTGTTATTTCCGCTTTTTGGGCGGCGCAGTTTTTTTCTTTCCCTGGGGTTTTACGGATTTACCTTGGGGTTTTGCTGCTTTTGCCGGGGGCTTGGGCGGTAGCTTGTGCGGCTTTGTGCTGGGAGGGACAGCCCGGATCAGGCACTTGGGTCCAGAGCCGATTAAATCCTCTCTGTGAACCTTCAACAGGGCCTCACGCACCAGATAATAGTTCTTGGGATTGCGATACTGGATCAGCGCCCGTTGCATAGCCTTTTCGTGAGGGTCGGTAGGCACATAGACCCTTTCCATGGTCCGGGGGTCAAGGCCTGTGTAATACATCACCGAGGAAAGGGTAGAGGGGGTGGGATAGAAATCCTGCACCTGCTCGGGATTGTAACCCATATCCCGAATGTACTCTGCCAGCTCCACCGCCTCCTTCATAGTAGAGCCGGGGTGGCTGGACATCAAATAGGGCACTAGGAATTGATTCATACCATACTGCTTGTTCAGGGCATAATACTTGTCCACAAATCGGTTATATACCGCATTTTTCGGCTTGCCCATCCGCATCAGCACCGCGTCGGACACATGCTCCGGCGCAACCTTCAGCTGACCGGAGATGTGAAATTGCACCAGCTCCTTGAAGAAGGTGTCCTTCTTGTCAGCAAGCAGATAGTCAAACCGGATACCGCTGCGGACAAACACCTTTTTCACACCGGGAATCTTCCGCAGCTTCCGCAGCAGCGCCACATAGTCGGAATGGTCCGCCCGCATATTCTTGCAGGGAGTGGGGAACAGGCACTGCCGACCACCGCAAGCACCCTTGGTCAGCTGCTTTTCGCAGGCAGGGTGGCGGAAATTGGCAGTAGGACCGCCTACATCGTGAATGTAACCCTTAAAATCCTTATCCTTGGCCATCAGTTCTGCTTCTGCGATAATGGACGCGTGGCTCCGGGTCTGAATGATTCGCCCCTGGTGGAAAGTGAGGGCGCAGAAGGAGCAGGCGCCGAAGCAGCCACGGTTGCTCACCAGGCTAAATTTCACCTCTTCAATGGCCGGCACGCCCCCCAGCTTCTCATAGCTGGGATGATAGGTGCGGCAGTAGGGGAGGGCATAAACGGTATCCATTTCCTCTTGGGTCAGCGGCTTCTGCGGCGGATTCTGTACCACAAACTGTTTGCCGTAAGGCTCAGCCAGCCGCTTGGCGGTAAAGGGATCGCAGTTGCCGTATTGGGTGCGGAAGCTTTCTGCATAGGTCCGCTTGTTGGCTTTCATCTGCTCGAAGGATGGCAGCACGACGGTGGGTAAACTCTCGTCCAAAGCATCTGTTTTGAATACCGTACCGTCGATATAAGTAATATTCTTTACATCCAACCCGGAATTGAGGGCATCGGCAATCTCCACAATGCTCTTTTCACCCATGCCGTACATCAGCAGGTCTGCCTGGGAATCCAGCAATATGGTCCGCTTCAGGCTCTCCGACCAGTAATCATAATGGGCAAGCCGGCGCAGGCTGGCTTCAATGCCGCCGATAAGAATGGGCACATCTTTATAAACCTGCCGAATCAGGTTGCAGTAAACCACCGTAGCATAGTCCGGACGCTTACCCATCACACCGCCTGGGGTGAAGGCATCGTTTTTCCGCTTGTGCTTGGTGACGGAGTAGTGATTCACCATGGAATCCATATTGCCGCCGGACACCAAAAAGCCCAACCGGGGCTTGCCTAAAATGTCAATGGACTTGGGATTCTTCCAATCTGGCTGGGAGATGATACCAACGGAATAGCCGGCATTCTCCAAAACCCGGCTGATAATGGCATGACCGAAGGAGGGGTGGTCCACATAGGCATCGGCAATGACATATACAAAGTCGCACTGCTCCCAGCCCCGCTTCTCCATATCCTGTTTGGAAATGGGCAGAAAATCCATAG
>JAZSAD010000022.1:0-2705 GCA_045601715.1 Faecousia sp.
TAAGACAGCCCAACGCTTCGATAGCTATCTTGCCGCTATTGGACTAAATGTGGCACAAACCGGAAGCGGTCTTGGCATGGAGCTGCTCATGGCGGCACGTGTTATTACCGGTGTCGGCAGTGGCATGGGCCGTGCCGGCAATGTATTCCGAGGCGGCGGTGGCAATATTGGAGGTGGTCCTGGTGCTGCAGGTCAAGGCTTTGCAGCTGGCTTTATGAACAGATTCAATCCCAACAGTTATGTGCGTGATGCAGTCGTTCAGGGCGGTCAGCGGATGGGCTTTGGCGGTGGTGCAGGATTCTTTGGTCGAGCATTTGGCGGTATTGCTGCGAGAAATGGTGCTACCCTAAACAGCAATTCCATTTCCTCTGTGGCGACCAGGGCACCCAATGCCTCCGGTACGATTGCCGGTGACATTGCAGATCGGAGTCTTGGTAATTACATGCCCCATATGCAGGGCTTCCAGCTCCAAGGCACCCAGATCACAGGCGGTCATATCGCTACAACTGCTGTCGGTGCAGATGGTAAGACCTCGACCGTTGATATGTTCAACGCAGCACAATATGAAAAGCCGGATGTCCCCCATGGAGTGGTTACCGCTTCCGATGGCAGTTCCTGGTATCAGATGGCCAGTGGCGAAGGCCGGGGTGCATTCTACGATGCGCCTGTCTTCAACGGGCCTGGTGCCGATGCGGCTCCTGGAACTGCTCAGTTTGGCACTCCTTCCGCAGATGGAACGGTGGATATGCCGCAGGGCAATACTGTATCTGTGGATGGCGGTGGAGAGACTCTCGTGGTTTCTGGAGGTTCTTCCGATGGCGCCCATATTACAAATGGACCCGGCGAAATATCCGCAGATGGCGGTGGTGTGGTTGGAGACAGCTACGGTCCCAATCATATACCCAGCGATGTTCCTGGAGATGCAGCTGGTGGAATGGCCGGCGACGGTTATGGTCCCAATGCGATCCCGGGTTATCCGATGGGAGATCCTTCCGGAGATCCCTCTGGAGATGCGGGCGGCTTCTATGGTGGTTATTCCGAAGCACCTTTGGTCGCTGCAACCTTCCCCGGTGCCCCCGAAGGCACTATGCTGCGTACTGTTGATGAAGGCGTCTTGGAAGCAAGTACCCCCGATGGTGGCAACACCCTGTGGTACAACAGTGCTTACTTTGAGGAACCCGACGCACCTCACTCCGTTATGCAAGCTGCAAACGGTGTTGATTGGTATGCGATCCAACAGCATGCAGATGCGCCTCAGTTTGAACCCGGCGAAGAGGCTGCACAATACAACCAGGCTGCATTCCAGCAGTTTATGCCCGGTTATGAGCCGCAGATCTCTCAGGTCGACGGATCTCACCGCGAGGACGGCCATTTCGAGGTCCGAAACGCAGACGGATCCGGAACCGCATTCTACGACGTGTCCAGATATGCGGCACCTAGAGGAGACTACCAAGTCTTCGAGGATGCTCAGGGCAGTCAGTGGTATGCAATCCATGGCGAGGCTGCAGTGGAGCGAAAGCCTGTCTTTGAGGACGGAAAGCCCGTTTACGATGGTGACAGCGTCAGAACGGTCAATGTTGACACCGTCCGATACAAGCAGACTCCTTCTCGCTTCGCAGATCCCGATCGGCGTGGAGACATCGAACGTAAGCCTCCGCGAAGAAAAATGTAATAAGGCGGCCACGGTTGAGCCTTACTTGACCGTGGCCGTTTTCATTTCCCTACACCATTGGAGGTGAAACTATGGCAGAGCCGCCCAAACAACAAATGGGAGATGGCCAAGACAATGTCGGTCAAGCTGCCTCCCAAGCCGCCAAAGCGGCTAAACAAGCAGCAAAACAAGCGGCCGCAAAGGCAGCGGCAAAAGGTGCCGAAGCAACGACAAAGGCTGCAGCAGCAACAGTAAAAGCTGGCGTTGAAAGCGGCAAAGCCGTTGCTGAGATCGCAGCAGGCACAGCCAGCGGCGGCCCTTGGGGTGCCATTATCGCAGCTGCTTGGGCCATGAGGCACACACTTTTCAAAATACTGATCTGTGTCTGCCTCGTTCTCTTATTTCTCATCGTCATGATTGCATCCCTGCCCAGCATTATCTGGGATTATTTGATGGGTGGCAGTAATCAGCCAGCCTTCTCCACCGACACGGCATCGATCCAAGTAGCTTATGAAGAACTGACGGATGATGTAACTGTGGTGGTTGACGCCGGATATGATCATGCACTTGCCCACGTTGAAAGCCTCATTATTGATGGTGGCTATGATTACGACCTGTCCATGCAGGCTCTGATCAACTTTGCCCAAAGTTCAGCCGGTTACGATGTCAGTTATATCTTAGCCGCATACTCGGCATCTCTTCAGCAGCAAAATACCAGTGCCAACGACATGATTTCCAAGCTCAACGGAAACACAGATAAAATGTTCCCAGTCACTTATGTGGAAAAGGAAATGGAGCGTATCATTCCCGTAACCTACTCTACATACAAAAGCGTAACTGTGACTGTTGTTACAGCTGTACAGGTAAACGGTGTGGTGAATGGCGTTACCCGCTATACCTACACCACTGAACAGCGAACCTATTATCTGCCCGACGAGGTCAAGGAATCCGAAACGGCCGTTACCGTTCCGAAGTATAAGGCGGTAACCGTTAGTGTTCCCACCTATACCAACGGGTCCATTTCCGGCACACGCAGCGCCACTTATTATGAGGC
>JAZSAD010000023.1:0-6417 GCA_045601715.1 Faecousia sp.
GTGCTTCAGACCGAGGATACCGGTGAGACCCGGGTAGGCGTGCTGTACTTCACGGATTTGACAGAGCTGTATCAGGTGCGGGATGAGTATGTCCGTTCCCGTCCCGTGGTGTCTATTATCCTCATTGACAATTACGAGGAAATCACCAAGAACCTCAGCGAGGGCGCTATGTCCGCCCTGAACGCCAAAATCAACGATGCTATCACCCAGTGGACGGAGGAGTACCACGGCCTGCTTCGCCGGCTGGAGCGAAACCGTTACCTGTTTGTCTTTGAAAAACGGGATTTAAAACGGGCGATTGAGGATAAGTTTTCCATTTTGGAGGATGTCCACGCCATTACCAGTCCCTCCGGTATGGCCGCATCCATTTCTTTTGGCTTGGGCGTAGAGGGGGAGACCTTTGAGGAAGGCTATCGCTTCGCATCCCTGGCCATTGAAATGGCTCTGAGCCGCGGCGGCGACCAGGCAGTTATCAAAGACCGTTTGAATTTTAATTTCTACGGTGGCCGGAACAAGGAAGCGGAGCAGCGCAGCAAGGTGCGTTCCCGTGTCACTGCCAACTCCATGATGGAACTGATTGACCAGAGTAGCCGTGTGCTGATTATGGGTCACAGGAATGCGGATCTGGATGCCATCGGCGCAGCGCTGGGTATTTTCTGTATGTGCCGTAAAAAGCATAGAGAAGCCCATATCGTGCTGGATCTGCAAAACAATATGGCGCCCGACTTTATAGAAGAAATCCGCAAAGTGCCGGAATATGCCAATGCCTTTATCTCCGGTCAGGACGCACTGCTCATCAGCGACAGCAGTACCACCCTGGTGGTGGTGGATACCAACCGACCGGATCAGGTGGAGTATCAGCCTCTGCTGGAGTCCGTACCCAGAATCTGCGTGGTGGATCATCATCGACGGGCAGCAGACTACATTAAGCCTGTTGTGGTGAATCTCCACGAGCCATATGCCTCTTCCGCATCGGAGCTGGCAACGGAGCTATTGCAGTACGCGGTGGAAATGGACGATGTGCTGCCTATCGAGGCTAAGGCGCTGATGGCAGGTATCTTCCTGGACACCAAGAGCTTTAATGTCCGTACCGGTGAGCGTACCTTTGAGGCTGCCGCCTTCCTGCGTCAGCTGGGCGCAGATACGGTGGAAGTGAAAAAGCTGCTGCAAAACGATTTTAAAGAAACAATGGAGAAATTCCAGATTATTAAATCAGCAAGACTGTACCGGGATGAAATAGCGATCGCAACTATGACAGAACCCACATCCCGGGTGCTGGCATCTCAGGCAGCCGACGAGCTGCTGGATATTTGTGGCATCACTGCATCCTTTGTGGTGTACCCCGGTGGGGAGCAGGTGTTCATATCTGCCCGCTCCATCGGTCAGACCAACGTGCAGGTGGTCCTGGAGCCTTTGGGCGGCGGCGGTAATACCGCCACAGCCGGCGCGCAGGTTTCCGGAAGCACTGTCAAAGAGGTTGTAGACAGACTGGTTGCATCCATTGATAAATTCTACGAAGAGTGAGGAAATAAGAAATGAAAGTTATTTTTCTGCAAGATGTAAAGGGTAAGGGCAAGAAGGGCCAGATGGCGGAGATTTCCGACGGCTACGCAAGAAACTACCTGCTGCCCAAGAAACTGGCTATGGAAGCGACTCCCGATGCCATCAATACCATGCGTATGAACGATAAGGCAGCCGCCGAGAGAGCCGCCAAGGAGCGGGCTGAGGCTGTGGAAGTGTCCAAGAAGCTGCGGGAGATGACCGTGGTGGTTACCGCCAAGGGCGGCGGCGCAGGCAAGCTGTTTGGCTCTGTTACCAGTCAGGAAATTGCCGATGCTCTGAAGGCGAAGTCCGGCATTGTTATTGACAAGAGGAAGATTGTCCTGTCTGACCCTATTAAGAACGTAGGCACTTATACTGTCCAGTGCAAGCTGGGCTATGAGATCGTTGCCCCCCTGACTGTAAAAATTGAGGAAGCGTAAGCTCCTTTAGAGAGGAGATAGAGTAATGGAAGAACTGATGGTCAAGCAGCTGCCCCATTCTGTGGAGGCAGAGCAGGCCGTACTGGGCTCGATTCTGATTGACAGTCGGTGCCTGACCGATGTGATCGGCATCGTCCGCCCGGAGGACTTCTATCTGCAGCAGAACCGGGAGATTTATGAAACCATCTATACGATGTTTAACTTCTCCCAAACCATCGACCCGGTAACGGTGCTGGACAAAATGCGGGAATTGGGCGTGCATCACGACAATTCCCGGGACTATGTCCTGCAGCTGATGGAAATTACTCCCACCGCAGCCAATGCAGTGCGGTATGCCAATATTGTGAAGGATAAGGCAATGCTGAGAGCCTTGTCCGACGCCTCTACAGACATTGCTCAGATGGTGGAGGAGCAGGTGGGTACTACTTCCGAGATCCTGGAAGCGGCAGAGAAGAAAATTTATGCCGTCCGAAAGGGTGAGCGGGGAGATTCTCTGGAGCCTATTGGTGTGACACTTCACAAGGTGTTTGACCGGCTGACAGAATTGAGCCAGTCCGATTCTGCAATTCCCGGTATGTCCACCGGTATGCGGGACTTGGATAAGAAAATCAACGGTCTGAACAATTCTGACCTACTGCTGGTGGCTGCCCGTCCCGCTATGGGTAAATCCGCCTTTGCGCTGAATTTGGCATTAAATGTTGCCAAAAAGTACAATAAAACCGTGGCAATCTTCAACCTGGAAATGTCCCGGGAGCAGCTGGCTATGCGTCTACTTGCCATTGAAAGCTTTGTGGACGGTCAGAAGATGCAGACCGGTAAGCTTACTGAGGAAGAGTGGAGCAAGCTGAGTATGGCGTCCGTTGCGCTCAGTCAGACGGATATCCGCATTGACGATAACCCCTCCATCACTGTGGCGGAAATGAACGCAAAATGCCGTCGGGTAGAAAATTTGGGTATGGTAGTCATTGACTACCTGCAGCTGATGAACGGCTCCGGCTACGGCAAGGGCAGCGGCGACAGCCGTGTGAATGTGGTTAGTGATATTTCCCGTAGCTTAAAGATTATGGCAAAGGAATTGAATGTGCCGGTGATCTGCCTGAGTCAGCTGTCCCGTGGCCCGGAAAGCCGTACGGACAAGCGTCCTATGCTGTCCGACCTTCGTGAATCCGGCGCTATCGAGCAGGACGCCGACGAGGTGCTGTTCCTGTACCGGGATGAATACTACAACGAAAATTCCGAGGATAAGGGTGTGGCGGAATGTATCGTATCCAAGAACCGTCACGGCGAAGTGGGTACGGTGAAGCTGCAATGGATTCCTCAGTACCAGACCTTTACCGACCGGGAGTGGAAGCATGCTGAATAAGCTGAAAGCCTTTCTCCGGGACTATCGGGGTCAGCGTATCGTTTGCGCAGTGTCCGGCGGCGCGGATTCTATGGCGCTGCTGTGGGGTGTGTACCTGCTAAAGGACAAACTGGAACTGGATATTTCCGCCGCCCATTTCAATCACCAACTCCGTGGCGCAGAATCCAACCGGGACGAGGCCTTTGTTCGGGATTTCTGCGCAGGCTACGGCATTGACTTTGTTTCCGGCAGTACCCAGGTGATTGCCGGCCCGAAAGGCTTGGAGGCAGCTGCCCGGGAGGCAAGGTATGCCTTTTTGAAAGGTCTGCCCGGTAAGATTGCCACCGCCCATACGGCAGATGACAACGCGGAAACCATTCTGATGCACCTTGTACGGGGTACAGGACTGAAAGGCCTGGGGGGCATTGCGCCTGTGAACGGCAATCTCATTCGCCCGATGCTGGATATTACCCGGGCAGAGGTGCTGGAATTTTTGGCTGAATACAGTATCCCCTACGTGGAGGACAGCTCCAACAGCGGTGACGATTTTCTCCGTAACCGCCTGCGCCACCACGTAATGCCTCTGCTGAAACAGGAAAATCCCAGTTTGCCTCAAAACCTTTCGGCGATGGCCCATAGACTGCGGCAGGACGAGCAGGCACTTACCGCAGCAGCGGAAAAGCAGTATACCGATGATGTGCATCAGCTCAGAGTTATGGAGCCTGCCATTCGTAGCCGGGTACTGAGCAAAATGCTGCTCTGCGCCGGTGTGAAAGAACCGGAGGGAGCCCACATTGCGGCGATGGAAAAATTGGTTTATTCCCAAAATCCTTCCGCAAGGGCAGCGTTTCCGGGCGGTGTGGTGATGGCAAGAAGCTACGAAACCATACAGGCAATTGGTGAAAGTAATACCCTTGTAGAACAGGAGATTACCTGTCCAGGTGAGTATGTGGTTTCTGATATAAAACTGACACTGTTTCCCAACGACAGCACGGAGCGGACAAAGGATTCCTTTGCCTTTACCCCCAAGGGGAAAATGGTAATACGGGCAAGACGATCCGGAGATACCATTCGCCTGATGGGCGGTACAAAGAGTGTGAAAAAATTATTGATTGACGAAAAAATCCCCGCCCCGGAACGGGACAGGATTCCTGTCCTTGCCGATGAAGAGGGCGTTTTGGCGGTGTTGGGTTTTGGTGGAAATTTGGATAGACTGTCCGGTGACGGAACAGTGCGTATCCGAATCCTATAAGAGAGAAAACAGGAGGACTGTACGGTGGAAAAGAATATTGAAAAGGTGCTGCTTAGCGAAGAGCAGATTCAGAACAAGGTAAATGAATTTGCTGCGATTCTGTCAAAGGAATACGCAGACAAAGATCCTGTGTTTGTGGGTGTGTTAAAGGGCGTTGTGATTTTCTTTGCGGATATGGTGCGGAAAATCAACATTCCCTGCGAGATCGATTTTATGTGCCTGTCTTCCTACGGCGGCACGAACTCCACCGGCAATGTGGTGGTGAAGAAGGACTTGTCCGTGGATATCAAGGGTCGCCATGTGGTAATTCTGGAAGATATTTACGACACCGGAAATTCCTTGTCTTTCCTGCATAAGTATCTTCTGAGCAAAGAACCAGCATCCTTAAAAATCTGCACCCTCCTGGATAAGCCGGAGCGTCGTAAGCCCGGTGTTACCCTGAAGCCTGAAATGGTTGGCTTCACCATTCCCAACGAATTTGTGGTAGGCTACGGTCTGGATTTCAACGAGCATTACCGCAACCTGCCCTACATCGGCGTACTGAAGCCGGAAGCATATGAAAAATAAGGAGAATCCCTGAAATTGAAGAACCGCAAGATAATTACCGTTATTTTATATATTGCCATACTGGCGCTGGCATTCTCCTGGATGCTGGGTCTGTTTGGCGGCAGAAATGATCAGATTTCCTATTCTCAAATTGTGGCTCTGTTTGAACAAAAGCAAGTAAAGAGCTTCGTGGTGGAGGGGGAGTATATTCAGCTGAAGCTTCATGCTCCTTATAATGGCAAAGACACCTTGACCACCAAGCTGGCTGATCCGGAGGGCTTTCGTCAGGATCTGTGGGAAACCCTGCAGACCCAATCCAAGGAAGGTACTTTGGAAAACTACGATTTCATAGCAGGAAAGAAACTGTCCCCCTGGGATTTCTTCCTGCCTGTTCTGCTGGCAGGCCTGGCTATTTTGGTGGTGTGGGTGCTGCTGGTGGGTCGCGCCAATCAGAATAACCCGATGGCAAACTTCGGCAAAGCCCGGGTAGGCATCGGTCAGCCGGGTAATCAAAAGGTAACCTTCGACGATGTGGCCGGTGTGGACGAAGAAAAAGCGGAGCTGCAGGAAGTGGTAGATTTCCTCCGCAACCCCAAGAAATTCGCCGATATCGGCGCAAAAATTCCCCACGGAATTCTCCTGGCCGGCGCGCCCGGCACAGGCAAGACTCTTTTGGCCCGTGCGGTGGCAGGGGAGGCGGATGTGCGTTTTCTGTCCATCTCCGGTTCTGACTTTATGGAGATGTACGTGGGTGTAGGCGCAAGCCGTGTCCGTGACCTGTTTGACCAGGCGAAGAAGGTTGCGCCTGCCATTATCTTTATTGACGAAATCGATGCTGTGGGCCGGAAGCGTGGCTCCGGCATGGGCGGCGGTCACGACGAACGGGAACAGACCCTGAACCAGCTGCTGGTGGAAATGGACGGCTTTGGCAGAAACGAGGGCGTGATTGTCTTGGCAGCTACCAACCGCCCGGATATCCTTGACCCTGCGCTGCTGCGACCCGGCCGGTTTGCCCGTCAGATCTATGTCCCTTCCCCCGATGCCAAGGGCCGTGAGGAGATTCTGAAGGTTCACGCCAAGAATAAGCGGCTGGACGATTCCGTATCTTTGAAAACCGTGGCATTGGCAACCTCCGGCTTTACCGGCGCGGATTTGAGTAACCTTCTCAACGAGGCTGCCATCCTGGCAGCAAGAGAGAATCGCCCTGTGCTGAATATGCAGGATCTGAACGAGGCTATGATGAAGATCATGGCAGGTCCTGAAAAACGCAGCCGTGTCCGTTTGGAAAAGGACCT
>JAZSAD010000024.1:0-23973 GCA_045601715.1 Faecousia sp.
TCGTAGTCCATACCACGGCTGCGCAGGTCGCGCTTAATGAAGTCAGCGATGGGGCTGTCCTTTACGAAGGTGGTCAGTACCTTGGTGGGCAGACCCAGGTAAGCGGAGATGGAAGCAACGTTGGTCTCAGCGGAGGTTGCCTGCATCATAAACATATTGGAAGAAGCAACGGGCTGGCCGTTGGGAGGGGTGATACGAACACCCATACTGGTGGGAACTACCAGAGCGTACTTGCAATTTTCACGAATCTTCATAACGAATTTCCTTTCTATTATACATCGTACTGGGTAGCGGAGGTGTTGCCACCGTGGCCGGTCCAGTTGGTGTGGAAGAACTTGCCTCTGGGCTCGTCGATACGCTCGTAGGTGTGAGCGCCGAAGTAGTCACGCTGTGCCTGCAGCAGGTTTGCGGGCAGGCGGTCGCAACGGTAGCCGTCGTAGTAGCTCAGCGCACAGGAGAATGCGGGAGTGGGCATACCGTTCAGAGCGCCCTGGGCAACAACCTTACGCCAGCCGGGCAGCAGGTCTGCAACCTTGGCGGTGAAGTAGGGATCCAGCAGCAGGTTGGTCAAGGCAGGGTTCTTGTCGAACGCTTCCTTGATCTTGCCAAGGAATACGGAGCGGATGATACAGCCGCCGCGCCACATCAGAGCGATGCCGCCGTAGTTCAGATTCCAGCCGTAGGTCTTAGCGGCTGCGCGCATCAGGGTGTAGCCCTGTGCGTAGGAAACGATCTTGGAAGCCAGCAGTGCGCAGCGGATATTCTCGATCCACTCAGCCTTCTCCTCAGCGGTCAGCTTCAGAGCAGCCTCAGCCTTGCCGGGCAGAACCTTGGCAGCCTCAACACGCTCGTCCTTCATAGCGGACAGGCAACGGGCAAACACAGCCTCGCCAATCAGGGTCAGAGGTACGCCCTCGTCCAGAGCAGCGATGCCGGTCCACTTACCGGTACCCTTCTGGCCGGCAGTGTCCAGAATCTTCTCAACGATGGGCTCGCCATCGGTGTCCTTGTAGGCCAGGATGTCACGGGTGATCTCGATCAGATAGCTGTCCAGGTCGCCCTTCATCCACTCAGCGAATACTTCGTGCATCTCGTCATCGGACATACCCAGCATATTCTTCATCAGGTGATAAGCTTCGCAGATGAGCTGCATATCGCCGTACTCGATGCCGTTGTGGACCATCTTGACGAAGTGGCCTGCGCCATTCTCGCCAACCCAGTCACAGCAGGGAGAGCCGTCCTCAACCTTAGCGCAGATAGCCTGCATAATGGGCTTTACGCTTTCCCAGGCAGCAGGAGAACCGCCGGGCATCAGGGAAGGACCGTTCAGAGCGCCCTCTTCGCCGCCGGAAACACCGCAGCCGATATAGAGCTTACCCTTGGATTCTACGTACTCGGTACGACGAACGGTGTCGGGGAAGTGAGAGTTGCCGCCGTCGATGATGATATCACCGTCGTCCAGCAAAGGAAGCAACGCCTCGATGGTAGCGTCAACAGCAGAGCCTGCCTTGATCATCATCATAATCTTACGGGGCTTTGCAACGCTCTGTACCAGCTCTTCCAGAGAGTAGGCGCCAATGAAGTTCTTGCCTGCGCCGCGGCCTTCCACGAAGTTCTTTACTTTCTCGGTGGTACGGTTGTAGACTGCTACGGTGAAGCCCTTGGACTCCATGTTCAGCACCAGGTTCTCGCCCATAACGGCAAGACCAATCAAACCAATGTCAGCTTTTTTCATTTGTGGTTCTCCTTTATGATAAATTATTATTTTACATTTATTTATAGATCGCCGCGTGACGTTCACGCAGACCATCTAATACACTGTAGGGAATTTCCAGATTGCCTCTGCCCTGGCCGATGGTAATGTGGGGTTTGTTGGCGCCGTGGTAGTCTGTACCACCGGAAATCACCAATCCCAGTTCCTTTGCCATCGCCTGATAGCGCTGCTGCATATCCGGAGTGTAGTCGGTGTAGTAACCCTCGATGCCGTCCAAACCATAGGGAATCAGGCTCTTTAAGTATTCTTTCAGCTCGTCATCCGGCTTTTTGATCAGGTGCAGGTGGGCAGCTACTGCAATACCTCCTGCCTCCCGAATCAGAGAAACTGCCTCGGTAGCGGTCAGCGCCTGGCGGTTACTATAGGCATAGCAGCCGACGCTCAGGTAGCGGTTAAAGGCATCCTTCACAGACTCGGCATAACCCTTGCGGACCATAATCTGGGCAAAGTGGGCGCGGCACAGCACGGGATTGCCGTGAGCCTCTTCCCGCAGTTCCTCCATAGTGATGTCAAAACCCTGCTCGTTCAGCTTGCGGCAGGTCTCTTCCTGCCGTTCGTCACGGACCTGCAATGCGTATGCCATGGCATCCTGCAGCTTTTTATTGTGGATGTCGATAAAATAACCTAAAATGTGCAGCTCTGTGTCAGACTGGGCGGACAGCTCCACCGCAGGAATCACCTCAACGCCCAAGGCCTTACCGGTGTCCATAGCTTCCTGCACGCCGGTGATGCAGTCGTGGTCAGAAAGGGCAATGGCAGACAGACCGGCAGATGCCGCTGTACGGACCACGTCGGCAGGTGTCTGGGCGCCGTCACTGCACAAAGAGTGGGTGTGTAAATCAATTCTCTTCACGGGATTCTCCTTAGTCGTCGCAAACCCACAGACCCAGAGCGGGATTGGAGATGTAGAAAACTTCCTCGCCGTCTACGGTGTTGAAGCCGTCTACCAGCTTGGCGGGGTCGTACTTGGCGGCCATCTGCTCATAGGGAGCGTAGTTGAAGGCAGCGCCACGGACCTCTTCCTCAGTCAGCTTTCCGGCGCAGTAGGTGATCTTGAAACGGCCGTCGGAGGAGCCGTGGATCAGGTGCGCCGCCACGGACAGGTTCTCACGGAGATCCTCGTTCTCGGGGGCATCCACCAGCTTCAGCACGTTCTCTCTGCCTACATAACCGTACTTACGGATCAAACGGTCGTTCTCCTCGTCCTCACCGAAGTGACCAATGGCAGGTGCCAGCACGATCAGCTCGCCGCCGTCGGCAATTGCCATACGGGTACGGTAAATGGCCTTGTTACCCAGCCAGGTGCTCTTGAACTCACGGGGATCCAGGTAAACGACAACCTTGTTCAGGCGCTCTTTCATATGGGTCAGGTTGATTTCCTGGCTCTTCTTAACAGCAGTTTCAAAGTTAGAACGCTCCTTGCCAATGTACAGACCATGAATGGTGACCTCGTCGCCCTTATTGGTGGTGGTAGTCAGCACATATACCAGAGGTACATCTGCCAGGAAATTCTCCTGGGCATAGTCGAATACCCGACGGACAGGAGAGAAGTCCTTGCCCATGATCCGCTCCATGCCATAGAAGGCGCCCAGCATATGGGAGGAGTTGATCATAGAAGAGCCGCCGCAGCCCACAAAGATGTTCTTGCTGTAGTTAGCCATACCCACAACCTCGTGGGGCACAACCTGTCCAATGGACAGAATCAAATCATAGGAAGGATCCATAATCAGGCGGTTAACCTCTACGTCAACACCGGTATTCACCAAACCCTCGGACACTTCAGAAACGAAGGATGCGGGAACTTCACCGATCTTTACCACATCGGTACGCCAGTTATGGACGATCATTCGGTCAAAAGGAACACCCTCGCCGAAAAAGGCAACCCATTCTTCCTTCGTCATAGGCACATGGGTACCCAGAGCGGGCATAATGTCAACCTGACACTTATCCTTCAGCAGTTCATAGTAGATAGCAGTAATCTTTCCTGCGCCGGAGTACATTCTGGTGAAGTCGGGAGGCAGAATCAGAACCTTCTTCAAGTCCCGGCCTTCCAAAGATTTCGCCAGCGCTTCTTTCAGTACTTCCGCAGGAATCCCGTTTTCATACTCGTAAATCATACAGGCCTCTTTCCGGCTCTTTTCATAGAGCCATATTTATGCATTATCAGTGTACCACAGAATATCCTAGATTGCAAGTCAATCAGCAGATTTCTTTACAAAAAAACAAGGGGTTTCCCCCTTGTTTTTTAATGATGATGGTGATGATGGTGGCCGTGATGATGATGGTGATGACCGTGATCGGGGATATGCAGCTCACAGTTCATTTCCGGGCAAACCTCATCTGTCCGCTCACACTCCACTGTTGAATGGGAAATGCCATGCTCGGCAAGTTCCTCTCTGACAGCCTTTTTCACCACAGCAATATCACCGTCGGTGACAACATGAACTGTTGCTGCGTTTTTATAGCCGTCCATACTCCAAATATGCAAATGGTGCGCGCTTTCCACCCCGTCAATCTCCGTCAGATGGTGCATGATCTCCCCTGCGTCGATTCCGGCAGGAATTTTCTGCAGGAAGATATCCAGCACGGCTTTCAGATTCCGCAAAGCATTTACACCGATGAACACCGCAAGTCCAATAGACAATGCCGGGTCTAAAAACCACCAGTCGGTAAACCGCATAACCACTGCGCCTGCAAGTACAATTGCCCAGCCAAGCACATCCTCCAGCATATGCAGGTTAATGGCCTTCTGGTTAATAGAATCGCCGCCGGAGGTAAAATATGCCGCGGCAAAATTCACAAAAAAGCCAATTACAGCAATCACAATCATACCACTGTAATTCACAGGGACGGGGTTTATGAACCGAAGCACCGCATTATAGGCAACAAGCACAGAGCCACAAAGCAGAATAGCAGATTGGATCACACCGCCCAAAACAGAATAGCGGTAGTAGCCATAAGTATATTTATTGTCAGGCTTTTTGCCGCCCACCTTTTCCAATACATAGGACACGCCGATACTGAAGGCATCCCCTATATCGTGAATGGCATCAGAGATGATGGCAATACTGCCGGTAAAAGCGCCGCCGACAAATTCAAAAATCGCAAAGCATGCATTCAGTAAAAATGCCAATAATATTTTCTTATCGGATTTCATAGCCTGCCTCCTTAATACATTATCAATATATTACCTCTTTCCCGTTCTGTTTACAAGTAGCTCAAAATGTAAAATTTTTATTGCCTTTATAGGGTATATTTGGTTGTTTTTTCTCTTGAAAGTTTCCGGCTATGGTGGTAGAATACAGGGCGGTAAAAACGATCTAAAGAGGCCTTGTGACCCCTTCAGACCAAAACTTTTTTGGAAAAGAAGGCTTTTTTATGGAAATTTATCTCATCTGTCTGGCTGCAGCTCTGGTAGGCGGCCTAATGCTCTCCCGTCTGACCAAGCTTTTGAATCTGCCGGCTGTTACCGCTTATCTGGTTGCCGGTCTGATTTTAGGACCATTCTGTCTGGGGCGGCTGAATTTACCCGGTCTGGGTTTTAACTCCCTTAGTCAGGTGGAGGGTTTGAGTGTCATTACCCAAACTGCCCTGGGCTTTATCGCCTTTACCATCGGTAACGAATTCCGGCTCACTCAGCTGAAGGCTATGGGCAAGCCTGCAATTATTATCGGTATTCTGCAGGCAGTAGTCACCACCGTTGGAGTGGATATTGTGCTGATTATACTGCACCTTTTGTTCCCCTCCGTGATTACTGTTCCCTGCGCGATCACCCTGGGCGCAATCGCATCGGCTACTGCGCCGGCAGCAACCTTGATGGTTATCCGCCAGTACAAGGCCGATGGCCCGCTGACCCGGCTTCTGATGCTGGTGGTTGCCATTGACGACGCGGTGGGTCTTCTGCTGTTTTCTGTGTCCTTTGGCATCGCTACCGCTCTGGCCCACGGGCAGGTAAGTGTCCTGGCGGTGGTTGTGGAGCCTATTGTGGAAATTGTGCTTTCCATTGCTCTGGGTAGTCTGATGGGTTGGCTCCTCAACTGGGTGGAGACCTTCTTCCATTCCAGAAGTAAGCGTATGACCATTTCCGTGGCTTTTGTGCTGCTCACTGTTGGTCTGTCTACTCTAAAATTCCACATTGGCCCTATTCACTGCGGTTTCAGTCTGCTGCTGGTTTGCATGATGACCGGCACTGTTTTCTGTAACATCTGCGATACCTCCGAAGAGCTGATGGGTCGTATCGAGGGCTGGACAACACCGCTGAATGTTCTGTTCTTTGTGCTTTCCGGCGCGGAACTGGATTTGGAGATTCTCTCCCATCCTGTCACTATTTTGGTAGGTGTTATCTATATCATCGCCCGGTCCGCCGGTAAGTATTTCGGCGCTATGTCAAGCTGCGCGCTGACAAAGCAGCCCAAGTCCATTACCGACAATTTAGGCATTACCCTGCTGCCTCAGGCAGGCGTGGCGCTGGGTATGGCGATCACTGCCGCCTCCCTGCCGGACGGCAACCTTGCCCGGAATGTGGTGCTGTTTGCCGTATTGGTTTACGAGCTGGTAGGTCCCGCCCTCACTAAGCGTTCTCTGCTTGCCGTAGGCGAAATCAAGCCGGAAGGCCGCACCAGCGCAAGAGAGCTCAACAAAAAATAACAGCAAAAAGCAGATGCCCGGTTGGGCATCTGCTTTTGTTATATTATTCATCAAACAACGGTGTGGAGAAGTACCGCTCGGCGGTGTCCGGCAGGACAGTGACCACCGTCTTTCCGGGGCCCAGCTTCTTTGCCAGCTGGATGGCGGCAGCTACGTTGGTACCGGAAGAGATGCCGCACATCAGGCCCTCTTCCCGGGCAAGCAATCGTGCAGTTTCCAGGGCTTCCTCATCGCTGACGATGTAGATATGCTCATAGATATTCTGATTGAGAATCTCAGGAATCAAACCGTCGCCGATGCCCATCTGCAGGTGCGTACCCACAGTACCGCCGGCCAGGATCGCCGCATTTGCCGGCTCTACCGCCCAAATTTCCATTTGAGGATTCAGCGCCTTCAGGGTTTCGCCGATGCCGGTGATGGTGCCGCCGGTGCCGATACCGGAACAGAATCCGTCGATAGGACCGCCCACCTGTTCCAAAATTTCCAGACCGGTCTGGTGCCGGTGAATCATAGGATTGGCAGGATTCACAAACTGCTGAGGTACATAAACATTGGGGTCTTCCTCCTGCATCCGCATAGCTGTCTGCAGGCAGGCTTCAATGGCATCGCCGATATTGCCTGCATCGTGGACCAGCACCACCTCTGCGCCGTAGTGGCGCATCAGCTTCCGACGCTCCACACTGACGGAGTCAGGCATAATGATCCGCACCTTATATCCCAGCACCGCGCCCACCAGCGCAAGGCCGATGCCCTGATTGCCGGAGGTAGGTTCTACGATAATGGTATCCTTTGTGATTTTCCCCTGCCGAATGGCATCCTGAATCATATTGTAGGCCACACGGGTCTTAATAGAACCACCCACGTTCAGGCCTTCGTATTTTACCAGCACACGGGCCGCATCCTTGGGAACAATGCGGTTGAGCTGGACGATGGGCGTATGGCCAATGGCGTCCAAAATATTCTGATAAATCATAACACAAACCTCTCCCGGGTCATTTTGTCTAATATTGTAACTTAGTTTCTGCAGTAATGCAAGGATAAATGAAAATTCTTCCGCAAGTTTTTCCATTTTATGCAGAAAGCTGCCGGTGGGTTACAGAAAAGAGGCAGCCACCATAAGGTGATTGCCTTTTGGTACGGGCGACAAGACTTGTTTGCATTTTGCAGGAGGCAAAATAGTTGTTCGGCTCGATCCAGCCCTCGCCGGCAACAGTCCACCGGACTGTTGCATTTAGAATATTCAAGTCCCGTCTTTCCTTAAATCAAAGAAAAAAGGAGACCGTTTGGTCTCCTCTTTTCTTTGGTACGGGCGACAAGACTTGAACTTGCACGGTTGCCCATTGGAACCTAAATCCAACGTGTCTGCCAATTCCACCACGCCCGCATTGGGGTTATTCTATCACGAAGGTGGTTGCTTGTCAACGGACAATCCTTTTTTATCAAGCAATCGGGGGGTGTTCCCTATCTTGTAGATAATTGGATTTTTTATACATATTTATAGTATTTATTCTTGACATTCCAGTATGATACAGGTAAAATAGATTCGGTATGGTGTACGCTGGCGGACTATGGTCCCAAGCGTTTCATGATAACCTCGGCATCTGCCGGAGTTGCGTATGCGCCTCATGGCGTTTTTATGGTTAAACATTTTTACCGCGTAACGCGGTACCTTTATTTTACCAATTGAACAATATGGGGTCATTACGACCACTCCTTTGACAATGCCTATTCTACAAAGGAGGTGCTTAGTGATGATTGGACCTTTGGAAATCGCGTTGATTGCCGGTATTGTTGTTATGACGATCGTCGGCTTTGCAGTGGGCGTTGCCTACCGCAAGCGTTTCAGCGAGCGGGAGATCGGTTCTGCCGAAACAGAAGCCACCCGTCTGATCAATGAAGCCATCCGCAGCGGTGAAAGCCGCAAGAAGGAAATGCTTCTGGAAGCCAAAGAAGAAATCCATAAATCTCGCACAGAGTACGAAAAAGAAGTAAAAGAGCAGCGTGCTGAGCTAACGAAGCAAGAGCGCCGTCTGCAGCAAAAGGAAGAATCCCTGGATAAGAAAACCGAAAACTTCGAAAAGAAGGAAGAAGAGCTGGCCCGCCGTATGGAGGAGGTCGCCAAGGTCAAGGAAGAGACCGAGGCTGTGAAGAAAGCGCATCTTGCTACCTTGGAGCAGATTTCCGGTTTGTCCCAGGAGCAGGCAAAGCAGTTTCTGCTGAAAACCGTGGAGGAGGAGATCCGCCACGACACCGCTATGAAGATCAAGGAGATCGAGCAGGAGCTGAAGGACACTTCCGAAGAGAAAGCAAGAGAGATCCTGTCTATCGCCATTCAGCGGTGCGCCGCTGACCACGCAGCAGAAGCTACCGTTTCTGTTGTCCCCCTGCCCAACGACGAGATGAAGGGCCGTATCATCGGCCGCGAGGGTCGGAACATCCGCACCCTGGAAACCATCACCGGCGTTGACCTGATCATTGACGACACGCCCGAGGCTATCACTGTAAGTAGCTTTGATCCTGTCCGCCGTGAGGTGGCACGTCTGGCCCTGGAAAAACTGATCGCCGATGGCCGTATCCACCCCACCCGCATTGAGGATTGCGTGGAGAAGGCTAAGAAGGATGTGGACCGCACCATTCGTGAGGAAGGCGAGCGCGCCTGCTACGAGACCGGTGTACACGGTCTGAATCCCGAGCTGATTAAGATTCTGGGTCGTCAGAAGTACCGTACCTCTTACGGTCAGAATGTTTTGAATCACTCTATCGAGGTTGCCCACATTGCAGGTTTGATGGCCTCTGAGTTGGGCGTGGATGTGGCTATGGCCAAGCGGGCAGGTCTCCTGCACGACCTGGGTAAGTCCATCGACCATGAGGTGGAGGGCAGCCACGTACAGCTGGGTGCAGACCTTGCCCGGAAGTACAAGGAGAACCCCGTTGTGGTGAACGCCATTGAAGCCCACCACGGTGATGTAGAGCCCAAGACTGTGATTGCTGTGCTGGTCCAGGCAGCTGACGCTGTTTCCGCCGCAAGACCCGGCGCCCGCCGTGAGAATGTGGAGAACTACATCCGCCGTCTGCAGAAGCTGGAAGAGCTGACAGGCTCCTACCCCGGCGTTGAAAAGGCATTCGCCATTCAGGCAGGCCGCGAAGTCCGCATTATGGTCAAGCCCGAGGAGGTCACCGAGGATAATATGATCCTCCTGGCCCGTGACATTGCCAAGCAGATTGAGGCTGAACTGGAATATCCCGGTCAGATCAAAATCAACGTCATTCGGGAAACCAAGGCTGTGGAATACGCAAAATAATAATTTTGGGACGCACTTTCGTGCGTCCCATTTTTTATAGGAAATTGTTATGTCAGGGGATGTCGCATGGTTTCCCCTCATTCGTCAAAAATCAGAGATTTTTGACACCTTCCCCCCAGGGGGAAGGCTTGAAGATTGCCATGCCTGCTACGCAAGCCTCGCAATGACACGATGGTTTTCTGTTGGTTTTGCCGGACACTTTACCAAGATAAAGTGGTAAATCACAATAGCTTTTGTGCATTGTTGCTAAAGATGAAATTTTTTACAAAAAACGCTTTACAACTTTACCGAACTAAAGTATAATACGGTCATCAACCAAAACACGGGGACACATCCCCAAATATGAAAGGATCGATTATCATGAAAAAGTTTATCGCATTGTTTCTGGCCGTGCTGATGCTGGCCGCTTGCTTCGCAGGCTGCTCCAAGCCCGCTGACAACACCGACGGCACCAAGGGCACTGAGCCCAAGGCTGACGAGAAGGTCGTCGTTGTTGGTTACACCATCTACGCTCCCATGAACTACAAGGAAGAGGGTTCTGACGAGCTGATCGGCTTTGACACTGATCTGGCTAAGGCCGTTTTCGAAAAGATGGGCTACAAGGTTATGTTCCAGGAAATCAACTGGGACAAGAAGTACACCGACCTGAACTCTAACGCAATCGACTGTGTATGGAACGGATTCACCTGCAACTGCGCTGACGAGGATGACGGCATTCAGCGTTCTGAAAAGGTCGACTTCTCCTACAACTACATGGAAAACCGTCAGGTTATCGTTGTGAAGGCTGATGCCGCTATCGCTACTGCTGCTGACTTGGCCGGTAAGCTGGGCGCTGCTGAAGGCGGTTCCGCAGGTGAGACCTACGCAAAGAGCTTTGAAGGCGCAGTGATCAAGGGCTTCGGTGTTCAGACCGAGTGTCTCCGTGAGGTCAACGCCGGCACACAGGACTTTGCCGTTGTGGATGCTCAGCTGGCTAAGAGCTATGTTGGCAAGGGCGACTACGCAAACCTGAAGATCGTTGAGGAACTGTCCAGCGATGTAGAGTACTACGCTATCGGCTTCAAGAAGGGCAGCGAGCTGACTGCTAAGGTCAACGAGCAGCTGGAAGCTCTGGCTAAGGACGGCACCATCGCGAAGCTGGCCGAAAAGTACGGTGTTGCTACCACTGCTATCACCGACTTCTCCGATCAGAAGAAGTAATTCTATCATTCACAATTCCACGATAACCGCAGATGGAATCATCTGCGGTTATCTATGGGTTTATCTAAATTTTCTACTGGAGAGAGACTATGTCATTTTGGGAAGTTACCCTTCATTTGCTTGACGGCTTTTACATATCCCTGCTGATTTTTGCAGTGACACTGATTTGCGGCGCGCCTTTGGGTCTGCCTATCGCGTTCTGCTCTATGAGCCGGTTTAAGCCTATCAAAGCTGTATCAAAGGTGTTTGTCTGGATCATCCGGGGCATCCCTCTGATGCTGCAGATCTTCATTATTTATTATGTTCCCGGTCTTTTGTTTAAAGACCAAGTCCCCCTGTTCAGCCGGTTGGACCGATTCTTCTTTCTCAATTACGGGATTAAGGATGCCGGTCGTATTATCGCTGTGCTGATCGCATTCGCCATCAACTATGCCTGCTACTTCTCCGAGATCTATCGGGGCGGTATTGAGAGCATTTCCAAGGGGCAGTACGAGGCCGGCTATGTGCTGGGTTTGACAAAGGGACAGGTATTCCGCCACATTGTCCTGAAGCAGGTCATTCAGCGAATTGTACCTCCCATGTCCAACGAGATCATTACTCTTATCAAAGACACCGCTCTTGCCAACTGCATTGTGGTGTGTGAGATCATCAAGCAGGCCAACGAGTTGGCAGCAACAAAAGCATTGGTCTGGCCGCTGTTCTACACCGGCGCATTCTACCTGATTTTTGTAGGATTCCTAACCATCGTGCTGGGCAAGGTAGAAAAGAAACTCAGCTATTTCAGGAGTTAAGCTATGGCATTATTGGAAGTTAAAAATATTAAAAAGAATTTCGGTAAGACCGAGGTTTTAAAGGGTGTCAGCTTTTCTCTGGAAAAGGGACAGGTTTTGGCCATTATCGGTTCTTCCGGCAGCGGTAAAACAACCCTTCTCCGGTGTCTGAACTTTTTGGAGACACCGGACGAGGGCAAGATTATCGTGGACGGTAAGGAACTGTTTGCCGCCGGCACTAAATACACTGACGATCAGGTGCGGGAAAACCGCCTGCATTTCGGTCTTGTGTTTCAGAACTTTAATCTGTTCCCCCAGTATAATGTGTTGCAGAATGTAACCCTCGCCCCTACCCTGCTGAAGATGGGCACACCGGAGGAACTGGAAGAGGTGGGCAAGCATTTGCTGGACCAGGTGGGACTTTCCAACAAGCTGGACGCCTATCCCTGTCAGCTTTCCGGCGGTCAGCAGCAGCGGGTGGCTATTGCACGGGCCTGGGCAATGCATCCGGAAGTGCTGTGCTTTGACGAGCCTACCTCCGCTCTCGACCCGGAGCTGACCGGTGAGGTATTGCGGGTGATTAAGGGTCTGAAGGGCGAGGACCGAACCATGATCGTGGTCACCCACGAGATGGACTTTGCCAAGAGTGTTGCGGATGTGATCATTTACATGGCAGATGGTGTCATTGAAGAAATGGGTACACCGGAAGAAGTGTTTGACCATCCTAAGAGCGAAAAGACCCGGGCTTTCCTGCAGGGCTTCCACGAAAGTTTCTGACCGGAGGGTAACCTATGGGGAAGAGTGAAAAGATCAAAGCGCTGTACCGGGTGATTGCCGGTTTACAGACACCGGAGGAATGTGAAATTCTCTTTGCGGATCTGTGCACCAACAAAGAAGTGGAAAAGATGGCAGAACGGCTTCACGCCGCCAAGCTTCTGTTGGAGGGCAAGACCTACAACCAGGTGATCGAGGAAACAGATATTTCTTCTGCCACCTTGAGCCGGGTCTCCCGGTGTGTACAGTACGGAAAGGGTTATTCCGCAATACTGAAAGAAAAATAAAAAGAGAGAGGCATTTGCCTCTCTCTTTTTTTATGTTACCAATTCTTTCTTGCGGGTAGGTAGTTTTTTGTTTTGCAGCCAGTAGGTCAGCAGGAACACCAGATATGCCCCAAGGCAGACCGCAAAGATGTAGATGGGGGTATTGACATACCAGCCGAACCATTCGGAAAACTGTTTGAACACGATCAAGGAGGAATTGCCCGGGCCTACGAAGAACATATTCATACTCTCCCCCAGTCCGTACTGGACAAAACAGTTCAGGCCAAAGGCAATGGCGCACAAGCCGATAAATGTCCAGGTTGCGCCCTTATAGTCTTCCCTTTGGTTGCCGCCACGCTTGGAAAAGCAGATAAACAGGCCAATAAACACCAACAGCATATGCCAAATGCAAGCGTGCATTGTGAGGAACCATTGGTCCAGCAAAAGGCCTGACGGCTCTGTAAAGGCAATGGCGCCGCCCAGCAAATTATACAGCACCATAAAGCTATACATACCCCGTTGCAGCTTGCCCGGTTTCAGCCACGGGGCAATTAAACACAGGTACAGCGGAATACTGCACAGCTGGAAGGGAAAATCGCCCCAGGAATACCGGTTATCCATAATGGCAAAGTAGTAAAACAGCTGCTTGAGCAGTTCACCCACTGCCAGCACCAGACCCGTACCGAACAAAATCCAGCGGGCAGCTTTGTCGCTGACATTCCGCAGTTTCCAGGCGGTAATGCCGCAAACTGCGAAACCAATTAAAGTATAAAGGATATGGAATGCGCCGTAAGAGGGAAATTTCTCCATAGGCCAGTTCATTGACTCGAAGAAGGAATCCAAAATTTCAATCATTATGGTCGTCTCCTTTTTTGTTTTTTGGGGGGACGATTTCATTTTACGACTTTTTTCGACATTTTTCAACAGCTTTTATCGAGAGGGGGAAGCCCTCCCCTATTTGTTCCGGGAGATTGCCACATGTGCTAAAGCACCCGTGGCAATGACAAAAAGCGGCGGCACCCGGGTGGGTGCCCCCATTTTGTTATTTATGGGGTTTTACATAGTATTCAATTTGGAATCTGTCCAAATCTTGTATGGTGATGTGTCCTTTCTCCAAGGCGCTTAGAACATTTTCCTCGCTACCGTCGGCATAGTAAACATTAATATACCTACCTCTTTCTCCGCCAAAGAAGTACTGGTATTTCTCATCTTCACACCAGAACTCTATACCGGTTTCGTAGGTTATATCATTTTCTTTGGTAAGGTCGACAATTTTGTCAACCTCACGAGTTTTCTCTGGTTCTTCCGGCTTTTCCGGTTGGTTATAAACATCAATCACCTTGAAGTCTTCTCTGCCGAACAGGTACATAAAGCCATCGATATACACACCCCGTTTGACATTATCGGTACCTTTCAAAGGGGTCAACAGCAGTTCCACCAATTCTGTACCGTCAAAGTGCAGCACCAGATACAGATTCTTTGAGCCGGAGGAATTTACGGTAACACCCAGGCCGATGAGCTGATTCTCCCGGTCGATATAGTAGGACTTATAATCCTGGGAGAAGTACGAATTTTTCAGAATGTATTTGCAATAGCTTTCCACACCGCTGTCGGTCTCCTTGTAAATCTCTGCCTTAAAATCACCGTTGCCATCCTGGCCGATGCCCAGCAGGTAGCCATTCCCCATATTAATGAGAGAGGTGGAGAAGCCGGAGATTTCGCCGGTTTCTTTATAGGTGATATTGGTGGGGTCAGACAAATCAAAGAAGTACACCGGGTCCGTTACCCGAATCGCGGTACACACATAGGCGGCGGTCTTATCGAATCGCACAGACCTTACATCTTCTCCGGCAGGGGCAAAGTTCTTTACGGCAGCCAGCAACTTAAATTCCTCCAAATCCACGCAGTACAAGCTTGCGTTGGAATCGGCAGAGGTGGTCCGCAGCAGATAGTCCGGTATCAGATCGGTAAAGTACCTTTGATAAACAGACATGGCATTGGTTGTAGTAACCACCCGGAGGATCCCTTCGTATTCATCCATGCTCCATTGATCTTTTATATAACCGCAGACGGAAATCGTACCTTTCTTTTCGAAGGTGTCTTTGTAGGACAGGGCGGTAATCTCTGTCATGGTATTGCGGATACCCATCTGTTCGTCCACCGGTTCCATAGCCGCATACACATGGGTCAAATAGATATAGTTTTGGGAAACATAGAAATGTTCGCTATAGGACAGGGCTGCAGACTGCGCCTCCACTGTAAGGGTCGCTTCGTCCAGCTTCAGCACCACGGTATACCGGGCGGAATTGACTACCTCCGGATGAAGAATACAATTGGAAGGAATGCTTTTGCCATTGACCTGGGGCAGGAAGGTTTCTTCCTTTTCAAAGTCCATGGCTGATTGATCCAGGGTATGCCGGGTCATCAGCAGGATCTTGCCGTCAATGACACGGGAGGACAGATAGCTGCCGCTGACTTCCAGCGTGTTTTTCACTGTGGGATTGGTGGGGTCGCTCACATCTACCGATGCCATACGCACTGCAATCTTCTGTTTTACAGAATTTCGATAAGTTGCGATGACTGTGATTGTCTTGCAATCTGCAGACAAATAAAACTCGGCATTGGTGGCAGAAGTTGCACCAACCAGCGTGGGGTACAGATTAACCGAACCCACCTTTTGAGAATCTGCGCCTGCGATATTATAAACCCACAGAGTGTCACCGTTCAGGTAGAAAATGTGGGTACTACTGCGCTTAATGCGGTCGGCTTCGGTGATACCCTCCACCTGGTTGTCGGTGATTTCCTGGTAGGTGCTGCCATCGCCCATCTGGTCTGTGGCGCCGCTGTTCATGCTGCTACCCGGTGCCATGGCATCCGGAACAACCGCATCACCCTTTACAAGCGCATCCGTAACAATATCTTCAACCATTTCGAAATTGTTATTATATTTGGATTCTTCTGTTTTTAGGGCATTTAGCTTTTCAATGACGGCATAGTAGTCATTCTTTTTGTGCTGCTCGATACTGGGGGGTGTGTTGTCATAGGGCAAGAACAGCCACAGGCTGGTTAAGGTCAAAGCAAGGCAGGCTGCGCTTGCTACAAGGGTGGTTACGATCCGCTTTTTCCGCAGGGGTGTGACCTGACGGCTGGGATCGGCTTCTTCAATAAATGCATCGTCCACTAAATCCATGGTGCGAAACCATTTCTTTTTCATACAGAAATCCCCTCCTTTTGAAGGTATAGCTTAAATCTATTCCTGGCTCTGTGGAGAATCACATTTACATTGCTCTCGGAAAGGCCCACATTCCGGGCAATCTCTTTGGCAGTGCAGATGTACCAGTAGCGCTGCAGGAAAATGATACGGGTCTGCTTGTCAAGGCTTGCTAAAAAGCGGTTGATCAGGTCTTTCAGCACAATGCGATCCTCCGGCAGTATTTCCCCGTTGGGAATACACTGCCAATATTCGTCCATTGCCGTTTCCAATCGGGCATTCCGCTTTTGGGCATTGTTATAGGCATACCGGTCCAAGGCAAGATTGCGGGTAATCCGACCAAAAAACGACTGGAGAACAGAAGGCTTTTCCGGTGGAATGGCTCGCCAGGCATTGTGCCAGGTGTCATTGACGCACTCCAGGGAGTCCTCCCGGGAGTCCAAAATCCGATTGGCCACCGCAAAGCAGTATCTGCCGTACTTTTGGTCGGATTCTTGGATGGCTGACTGGTCCCTGTCCCAATACAGCTGAATGATGTTCGCATCCTCCAACGAAATCGCCTCCTTCTTTCTTTTTGAAAGTCCTTTCACCCTAAAAGACGGGACTCAAATTGCAATTCTTACAGATTTTGGGGATTTATTTTTACTATAGCATAAATGATCGGTGCTGTCCATTATGTATGGTTTCGGCGGGAGCAAGCCCCCGCCCTACAAGGTTCTGAGGCACGGTTGTGTAACAGCGGACATTGTGCCGGGAGATTGCCATAATGGTACAGAAAAAGTGGGTGGCTGTCAGCCACCCACTATGCTATTTGGTTATCATACCGATGCCTTTCAGAAGGGTTTCCTTACTGATCGCGCCCACTACATAACCGGCAACCGTTCCCGTTTTATCCAGGAAGAAGGTGGTGGGGAATGCGTCCACGCCGTAGGTATACAGCGCCTCGCCCCGGGTATCAAACACCACCGGGAAGGTGTAGCCGTATTGGTTAATAAAGGATTTCGCATCGGCCATTGTATCGCTGGCGGTGGCATTGACCATCAGAAACTGCACCTGCTCCCCCATTTCCTCAAACACCTGCTGGAATTCCGGCATTTCACTCTTACAAGGGCCGCACCAGCTTGCCCAGAAATTCAGCACGATGGGCTTACCCACATAATCTGATAATTTTACAGACTTGCCGTTGCCGTCAACCACAGTGAAATCATATTCCAAGGTCATCGGCGGTTCGGTGGGTTGGGTAGTTGGGGTTTCCGGTGGGCTGGAGGGTTGAGTTTCTTCCGGTTTTGTTGCTTTGGGTTGGGTGGTTGGGGTTTCCGTGGGGTTTTCCTGTTGGGGCAGGGTGATCAATTGGTCCGGCTGGGCGTCCCGGCTGAGCCTGTTATAAAGAGGAACTGCCACTGCCATCAGCAGCGCAAAGACTATGACAACGACAAGAATCGTCTTTTTCTGTTCCATATGTTTCCTCCTAGCTTAATATCCGCAGCAATCTGTCCAGCAGGCCGGTTGCCATAGCAACGCCCACAACAATCAGCAGGCTGCCGCTGATGGCATTGATAACGGTATAGTTCCGTTTTACCCAGTTAAACGCGCCCTTGAGCTGGTCGATCAGCACCGCACTGAGCAAAAACGGCACACCTAAGCCAAGGGAATATGCCAGCAGCATACCCATTCCCAGCAGCATATGACCGCTTTGAGATGCCAGCGCCAATGCAGAACCCAAAAATGCGCCTACGCAGGGTGTCCACCCCAGAGAAAAGACAATGCCGAATAACGCAGCGGTGAAAAAGCCCATATTATCCTTATTGACCGCTTTCCGGGTTCCGTTGAACAAGTTAAATTTGAACACACCCAAAAAGTGCAGGCCGAAGAAGATCACCACAAGACCGGAAATAATATTGACCGCTGTCTGGTATTCTCTCAGAAAGCCGCCGAGTGTGCCTGCCAATGCGCCCATGGCTACAAATATTACCGTAAAGCCTGCCACAAAACCGGTGGCGCCTACCAGGGTTTTCTTCATTGTCCGCTCACCGCCACCGGCAAAGTAGGACAGGTATACCGGCAGCATGGGCAACAGGCAAGGCGATATAAAGGTAATAACACCTTCTAAAAAAGCAATCACTATCTGCATAGATGCTTACCTCCGTTTTTTCTTTAATATAGTTCACCTTTGGAGAATGTTCTGTGACAATTATCACAAAGTATATTTCCATTATAACAAAAAAGATGGGCCGCTGCAATAGACAGCGGCCCGATAGAAAGAGGAAAAATGAAGAAGCTTTTTATTCCTGTGTGAGGAAGTCGGCAGGATTGATCGCCTTACCGTCACAGGTAACACCGAAGTGTACATGGTCACCGATGGCACTTTCCATTAAGGCGGTATTGCCAACGGTACCGATTGTCTGCCCCGCGGTGACGGTGTCGCCGGGCTTTACCGCTACGGTCTTATCCAGGCTGGAATACTTGGTTGTATAGCCGCCCTCGTGACGGATGACCACCGTCATACCCATCTGCTCGTCCTCGTAGACGGTATAGATTTCACCGTCCGCGGCAGCGTGGACCTCTGTCCCTGCCTCGGCGGCAATGTCAATGCCGTTGTGGACACGCCAATCCCGGGTGGTGGCGTTATAGGTCAGGCTATCCATGGCATACACTGCCACAGTCTGCCCCTCCACAGGAGAAACCGTATGCAGCGGTTTCTTCACAGGATTGCCCGGCACGGTCACGGGTGTGCCGTCCGGATTGGTAGCAACAACGGGGGTATCGTCCTGCTGATTCATAACAGTCTCCCCGTTGGCGGAAGGCTCAGGCTTTTCCGCGTTTCTGTAATAGAGGAATCCGGAGATTCCGATGGCAACGGCACACAGCGCAAGGGCTATGTAGTAGCCCTTACCGTTTACGCTGCCGGTAAACTTTTTCTTGCTCATTGATAAGCACCTCCGAAGCCTATTATTTCCACTTTTTTCTTCCTTAAACCAAGTTTTGGAAATATTTTTTAGAGGGGGGCTTATGGGGTAAAATACTGTTGACAAAAGTCGCATTTTCGGTTATATCTATACTATTAAGGTACTATATAAGAACCTAACAAAAATAACTACAAAAAATGAGCAACCGATGTAAAGTCAGCAAGCGTTAGTGGCGAGGGATTTTGGTGCAAATCAAAGTTTGGAAATGCAGAAATACTTTGTGTATTTCAAGGCTTTCAAACTGCAGATTTGGGGCAAAAGAGCCGCCAATAACCGCAGATGATTTTAAGGAGGTTGCGAAAAAGAATGGAGGGGGATAATGTCCAAAGAACTCATCAGACTCCAGGATCTTTCCATGGAGTTCGACGGGGAGCGGATACTTGATGGTATCAATCTCTATTTTAATGATAAGGAATTCCTCACGCTGCTGGGTCCCTCCGGCTGCGGCAAAACCACCACTTTGCGGATTATCGGCGGTTTCTTGACTGCTACTTCCGGCAAGGTGCTTTTTGACGGAAAGTGCATCAACGATGTGCCTGCCTACGAGCGGCAGATCAACACCGTGTTTCAGCGGTATGCTCTTTTCCCCCATTTGGATGTTTACGGCAATATTGCCTTCGGTCTGAAGGTGGCAAAGCTACCCAAGGAAGAGATTCACCAGCGGGTACAGGAGATTCTGGCCGTTGTGGGTCTGACCGGCTTTGAGCACCGCAGTATCGACAGCCTTTCCGGCGGTCAGCAGCAGCGGGTTGCCATCGCAAGAGCGCTGGTGAACCGTCCGAAGGTTCTGCTCTTGGACGAACCTTTGGCTGCTTTGGATTTGCGTCTGCGCAAAGATATGCAGAACGAACTGAAGCGAATTCAGCAGGCCATGGGCATTACCTTTATTTACGTGACCCACGACCAGGAAGAGGCGCTTAGTATGTCCGATACCGTTGTGGTTATGGATAAGGGCCGCATCCAGCAAATCGGTAAACCTGAGGATATTTATAATGAGCCGAAGAACGCCTTTGTGGCTGACTTTATCGGCGAGAGTAATATTTTGGATGGCATTATGCTGTCTGACTACAAGGTCAAGTTCTTTGGTCGGGTATTCGACTGTGTGGACGCAGGCTTTGCCCCTAACGAGCCTGTGGATGTGGTCATTCGCCCCGAGGATATTGACTTCGTACCTGCCGGTGAGGGTCATCTGGTGGGTACAGTTACCAGCGTGACCTTCAAGGGTCTGAACTATGATATTATTGTGGACTTCCGGGGCTTTAAGTGGCTGATTCAGACCACCGATTACCACGGCGAGGGTGAGACGGTGGGCATCCGCCTGAATCCCGAGGATATCCACATTATGCACAAGAGTGAATACTCCGGTATGTTTGGTGACTACAGCTCCTACTCTGCTGAGTACGACGAGCTGACGGAGGATGCAGACGATGAAGAAGAATAAGTCCATTCTCCTGAGCGGTCCTTATATTCTTTGGATGCTCCTGTTCACCCTGATCCCCCTGGGCGTGATGGGTTACTATGCCCTCACCGACCCGGATACCGGCGCGTTCACCCTGAATAATCTGCGGGATTTAGGACTGTTTCTGCCCACCTTAGCCACTTCTGTGTGGTACTCTGTGGTTTCGGCAATTATCTGCCTGCTGCTCGGTTACCCTGTTGCCTATTTCATCGCCCATCGCTCAGCTGTTATGCAAAAGATTCTATATATGCTGGTGATGCTGCCTATGTGTATGAGCTTTTTGCTCCGGACACTGGCCTGGGTAGGATTGCTTGAAACCAACGGCATTATCAATGTGTTGCTGGGTAAATTGGGCATTGGCACAGTAGAAATCATCGGCACTTCCGGCGCAGTTATCTTAGGTATGGTGTACAACTACCTGCCCTATATGATTCTGCCCCTGTATGCAGTGATCGTAAAGATTGATAACCGGCTCATTGAGGCAGCTGAGGATTTGGGCTGTAACGGCTATCAGGTATTTGCCCGTGTGGTACTGCCCCTGAGTATGCCCGGCATTCTCTCCGGCATTACCATGGTGTTTGTGCCTGCGGTTTCCACCTTCTATATCTCCCAAAAGCTGGGCGGCGCTGAGACCATGCTCATCGGCGACGTGATTGAAAAGCAGTTCAAGACCAGTAACAACCCCAATATGGGTGCTGCCCTAAGCTTGCTCCTGATGCTGATGGTGCTGGTTTGCACCGGCATTATGAACCGCTTCGGCGGTGAGGACGAGGAAGGCGGTGTTGTCGTATGAAAAAGGCAAATCGCGTTCTGACTGTTCTGATTTTTGCGTTTTTATATCTGCCCATGCTGGTGTTGGTGGTTGCCTCCTTTAACACAGGCAAGGATTTGACCATCTTTGAAAGCTTCACCCTTGACCAGTATAAGGCCCTGTTTCAAGATAAGGATCTGCTGGCGCTGCTGGGCAACTCCCTGCTGATTTCCATTCTGTCTACAGCGGTTGCTACCGCATTTGGCACGCTGTCTGCGGTGGGTATTCACAATATGAATCCCAAGCTGCGGAAAACCGTTATGGGTCTGACCAACATTCCCATGACCAATCCGGACATTGTGACCGGTATTTCCCTGTCATTGCTGTTCGTGTTTGTAGGCTCTACCCTGCTGCACAAAAAGGAAAGCCTGAACTTCTGGACACTGCTGATTGCCCACATCACCTTCAATCTGCCCTATGTGATTCTGAACGTGATGCCCAAGCTGAAGCAGATGAATCCCGCCCTGCAGGATGCCGCTATGGATTTAGGCTGCACCCCAGTGCAATCCTTCTTCAAAGTAACGCTTCATGAGATTATGCCCGGCATTGTGTCCGGCGCGATTATGGCGTTCACGATGAGTCTGGACGATTTTGTGATCAGCTACTTTGTGTCCGGCAACGGATTCTTAACTTTGCCGGTGGAGATTTACTCCTACACCAAAAAACCGATGCAGCCGAGGGTTTACGCCATGTTTACCCTGTTGTTTTTGCTGATTTTCCTGCTGATGGTGACCATGAATCTGCTGCAGATTCGCGCAGATCGGAAGAAAATTACAAAGCAGGCAAAATCCCTGACCAGCGGACAGAAAATATTCCGCAGAGTGTGCGCAGGTGTGTGCGCAGTTGCCATTTTGTTTGGCTGCGGCTGGCTGATCCTGTCCACCCGTCAGGACAAAATCACCCTGAACGTAATGAACTGGGGTCAGAATATCGCCGACGGCAGCGATGGCACTATGGACATCATTGAAGCATTCGAGCAAGCGCATCCCGATATCGACGTGAACTACACCACCTACGATTCCAATGAATCTCTCTATGCCAAGTTGGCAGGCGGCGGTCTGACGGTGGATGTGATCATTCCCTCGGATTATATGATTGCCCGTCTAAAGCAGGAGAATATGCTTCTGCCCCTGAATTTTGACAACATTCCCAATTACAAGTATGTGCAGGAGGCCTTCAAGAACACAGCCTACGACCCAGACAACCAATACTCTGTTCCCTACACATGGGGCACTGTGGGTATTCTCTACAACTCCAAGTACGTGGACGAGGCAGATGTGACCGGTTGGGAGCTGCTGTGGAACGAAAAGTACAAGGGCAAAATCCTGCAGTTCGATAACTCCAGGGATGCCTTCGGTGTTGCCCAGTTCCTGTCCGGTATCAGCATCAATACCACCGATACTGCAGAGCTGAAACAGGCGGCAAACAGCCTGGGGGAGCAAAATCCTCTGGTGCGGCAATATGTTATGGACCAGATTTACGGTATTATGGAAGGCGAAAACGCGTGGATCGCTCCCTACTATGCCGGCGACTGTATGATGATGATGGACGCAAACCCCGACCTGCGGTTCTATCTGCCGGAGGAGCAGGGCTTCAATCTATTCATCGATGCCATGTGTATTCCCACCTGCAGTGAGAATAAGGAGGCTGCTGAAAAGTTTATCAACTTCCTGTGCGATCCGGAAATTTCCGGCGCAAACATGGACTACATCTGCTACGGTTCTCCCATTGAAGGCGCAAGAGACCATATGGACGAATACCTGGCAGAAAGCGAGGTTATCTACCCCGATCAATCCATTCTGGATAAAGGTGTCAGCTATCTGTATCTGCCGTCCGAGACCAATCGGCTGATGGATAACCTGTTCCTGGAGATCCGCATCTCCGGTCAGCAAACAGAAGAAGAGGAAGAAACCTCTGCCCTGCCGGTAATTCTCACACTCACCGGTCTTGGCGCTGCGGCCATTTTCCTGTTCCTACCCAAGCGGAAAAAGAAATAAGCAAAAGGACGTGTTGTTATTTACAACACGTCCTTTATTTATTAGGGTGCCCCATACTTTCTCTCCGGCAAGTGCCTGCCGGCGGCGGTACTTTCTTGTTTCGCCAAGAAAGTACCCAAAGAATGCGCCCTAAGGGGGGAGCGACCCGACCGCCGCCAGTGGCGGAAACAGGAAGGGGAGCGAGTGGCAGTGGTCGATAGCTGACGATGGCGATTAGCCGAGGAAGATATCGGGAACCACAACAGGGGCTACGAGCAAATAGCGCCCCCTTAAGTATCCCCCGCCGCTCCATCGTGACTACTTGGGTAACTAGGGGTTTCCAAAGGGGGAAATGCCAGTAATGTTAGATTTCGGATTTACCTGTGCATTTCCCCATTTGGTCGTGGGAAGAGTCCGGGAAACCTACGAAACGTTTCCCGGCGGCTCTTTGCATACTTTCTCGCCGGAGAGAAAGTATGATCGTTCCCGCCAGAGGCATACTGCAAACAAGAAACCCCGGCAGGTGATCCTGCCGGGGCGTATTTTATTGCAGGTGGGATTCGTTGATGAGGATATGCACATCGTCCAGCTGCTTCTGGGAAACAGTGGTGGGTGCGTCCATCATCACGTCCTGGGCGTTCTTGTTCATGGGGAAGGTGATAACCTCACGGATGGACTCCTCACCGCACAGCAGCATCACAATCCGGTCAATGCCGGGGGCTGCGCCTGCGTGGGGAGGCGCGCCGTAGGTGAAGGCGTTATACATAGCGGGGAACTTGGCCTTCACGTCCTCTTCGCCCAAGCCAACCATCTGGAA
>JAZSAD010000025.1:0-15949 GCA_045601715.1 Faecousia sp.
ACGGGGATTCAGCGATGCAATGGGGTCCTGGAAAATCATTTGAATATCCGTCACCATGCCAGACTTGGCATGGTCTTTTTTCGCCTGACGGATTTCATCCTTCAGCTGGGCAATTCTTGCCTTGCAGCTTTCTGCAGCGGCGGGGTTTTCCTTCATTTCCTTACGGCAGGCAGCGATCTCTTCCCGGTACGCCTTTGTACCGGCGCAGATACGCTTGCCCTTAAAGTAAATACTGCCGGAGGTGATGTCGTAAATCTTGATGATGCTGCGGCCGGTGGTGGTCTTACCACAGCCGGACTCGCCAACAAGGCCGAACACTTCGCCCTTCTTGATATCGAAAGACACATTGTCCACTGCCTTAACAGGGCCAAAATGCTGGCACAGGTTTTCTACCCGCAGCAGAACTTCCTTATTTTCCATTCTGCTCACCTGCTTTCTGCTTCATTCTGGCAATCCGGTCGGTGATAATCTTGGGGACTTCCACCTTGGGCGCATCGGGGTGTAAGAGCCATGTTGCCGCCCAGTGGGTGTCAGACACCGCAAACTCGGGAGGCTGCTGCTCAAAGTCAATTTGCATTGCGTACTTATTCCGGTCAGCAAAGGCATCGCCCACCGGGGGATAAATCATATTGGGGGGTGTACCGGGGATTGCGTCCAGCTTTTCCTTGGTGTCCAGGTCCGGCATAGAGGACAGCAGCGCCCAGGTGTAGGGGTGACGGGGATCGTAGAACACCTCATCAACAGTGCCGTATTCCACGATCTTACCTGCGTACATAACGGCAATATCATCTGCCATATTGGCAACCACGCCCAAATCGTGGGTGATGAAGATAACGGACAGATTCCGCTCCTTTTTCAGGTTGTTGATCAGCTCCAGAATCTGGGCCTGAATCGTTACGTCCAAAGCGGTGGTAGGCTCGTCACAGATGAGAATCTCCGGGTCAGCAGACAGGGCGATAGCGATCACAATACGCTGACGCATACCGCCGGAGAACTCAAAGGGGTATTGGTTGTACCGCATAGCCGGGTCCTTGATGCCAACCTCGTCCATCAGCTTCAGCGCCCGCTGCTTTGCCATAGCGGGGGTGAGGACAAAGTTCATTTTCTGAGCCTTATCCGCCAGATATTTTACGATGGCTTCCCGTCTTGCGGCAATGTTCACATTGCCTGCATTGGCGATTGCCTTTTCATAACGGTCTTCCAGCCGCTCTACCAAGTGGGCGATATTGCCCTTCAGCTCGGCCAAATCATAGATGTTCTTGGGCCGCACCTTCCAGTCCACGGTCTTACCACGGGCGATGAGGGCCTCCCGCTTTGCGCTCTGACGGGCAAAACGTGCCTCTTCCTTGGGGTTATTTACGGTAGCGGCAAAATACTGCTCAATACCGCTGTTGAGGCCGCTGCGCAAGGTATAAGCAAAGCTGTCCTTGATGATTTCCAGACGGTCAATGCTGTCTTCCACCTTGTCGGCCAGCTCCTTGGCATAGTGCAGAGCATCTTTCTTGGTGAATTCGCCTGCAAAGTAGGCCTTTGCATCATTAAGGGCGGACATCACTGCCTTTTTCTTCTCCATAGAGGTGTTAAAGGAATAGGCAACCGCCTTATCCAGGGCAGTCATATCGGAGAGGATATCGCTGCTGTCTGCACCGGCCAACATAAGATTCTTCTTCAGCAGCGCCAGCATATCCTTGTACTGCTTCTTGGAATCCTTGCGGCTGGTCTTATTCTTCAGCAGCATTGCCTCAGTAATCTGCTTGCCGATTTTTACAATGGGGTTCAGTGAGGACAGGGGGTCCTGGAAAATCATAGAGATTTCGTCACCGCGGATTTCACACATATCCTCCTCGGTGATTTTCAGCAGGTCCTTGCCGTCATAAATAATCTCGCCGCCCTCCACAATGGAGTTGCCTGCCAAAATGCCCAAAATGGCCTTGGAGGTAACGGACTTACCGGAGCCGGACTCGCCTACGATGGCCAGGGTCTTGCCCTTTTCCAGGTTGAAGGAGATATTCCGCACGGCTTTCACCGTACCGCCGGAGGTGCGGAAAGAGATTTTTAAGTTCTTTACTTCTAAGATATTTTCCATCATTTAATCCTCCACACCACGCAGGGCAGGGTTAAAGGCATCCCGCAGACCGTTGCCGAACAGGTTGAAGCAGATCATCAGCAGGGAGATAATCAGCGCGGGGTACAGCATCAGATGAGGGTAGTTGGTCCAAATGCCGCTGGCATCGGATAACAGCGTACCCAAAGAGGTTGCCTCTGCAGTGCCCAACTTGATAATGCCCAGGAAGGACAGCATACTCTCGGTGAGGATAACGCTGGGAATGACCAGGGCAGAGGAAGTAATAATCGTGCCCAAGGTGTTGGGGAAGATATGCTTCCAGATAATCCGGCTGTCACGGGCGCCCAAGGTCCGGGCGGCCATCACATATTCCTGATTCTTGAACCGGTAGAACTGGGTACGGACACGGCTTGCCGTACCAATCCAGCCCGTCAGCACATAAGCAAAGAGCAGGCTGGGAATTGCGCCCACCTTCTGGGACAGGTGAATCTGGAACAGGGTTGCCACAACGATAAAGGGCACACCGGATAAGATATCGGTAACACGGCTCAAAACAATATCTGTTGTGCCGCCGTAGTAACCCTCCACCGCGCCGTAAGCAGCGCCGATGAGGAAGTTAATAACAGAAACGGAGATTGCCACAATCAGGGACATCCGGATACCGCCGGCAATCCGCAGCGCCAGGTCATAGCCCTGGGAGTCAGTGCCCATAATATAGTTAGGCTCGCTGCCGTAGAGATACTGATAGTAATTGTAGTACAAAACACGGATACGCTTCTGGGCGGTATTCTCATCGCCGCCGCCGGCATAGGTGAAGTATGCCAAAGAGCCGTCGGCATTGCGCTTGTAGTTATCCTCCAGCACCAGATCCTCGGAGTAGGACACGGTTTTTGCGTTACCGCCGACGGTGGTTACGGGAACGGCCTTACCCTTGGTCTTGTACCAGTAGTTTGCGTCATTGGCATCGAAGCAGTACTCACTGTTCGTATCTACCATAGGGTAGATAACCTGAATACCGGTTTCCTCCTGCCATGCCACAATCCGGTCATACTCCACCTGCTCTACATCGGTGTATATAAAGCCTACTTCCAGATAGGTGTCAATGGTAGCGGGATAGTATTTCGCCACCTTTTTACCGGGCAGCTCCTGCTCATAGGGTGTGCCGGTCTTTAAAATGGGCTGGTATTCGCTGTTCTTGCCCTCACCCAAGGTAACCACCTGGCCGTTTTTGCTCTCAGCGCCTACGCCGATGGCCAAAAGGCGGATATAACCGGCCTCATTGCTGTTTCGTTCTACACCGCCGGTGGCAACGCCAAAGTCCCGCAGCCATGTGACACGGCCGGGCTTCTTGGCATAGGTGCTGCACATAAAGGTAGCGTCATGGCTGGTGATAATCAGGGGCATCACCAAAGAGTACAGCACGATGGCAATGATAATGATCGCCGCAATCACAGAGGCTCTGCTCTTGCGGAAACGGATCCACGCATCCTTAAAGTAGCCAATAGGCTTATCTTCAAATTTCTTATCGGAAATTCGTTCGCCGTCGTGGACAAAGGCGAACTTTTCCTTTGGAATGTTGTATTTCTTTTCCATATTACTTTTCTCCCATTCTAATTCGGGGGTCGATGAAGCCGTAGCTCAAGTCCACCACAATGCCGGCAAGTAATCCGACGAAGCTGTAGAAAATACAGTCGATCATAAACACGTCGTAGTCAAACAGGTTAATGGCCTGGATATACAGCTGTCCCACACCGGGGATCGAGAAGATACGCTCAATAATCATAGAACCGCTCATAACGCTGATGAAGGAGCCGATAATCATAGGAAGAATGGGAACCATTGCGTTCTTCAATGCGTGACGGGCGGTAGCCTGTCCACGGGTCAGACCCTTGGTACGGGCCAGAAGCATATAGTCGGAGGTGAGGGTTTCCGTCAGCTCGGCGCGGGTGAATCGGCACAGACCGGCAATCTCACCGAAGGATAGGGCCAGAATGGGCGGAATCATAGAGTAGAACATTTTGGCGGTAAACCAGCTGCCGCCGCCGTCTGCCAGAGAGTATACCGTCAACGGCAGCAGGTCCAGCTTAAAGTACAGGAAGTACTGTACCAAAAATGCGTAAACATAGCTGGGAACGGAGACGAATACCATAACGCCGGTGCTGATCAGGCTGTCCTGCCACTTATTTTTCTTAATAGCGGCATAGATGCCCAGCAGAATGCCAATGGGAATGGAAAACAGCAGAGAATAGGTGTTGACCAGAACGGTAGGTGTCAGTCTCTCCAGCAGCAGATTCAGGGCAGGCTCACGGAACTGGATATACCAGGAAGTACCGAAGTCAAACTTAGTAACAATGTTCCGCAAATAGATGCCAAACTGGGTCAGCAGCGGCTCATTGTAGCCCAAGGCATTCCACCGTTCCTGAATTGCCTGGGCCTGAACCTTATCCTGAGGCAGTTCCCGGGGAAGCAGTCGAATCAATGTGAAGCAGATGGTTGTGACCACAAAGAACACAAAGAACATCAGTATGATTCTCTTAATCACATATTTGGTCATTTTCATGGGAGTCGTTCTCCTTTTCTTTACAGTAGAGGAAGTTTCAGCAATAAGCTACTGTTCTTCAACAAGGGTTATAAGGGTATAGCCTTTGTTGAAAAGCAGAAACAATGCTTTATGATACCTGGCTTGGTTTCCCGTAAATGGGCAACCAAGCCAGGGGGGCATATGCCCCCCTGGCCGCTGATTCGGTAATCAGATTTTCAGAAAGGATTATTCGTAGCTCAGAGTGCCGCCAGCCTTAGCAACATAGTCTGCCCACTGGGCATCGGAGTAGTTGTAGGTCATCAGCTCCAGGCCGCCGAAGCCGTACATAATATTATACTCTTCGGTGTAGTCCTGAACCTGGAAGGACTGCAGGTATGCAGCGCAGGAAGCAGCCAGAGGAATACGGTAGTACTTCTTCAGGAACTCACGCTCCATAACAGCGGTGATGTCCAGCTTGATGCCGATAGAAGCATTGGCATAAGGACCGGTACCAATCAGAGCGCGGGACCAATCCTGCCAGGTCATGGTGACATTCTCGCCGTCAACCTTGATGGTCAGAGTCTCGGTAGTGGGATCCCAGCAGCCCAACTCTTGGACGCTGTAGTCTTTGGTATCGCAGTAAACCTGCATATTACGGAAGGGATAGAAGGCTGCGCCGCCCCATGCGCCGTAGCCGATAGCGTACTCACCGCCGGGCACCTTGCCGTGACGGCTGGGAATATCGCCGATAGCTTCCAGAGTGATCTTGCCGAAGCCGGAGCCTTCCATAGCTGCGTTCAGGTACTGGTTAACCTTAGTCACCTGGTTGTGATCGGAGGAGGACAAAGGACCTGCGGAGTAAGCAATACGAATCTTGATTTCCTCGCCCTTCTTATACAGACCTGCCTTGACCAGCTCGTCGCAAGCAGCCTTCATCAGCTCCTTAGCCTCGGTCAGGTTGTAACCGGTGATGGAGCCGTAGGCCTCTTCCAGAGTGCCGTACATAGCGCCGTCAACCCACTTAACACCGTAGACATCGCAGATTGCCTGCATAGCCTGGGGAGAGCTACGGTAGGTGGAGGTGGGATCGTTGTAGATGTCGTAGTAGTACAGGTTGTTCATCAGGGAGTAGCTGGGCTTGTAGCCGGGAGTTGCGGTAACCCAGTCCTTACGGTCCATAGCCAGGGAGAATGCCTTACGGAAGTTGTCGTTGGACAGAACAACAGAGTTCTGGTTGCCCTTGGACTTATCCATCTCCTGCAGGTCCTTCACGTTGGAATTGAAGAAGAAGGCCTGGGTGTAGGTCTCGTCAACCTGACGCATCTGGTCGGAGGTGGAGTAGTTAGCCATCTCGTCAGCGGTAGGAGTCCACTCGGACAGCTGACCCTTCAGGAATGCCTGCTTTGCAGCCTCGTCGGTCATCACATCGATAACGACCTTGGTGGTCTGGTAAGCGGTAACCTTCTTGCCGTCTACATCGTAGTCGGTCAGAGCGGACAGGGTGCCGTCTGCATTCTTAGTGTACTGATAGTAGTTCTCGTTCTGAACGAACACAACCTGCTTGCCCTTCTGGAGGGACTCCAGCTTGTAGGGGCCGTAGGACATGGTGTTAGCCATGTCAGTACCGTAGTTGGTGGTCTTCAGTTTGCCGGTGGTATCAAAGCCCTTCTCGTAGGTCTCCTTGTGTACCAGCCAGTTGGAGGTACAGGAGGTCAGGAAGTAGTTGATGTCGATAGCAGCCTGGGTGACGTAGCGAATGGTGTAGTCGTCAACCTTGTAGCAGCCAACGGTTGCATCGTAGGTTTCAGCGTAGTTTTCGTTGTAGTTCTCGTTTACCTTGTAGGTGTACAGGCCAATCTGGCCGGAAGCAAAGTAAGCGTTGTACTCCTCGAAGAAGGTCTTACCGGAGATAGCGTCGTCCTTCTTCTCGTTGTCGTAAACAGTGGTGTCGGCAATGGACACATACTCGGGGCACTCGTTGCCCTTCTCGTCCTTGTAGCCTTCTGCGCCCCAGTCAGCCCACATATTGATGTAAACATCCTCAGGCTTCATGGAAGCAACCTTTTCAAAGGCAACTGCGGGGTAAATGCCCTTGGACAGAGCGTAGTAGTAGTTGTAACCACCGGCAACAGCGGACTCGCCGTTGTAGTACAGGTTCGCACGGTAGTTCATCATAGTGGGATCCAGCAGAGCCTTCATGGAGTAGATGTAGGAGTCAGCATTGATCACAGTGCCGTCCTGCCACTTCATGTTGGGGTTCAGCTTGATCTCGAATACGTAGCCCTTCTCGGTCTGCTCAGCAGTCTGGCCGGCAGGCAGAGTGACCTTGTACTTGGTCAGGTCGTCCTTGTGATCCTTGGTCACATCGGTAACGGAAGTAGCAGCCTTGTAAACCCACTGATACTCGCTCTTCTCGGAATCCTTAACGGACATAGTTACCAGAGGAGTCTCCAGGTAGCTCAGAATGGCGTTATCGCCTTCCACTTCCCAGGTGTGGGGGTTCCAGTTGGTACCCATCTGCTGTGTATAGCCGCGGAAGGTGTACTCTGCCTTGGCTGCGTTATCGCCATTGGTAGGATCGGTGGTGGGCTTCTTCTTACAACCAGCGATGCAAGAAAGAACCATCACAACTGCCAACAACAGAGCCAGAAGCTTGGTGATTTTCTTCATAGTCGTTTCCTCCTAATTATTTGTATTCCACCGGCCGCATTCACCCAGCTGCCGATAGAATATTATCCTTTACTATCTCCTTTTTGCAGTCACTGTCCGCTCGCAGCGGACGCCCGTGCCGCTCATAAAGACACAGAAAAGTTTTTAGTATTATAGCATATTTTCCCCGCAAAAGCAATAACTATCTGTGCTTTTTCATAATTTGTTCAGAAAAAACCGCCGCATAGCTGCGGCGGTTTTTTATAGGGGATTTTGTTTGATTTTGGCATAGCGCCGGGGGTACTGTTTAGGGGTGGGCGCTATCTTTTTCAGCACAATCACCGTATGGGCCGTGCCATCTACGGGAAATTCCGCCACCTGTTCCACCTGCAAACCCAGCTTGGAGATAGCATTTTTGGCTTCCGCCAATTCCTCTTGGGCTGCAGTGCCTTTCATGGCCAGCACCTTGCCCCCTACTTTTACATAGGGCGCGGTCAGCTCCAGCAGGATATTCAGTCGGGCGACTGCCCGGCTGGTGGCATAATCATAGCGCTCCCGACGGGACTGTACTGCATCTTCCGCTCTGGCGGTGACGCATTCAGCATCCACACCCAGCGTAGGCAGAACAGTTTCCAGCCAGTTCATACGCTTTCCCAGAGAATCCAACAGGGTCAATTTCATTTCCGGGCAGGCGATCTTCACCGGCACGCCAGGAAAGCCTGCGCCACAGCCCACGTCAATCACTTTTTTGCCGGCCAAATCCTCCAGCGTCAGCAGAGAAAGGCTGTCAAGCAAATGGAGCTTTGCCACCGCCGCAGGCTCGGTGATTGCCGTCAGGTTCATCACTTTATTTTGTTCCACCACCGCGGTCCCAAAGGCGCAGAGGGTGTTTTGGGTTTCGTCGGACAAATTGAGTCCCAGTTTGGGCAATCCTTCAGATAGTGTATGTTTCATATCTGCCACCTATGCATTGGGATTGTCGGACAAATCCACCTGGGTCTTGTCCAGAGGGTTAAAGATTTCCTCTTCCTCCAGCTGGGTGGGCAGGACGACCTCCTGAATATGCCAGCTCACCAACAGGTCGCAGGCTCTGGCATCCTTCATCACATTGTCGCCGTAGAATTCGTCGCAGACCGCCAAATCCCGCTTGACACTGGGCATTTCCCCGGCAGATACCCGGGCAGCAATGCCCTCGCCGGTGACGCGATCCAAATCTTCCAGTGCTTTCAAACAGTAGCGGTAGCTCATCAAAAGGCCGGAGTACTGGAACTGAGAGTCGGTATTTTTTCTGCAAGCCAGTGTGGCTGCAAAGCCGGCATCCGGCTCTATGGCGATACTGGCCCGGTGGGCCATTTCCTTACACATGGCAAAGGGCAGCATTACAGGAGGTGTCTCAGGATTCACCGCCGCCTCGCCGGTCAGGCCAACCGTCACGCCGGTAATGCCCTTGGCGGTGTATCTGCCTGTCCAGCCCAGCCGTTTCACCGGCTCCATAGGACCTGCAAACACCGACAGGGATTCCTCATAAACCAGCTGTTCAAAGCCTTTTGCCGCCTGATTGGACAAGGTTTTGAAATCAGCGAATACCACATCGCCCTTTTGGTCCCGGGGAAGCTGGTCAGCCAGTACGTTTGCCTGATCCCGGTAATAGATGGCTGCGTTTTCCAGCTCTACAATATTGTAGTCCGTCTCTTCCAGGCGAATATCCTCCGACAGAGGGCCGGAAAATTCATTCAAACTGTAAAGACCGGTGTTCAGAAACACCACCGCCGCCAACACGGTACAAACCCAACCGCCCCAGCGAATGGGATTCCATTTCAGAATAATCATCAGCACCGCACTGGCAATAATAAACGCAATCAGCGCCAGCAGCAGCATCTGCCACACGCAAAAATCCACACCGCTGCTCCAGCCGGACAGAAAAATCTGCGCCATACGGGTCACATAGGGGTAAATCATATCCACCAACACCGTATGGGCCTTGGCAAATTCCCGCAGCGCCCAGGTGCAAGCAAGCAGAATGCCTGCGGTGAGATAACCTCTCCAATATTTCAAAAGGCAACGCCTCCTTCAATCCAGTTTGGGAATATTTAGTATATCACATTGTATCCCGATTGTCCAGTCTGCCCAGTACGCCGTCCCTGTGGAGCTCCGTTACGGTCACCTGACAGACCTTGTTGTGCAGGTTCTCTCCCTTTACGTATACTTTTACATAATTGGGCGTGTGTCCTGTATAGTATACCCCATCTTTCTCTTCAAAAAGCACAGAAACGGTTGCGCCCACCAAATTTTGCCGATAGGTCCGGGACATCTCTGTCGCCACAGCGATGGCATTCCGGCTTCTTTCTTCCTTTACGGCATTGCTGTGTTGACCGGGCATCTTGTCCGCAGGTGTACCGGGACGGCGGGAATAGGGGAAAATATGCATATCTGCAAAGGCGCATTTCCGGATAAATTCCAAAGATGCCTGGAATTCTTCTTCCGTTTCTCCGGGGAAGGCCACGATCATATCGGTAGTCACCGCGCAGCCGGGGAAATAGCGGTTCAATAGCTGAATGCTTTCCAGATAGCGGGCGGTGTCATACTTTCGATTCATTCGCTTCAGCACCGTATCACAGCCGGACTGCATAGACAGGTGGAACTGAGGGCACAGGTTGGACAGCTTTTGCACCCTCTGGCAAAACTCCTCCGTGACAACTCTCGGCTCCAAGGAGCCGATGCGCACTCGCAGGCGGGGAACCGCATCACAGACCGCCTCCAGCAGCTCTGCCAAGGGCGGTTTGCCTGGTAAATCTATGCCCCAGGAGGCAATTTCAATGCCGGTGACCACGATCTCCTTATAGCCCTGTTCCGCCAATTCCTTTGCCTGCTCCACCGCCAAGGCTAAAGGTGCGGAGCGAACAGGCCCTCTGGTATAGGGAATGATGCAATAGCTGCAGAAATTCACACAACCGTCCTGCACCTTCAGCATGGCTCTGGTACGCCCCTCCAAGCCGCCGGCAGGCAGCACTTCAAAGCTGCGGCGCTTCAGCGCCTGGTCCAGCACCGCAGCTTTTTCCTTGGTCTGCGCCGCAGAAATCACCTGCTGCAGGAATTCCGCCCGGTTACCGCTGCCGCCAATCACATCAATATCCAGTTTTGCCAATTCAGTCTGAGCATGCTGGGGATAACAGCCGCACACCGCCACCACCGCCTGGGGATTTCCCCGTCGGCAACGGCGAATCACTGCGCGATTTTTCTTGTCGGCAACCGCCGTCACCGAGCAGGTGTTGATAATATACCCGTCGCAGGGGGTGTCGAAGGGGGCAATTTCGTGACCTTCCGCCTGCAACAGCTGTTCCATCGCCTGTGTTTCGTACTGATTGACTTTGCAGCCTAATGTGTAAAATCCAAACTTCATTGTATACTTTTACCTATAATCGCTTTCCGTTTCGTGTATTTTTCTTATTTTTTTCTAATTGATATTGTTCTGGTTTTTCCGTATAATACGAACCGTTGTCATTATACTCCAAAATTTTGTTTTTGTATAGCACCGGAGGCTATTTTCTATGAGTTTTCACATTCGATTAACCACTTTTCAGCAAATCAGAACCTTTGTAGCGTTGGCTGCCCGGCAACCCTTTGAGGTGCGGGTAGGCAACGAGCGGCAGAACATCAACGCCAAGCATTTGATGGGTATGATTTGTCTGGACTATTCCCGTCCTATCAATGTGCATGCGGATTGCTCCCCTGACGAGGGCGCTGCATTTTACCAGGACGCATTGGCTTTGCAAGGATAATATTTCCGCCCCGATCCGGGGCGGTTTTTTTATAAAAATAGGTAGTCAAATAAAAACAAATGTGCTATAATGACAAAAATCGGAGGTGATTGTATGCGGATTTTGGGAATCGACCCGGGTTACGGAATAACCGGTTTCGGCCTGATTGAGGCGGAGCGGAATCAGTATAAGCTGCTCCGCTGCGGCGCTATCCCCACCCCTGCCGGTATGGATTTTCCTGCCCGGTTGGAAATTATATACAATGATATGACTGCGCTTTTGCAGGTGACAAAACCGGATTGCGTGGCAATCGAAGAGCTGTTTTTTGGTCAGAACGTGACCACCGGCATCGGTGTCGCCCAGAGCCGGGGTGTCATACTCCTTGCTATTCGGCAGGCAGGTTTGGAGGTTTCTCAGTACAAGCCTATGCAGGTCAAGCAGGCGGTGGTGGGTTACGGCAATGCCACCAAGCATCAGGTGATGGATATGACCAAGCGGATTTTAGGTCTTTCTCAATCTCCCAAGCCGGACGATGCCGCCGACGCGGTGGCCATTGCCCTGTGCCATGCGAGATCAGCAACCTCTCTGCTGGCCAAAATACAGAGTAAATAAATATTGTCTTTGCGAAACCAGTCCGCAGACTGGTTGTGGCAATCTCCCGGACATTTTTTACAATTCTTTGGAGATTGCCACGTCGGGCATTCGCCCTCCTCGCAATGACCGGATTTTTAGGAGGTATTCCTATGTTATACTACGTTTCCGGGCAGGTTGCCCTTTTAGAGCCGGGTCTGGCCGTCATTGACTGCAACGGTGTTGGCTACGGCTGCCGGGTGACCGCTTATACTGCCGCCCAATTAAAATTAAATCAACCGGCAAAGCTATATATCACCGAATCCATTCGAGAGGATGCCTACGATATCTACGGCTTTATCGACCGGGAGGAGCAACGGTGCTACGACCTTTTAACCTCTGTCAACGGCGTAGGTCCCAAGGCAGCGCTGGCCATTCTGTCCGCAGGTCCTCAGAATTTCACTCTGGCAGTGATGACCGGGGACGAGAAGCTTCTCACCGCTGCCCAGGGCGTGGGCAAGAAGATCGCCCAGCGTATCATTTTGGAGCTGAAAGACAAAATGGGCGGAGCCAATACGGAGATTGACTTCTCCTCCCCCGTGGCTTCCGCCCCTGTTGCCGGCAACAATGCCGCCATGGCAAATGCCGCATTGCAGGAGCTGGGTTACTCCCCTGCTGAAATCACCGCCGCATTGAAGGGTGTCGACACCAATGCCTCCACCGAGGAAATGGTCCGGTTTGCCCTCCGCGCCATGGTTATGAAAGGATAACAGATTATGAGTTTGGAATTCTCTCAGGAACTGGATACTTCCCCGATCATCTCTCCCACCTTTGCGCCTCAGGACGCAGGGGAGATCGGTCTGCGCCCCCGCTTGCTTTCTGACTACACCGGACAGGAAAAGGCCAAGGGAAATCTGTCTGTTTATATCGAGGCTGCCCGTCTGCGAAATGAGCCCCTGGACCATACCCTTCTGTATGGCCCTCCCGGTCTGGGCAAGACCACCCTTGCCGGTGTCATTGCCAATGAGATGGGTGTGAATATCCGCATCACCTCCGGTCCTGCCATTGAAAAGCCCGGTGACCTGGCGGCGCTGCTCACCAACTTAAATCCCGGCGATATTCTGTTTATTGACGAAATTCACCGCTTGAATCGGGTGGTGGAGGAGATTCTCTACCCCGCTATGGAGGACTTTGCCATTGATATTATTGTGGGCAAGGGTCCGTCCGCCAACTCTATCCGTCTTGACCTGCCTAAATTCACTCTGGTGGGCGCAACCACAAGAGCCGGTCAGCTGTCTGCCCCTTTACGTGACCGTTTCGGCGTGAATCTGCGGCTGGAGCTGTACACCCCTGAGGAACTGGCAAAGATTGTCACCCGTTCGGCTACCATTCTGGGTATGGAAATTGACCCTGAGGGCGCTATGGAGATCGCCTCCCGCAGCCGCGGCACCCCCCGTATTGCCAATCGGTTCCTGCGGAGAGTGCGGGACTTCGCCCAAATCTGCTGCAACGGTGTGATCACTAAGGAAGCCGCAGATCTGGCGCTGCGGCGGCTGGAGGTGGACGAATTGGGTCTTGACAACATCGACCGCCGGATGCTCACCGCCATTATCAAAAATTACGGCGGCGGTCCTGTGGGTCTGGAGACCCTTGCCGCTACTATCGGCGAGGAAGCCATCACCTTAGAGGACGTTTACGAGCCCTATCTGATGCAGCTGGGCTTTTTGACCCGCACCCCCCGGGGTCGGTGTGTCACCGCCCTTGCCTACCAGCATCTGCATATCCCCTTTGACGGACAGGCAAGCTTTGATATTTAATGAAAAAGTTCCATAAAAGGGAAAAAACAGCCAGAAATATTTTTAGAAAGCATTGACAAAAGTTTTTTACTTGTGTATAATCCCACTTGTGGCGGTATACGTCACAGTATTACTATGACCCTGCGTTATACCAGTCCTTTTGGCAGGCTTTCACGGGGCACAAACAACCGAAGAGAGGTAAAATCAATGTACGAAGACAAGACTTTAGTTTGCAAAGAGTGCGGCAACGAATTCGTTTTCACCGCCGGTGAGCAGGAATTCTACGCAGAGCGCGGCTTCCAGAACGAGCCCCAGCGCTGCAAGGCATGCCGTGACGCCCGTAAGGCCAACGCCCGTGGTCCCCGTGAGTTCTTCACCGCTACCTGCGCACGCTGCGGCGGCGAGGCAAAGGTTCCCTTCGAGCCCAAGTCCGACCGTCCCGTATTCTGCAGCGAGTGCTTCGCTCAGATGCGCGCTGAAGGCTAATTAAGCAAACTGAAAGCAGCACCGAGTTCCGGTGCTGCTTTTTTGTTCATAAAAATGTCGCAATTTGTTTTTATTTTGGTCATTGCCCGTTCAAAACCGGCTTGTATCTTATAGGTGTGGCCGGCGCAATGCCGTAGGCGCCGGTTCACTCTCTTTTCTACCTCTCTTCTTTTTTAACCCCTTTTGCAAAAAAGCCGCTGCCGAAAGGCAGCGGTCTTTTTTCGTATATTACCACAAGCCAAGGTAGCCGATGGCGATGCCTGCTGCAGCAGACAGAAGAATCAGGATAATGGGGTGCACCTTTTTCAGCGCCAGCACCAGCATTACCACAAAAATACCTGCAGACAGGTAAAAGGCCGGAGTCGTCAACGGGGCAAGGCTAATACCTGCCGGGAAGAATACGCCTGCGCCCACAGACAGAATTGCGCCGGCAATGAGACCTACAACCGCAGGCTTCAGGCCGGTCATAATGCCCTTGACGATGGAAGAATTGCGGTATCTGTCATAGAATTTGGCCACAATGAGAATAATGATAAAGCTGGGCAGGATTACACCCAGGGTGGCGCAGGCAGAGCCGGCAAGGCCTGCCACCACAGAGCCCACATAGGTTGCCATATTCACGGCAAAGGGGCCGGGAGTGGATTCGCTGACAGCGATAAAGTTGGTAATGGTTTCCTGGGGGATGATATCGCCCCAATGAAGGGCCACCTGCTCCTGCATCAGTGGCAGCATCGCGTAGCCGCCGCCCACAGTGACAGCGCCGATCATGAAGAAGGTCAAAAACAGTTCCAGTAAAATCATTTCTGCACCTTCCTTTCCATAGCCTTGGCAGTGACAAGGCCGAAGATGGCACAACCTGCCAGCACCGGCAATACACTGATATCCAAGAGTCCGGTGAGAATGAACGCGCCTGCCATAATGACATAAGACGCCCAGTTCTTCTGATTCTTCTTATACATACCCCACAGGGCCTTGCACAGCAGCGCCAAAACGCCTGCCCGGATGCCCTGGAAGGCATACTGCACCGCTTTCAAATCCTGGAACTGGCGGAGCACAAAGGAAATAGCATAAATCAGCACAAAGCTGGGCAGAACAACACCCAAAGTGGCCGCCACAGAGCCCAGCACACCGGCGGTGCGGTAGCCTACAAAGGTGGCAGAGTTAATGGCGATGGGGCCGGGGGTGGACTCAGCAATTGCGATAATCTCCAGAATATCCTCGTCGGTGACCCAGCCGTTCTTCTCCACTGCTTCTTTCTGAATCAGGGGGATCATAGCATAGCCGCCGCCGAAGGTAAATGCGCCGATCTTAAAAAAGGCCGCAAATAACTTCCAAATCTTTTTGGTTTGTTTTTCCAAAACTTTCATTCCTTTCCGGTTACATACCCTTATAGAATACTCCAAAGGCAAGGATTTTGCAACCATTGTTTGACACATATCGTGGATTATGGTAGTATATTTTTAAAAGGGGGGATTCCTATGGACCGCTACAGTCGCACCCGTTTTTTGCTGGGGCAGAACGCTATGGACAAACTGAAGAATGCCCATGTGGCCGTGTTCGGCGTTGGCGGTGTAGGCGGCTATGTGGCAGAGGCTTTGGCCCGGAGCGGTGTAGGCGCGCTGACCCTTGTGGATCACGACACCATTAGTCTCAGCAACATCAATCGGCAGATTCTTGCCACCACAGATACGGTGGGCAAGGACAAGGTGACTGTTGCAGCAGAACGGGTTTTGGCTATTAACCCCCAAATCCGGGTAAACCCCAGAAAGACCTTTTATCTGCCGGAAACGGCAGCGGAGTTTGATTTTTCAGAGTATGATTATGTGGTGGATGCCATTGACACCGTCACCGGCAAAATGATGCTTATCCAGGCGGCAAGGGCGGCAAACACCCCCATCATCAGCTCTATGGGTACCGGCAATAAGCTTGACCCAACGGCTTTTCGGGTTGGTGATATTCGCGACACTTCCGTATGTCCCCTGGCGCGGATTATCCGCAAGGAGTGCAAAAAACGGGGCATTGAAAGATTAAAAGTCGTCTACTCCACGGAAGACCCTATCAAAAATCCCCTGCCCCCCGACGATCCTGCCTGGGCAGAGCTGCC
>JAZSAD010000026.1:0-2528 GCA_045601715.1 Faecousia sp.
CCGCAAGAGCCAGATCTTCTCCACCGCCGCTGACAATCAGCCCTCTGTTGACGTACACGTTCTGCAGGGTGAGCGTGAGATGGCTGCCTATAACAAGACTCTGGGCAACTTCCAGCTGTCCGGTATTGCTCCCGCGCCCCGCGGCGTACCTCAGATTGAGGTTACCTTCGACATCGATGCCAACGGCATCGTTAAGGTTTCCGCCAAGGACCTGGGCACCGGCAAGGAGCAGAACATCACCATCACCGCATCCACCAACCTGTCCCAGGAGGACATCGACAAGGCTGTGAAGGAAGCGGAGCAGTTCGCTGCCGAGGATAAGGCAAAGAAGGAAGAGGTTGACACCCACAACAACGCAGAGCATCTGATTTATCAGACCGAGAAAACGCTGAATGAGCTGGGCGACAAGGCTACCGACGAGGAGAAGGCTGCTGTTCAGGCTGCCATTGACAAGCTGAAGGAAGCCAACAAGGGCGCTGACCTGCAGGCCATCAAGGACGCTATGGATGAAGTGCAGAAGGCCTTCTACCCCATCGCTGAGAAGATGTACAAGAACGCCAACCCCGAGCAGGGCTGCGCAGGCGATTGCAATAACTGCGGCGATGACGGCGTTGTGGATGCCGACTATACAACTGTTGACTAATTAAAAACCATTCCGAGGGGCGGCTTTGCCGCCCCTATTGAAGCGTTATAAAAGAGGAGACCACCTATGAAGGGTATGACACGAAGAGAAAAAGAGGTTACTGACGAACAGGACATCCTGCATATTTTAGACACCGCCCAGGTGGTGCATTTGGGTCTTGCCGTGGATAACGAGCCGTATGTCGTGCCTATGAATTACGGCTATACGTTGGAGGACGGTCAGTTAAACCTGTACATCCATTCCAGCTGCAAGGGCAAAAAATGGGAGATGCTCCGGCAAAATCCCAATGTATTCTTTGAGATGGAATGTGACCTTCAGCCCTTTGCCGGAGATGTGGCCTGCCGGTACGGTATGGCTTATGCCTCCCTGATGGGTCGGGGTAAAGCGGAATTCGTGGAGGATGTGGCAGAAAAACAGCTGGCCCTGTCCGCCATTATGAAGGCCCAGACCGGCAAGGATTTCTCCTTTGAGCCTAAAATGACCACCATTGTGACCATTGTAAAAATCAAAGCATCGGAATTCACGGCGAAACGCCGCTATCTGCCTGAGAATATGAGGTGAGAGTATGGCAGAAAATAAACGTGATTATTATGAGGTGCTGGGCGTTGACAAAAACGCACGCGCCGATGAAATAAAAAAAGCATACCGCAAATCCGCGATGAAATACCACCCGGACCGCAACCCCGGCGACAAAGAAGCCGAGGAGAAGTTCAAGGAGCTGGGCGAGGCTTATGAGGTGCTGTCCGACCCGGACAAAAAGGCCCGGTACGACCAGTTTGGCTTTGCCGGTGTGGACCCCAACTACGGGGGCGGCGCCGGTGGCTTCGGCGGCGGCTTTGGCGGTTTCGGCGAATTCGGCGATTTGGGAGATATCTTCGGCTCTTTCTTCGGCGGCGGGGGTCGCCGGCAGAGCAGCCAGAATATGCCCCGTCGGGGCGAAAATGTGGGCGCCCGGCTGGATCTGACATTTGAAGAGGCAGCCTTCGGCGCAGAAAAAGAGGTTGCCGCCCAGAGAATCGAAAACTGCTCCGTCTGTAACTGCTCCGGCTCTGCCGACGGCAAGGTGGAGACCTGTTCCCAGTGTCGGGGCAGCGGTCAGGTTCGTACTGTGCAGACCATTATGGGTATGCAGATGCAGTCCACCGCTACCTGTCCCCAGTGTTCCGGCCGGGGTAAAATCGTCAAAAATCCCTGTAACACCTGCCGGGGTAAGGGCAAGGTGCGCCGCACGCAAAAAATCAAGGTCAACGTACCTGCCGGCATCGACCACGGCCAGACTGTCCGGCTGCGGGGTGAAGGCTGCGTGGGCAGTAACGGCGGTCCTAACGGCGATTTGATGGTGGATGTTTACATCCGGCAGCATCCCATTTTTGAGCGGGATGGGGTACACGTGTACTGCGAAGTGCCCATCACCTTCACCCAGGCAGCTTTGGGCGCGGAAATCGAAGTGCCCACCCTGGACGGCAAGGTGAAGTTTGAGATTCCCGAGGGTACCCAGACCGGAAAGATGTTCTCTCTGACAGGTAAGGGTATTCCTGCGGTGAACAATCCCAAGCGCCGGGGCGACCACCGGTTTACCGTGGTGGTGGAGACCCCCACCAAGCTCACCAAAGAGCAAAAAGAACTGCTGCGCCAGCTGGACGCTGCTATGGACAAAAAGTCCAACCCCAAGCGCAATAAGTTCTTTGACACTATCAAGGATTTTTTTGAATAAACAGTAACCGCGTCATTGCGAGGAGCGCAGCGACGTGGCAATCTCCTGGTTGCATCTATCAAGCTGTACCGCAGGTTACAAAAGTTGTACCGGGAGATTCCCACGGCTTGCTACGCAAGCCTCGGAATGACGTGGTTTTCGTATTTTTGTGATATTTATCACATACATTTT
>JAZSAD010000027.1:0-14973 GCA_045601715.1 Faecousia sp.
TCTTCTGCCAAGTCTTCTACACAATTATTCTCCCAAACCTGAACAGCCATTTTGGCTAAAATAAATCTGTCGTCCAATGTCGCCCGTTGAATCACATTTTCACCTCGTATGATTGCTTAGAAAACCAGCTGCACCAGCAGCATATAGACCACCGTGCCTACGCTGATGCTCAGCAGGCTGTTCCGTCTCCACAGATGCAGCAGCGCCACCACAGCGATACCAATCAGCTCCGGCAGACCGAAGGGAGCTTGTAGGAAGGTTGCATCTTTCAGACAGTACACCACCAGCATACCCATAACGGCGCAGGGGAGCACCTTGCCTAAATACAGAATCAGTTCCGGTGTTTTCCGGTGTTCTCCGAAAACCAAGAAGGGGAGAAATCGCGTGGCCATGGTTACCAGCGCCATTACCACGATAAGCGCGATATTATACATTTTCGGCCCTCCTTCCGGTCTTGCGGCTGACAGTCAGCAAAATGGCAATCAGCGCCATAGAGGGAATGAGGAAAATCTCTCTACCGAAAATAGATAAGCAAAGAACCGTCGCACCCACACCGATAATGGCAGGAAAATGGTTTTTGTGACTGAGCCATTGTTCTACGAACATAGTGACAAACAGCGCGGTCAGCACGAATTCTACACCCTCAAAGCTGATGGGCAGAACCGTGTACAGCACATTGCCCAGTCCACAACCGAGAATCCAGTAGATGTGGTCCAACAGGCTCACCAAGAAACAGTAGGTGTGCTTGCTCATACCCTCCGGCGGCTCATTCTGGGTTACAAGAGAGTAGGTCTCATCGGTCAGCGCAAAGATCATATAGGGCTTTTTGCGACCTGCGTTTTGGTACGGCTCTAACAGGGAAATGCCGTAGAAAATATGTCTTGCATTTACCAAAAAGGTGGCAATGGCCGCGCTGATGAGGGATGCGTGGTCGGCAATCATACTCACTGCCAGATACTGTCCCGAGCCAGCGAACATAGATATGGCCATACCGATGGCCCAGCCGATACCATAACCGGTTTTCTCGGTGAGGAGAATGCCAAAGCCAGCGCCCAGAAACAGATACCCGGTAAGTACCGGCACAGTGTCCAAAAACACAGTTTTCAGCGCTTTGCGGTTCATATGCCCCCTCCTTTTCCCAATACGACAATTTCCAATCCAATATAGAGGAAAAAGGGCGAATTGTCAAGATTGGATATCCTGCATCCAGATGACGAATTTATAAAATTATCGATAATCGATAATTTTATTATTGACAAACGATAATTATGTGGTATGATGATGGCAGAAACAGGAAACGGAGGTATTCCTTATGTGGAACAGAAGAAGATCGGTCAAGCTATCCCTTTGGATGTGTTATGCAGTTTGCGCCCTGCTAATTGCGGCGTTATTTAAAGGTCCTTGGGTGGTGAAGGTGTGGTTTTACTCCTACCGGGGGTGGGATTACAACGGGGAGCCGTTGGCGCGGATGCTTACACTTTTTAAGGTGTGCTTTTATCCTTGCGCCTGCCTGGGCTTTGTGACCCTTTACAGTCTGATTCGTCTTTTGCTGAACATTAAAAAAGATGCAATTTTCATTCCTCCCAATGTGAAATATTTGCGCCGAATTTCCTGGTGCTGCATTGTTGTTTCTCTCATTACTTTGGCAGCCGGTGTACTCTACATACCCTATGTGTTTGTGAGTGTTGCTGCCGGGTTTATGGGACTGATGCTGCGGGTTGTAAAAAATGTGATGGAAAACGCAGTGCAGCTGAAAGAAGAGAACGAATTGACCATTTAAGCGGGGAAGAGCGTATGATTGAAATTGATTTGGATGTTATGCTTGCTATACGGAAAATGACTTCTGCGGAGCTTGCAGAGAAAATTGACATTACACCGGCAAACCTGTCTATCCTAAAGACCGGCAAGGCAAAGGCCATCCGTTTTTCTACACTGGAAGCGATCTGTAAAACACTCAATTGCCAACCGGGCGATATTATCAAATATGTAGAAAAGGAGTAGGGGATATGGAGAACAACAGAAAAGACTATAACGATCCCAATTTCTGGACACAGCTCGATGAGCCGAAAACACTGTTTGACCTGGCAAAAAGAGATATCCTATTTGCCCTGGGTATGGTGATTGCCTGTGTGCTCCTCTGTGTTTACGGTGGCGGCTTTGCCTTGGGTTATACAGTTACTTCCGTTTGTATACTCTGCCTTTTTGTAATTTATTTTGCCAGGGGCGGTAAGGTGTCTGTTTTCCCAATTATTTGCGGTGTGCTGGCTTTGGCGAATGCTGCGGTATTTCTGTGTACCACAAACGGCAGCGTTCGTTTCTTCGGTGTGCTGATCAGCGTCTTTTTGTCCCTTGTTTGCTTGGACGGATTTGTCAGTGGTGGGACGAAGGGCAACCGCGGCACAATGGGTTTGTTTTACAAGGCGGTTGCAACAGTGGAACATATTGATATTACTGTAAAATCCCTGTTTTCCGACCGTATGGGCAACAAAAAGGCCGTTGGAAAGGTGCTGGTCGGACTGCTTTGCGCAGTTCCCGTTCTGGTGGTCGTGGTTCCGCTTCTGCTGTCCTCGGACGAGGCTTTCCGGGGCATGATGGACCGGATGTTTGAGATCACCGGCAATACGGTATTTAAAGTGATCTTTGGTATCGTGATATCCGTTTTTGCGGTATCTTTCGGCTTTTCTATAAAAATGGGGCGTGCCGTCAAGGGACGGGAAGGGAAGTTTGCAGGGGTAGAGAATATCTACATCGTATCTTTCCTCTCTGCCATATCCCTGTGCTATCTGCTGTACCTGTTTTCTCAGCTTGCTTACTTTTTCAGCGCTTTCAAGGGCTTTTTGCCCAACGGTGGAATCACCTATGCCCAGTATGCCCGTAAAGGCTTTTTTGAGATGTGTGTGATCGCGGTCATCAATCTTGCGCTGGTGTTTTTGGCTATGCTTTTGGCAAAGAAACAAAATGGCAAGGTGTGTCACCCAATCAAGCTGCTGACTACCTTTGTCAGTGTGTTCACTCTGGTCATCATTTCTACTGCCATTTCCAAAATGGTGCTGTACATCAATGCATACGGTATGACGGTTCTGCGATTGACTACCAGCGCATTTATGGCGTTCCTGGCGGTGGTTTTTGTCAGTGTGATTCTGCGGATCTATTTTGTGAGAATCAATATTGTGAAAACAGCGTTACTTACAGCCGGCTGTGTTGTGCTGATCTTGGGTACAGTGAATGTGAACCGTGTCTGCGCCTGGTATAATTACGATAGTTATATGAACGGCAGACTACATTCCGTAGATGTGGAAGCCATGTATAACCTGGGTGACGAGGGCATTCCTTATATCGTGAAGCTTGCCGATGATGTAGACCCTCCTGTTGCCAGAGCGGCAAGACATTACCTTGCCAAAGCGTATCTTCGTGACTATTTTGAGGGCATGACGGGAGTAAAAACCTTTACAATAGCGGATTTGCAGAAGAACGAGAAAGACAGTGAGCTGTCAAAACTTAGCTTGCCGAGATCCAAAGCCTATAAGAGTTTGTACGGATACTTGGAAAAGCACCCCGGATTCGGAGAACGGTGTCGGGAATATTTCAGTGAATAACAGCGAAGATGCGCTATGGGGGTAAGTATGAAAAAACTATTTATTACTATTTTGGTAGTTACAATCTTCCTTTCACTTGGAGGTTGTTCTAAAGAGACAGAGATACTTATTACCTCTCAGATCAGTCCCAACAGAGAATATAAGGTCTTATTATATCAAGTTGGGGAACCGACCTGGTCCTTTGGCTCGGTAACGGCAAAACTGGTATTAGAGGACACTGAAGGGAATGTTCAGGATGAGGAACAGTTTGAGCTGAATAACGATGGCAGCGGTGTTGGTGATGGCAACATTGTTGCCATCACATGGGAAGATACCCAGGTTGCGGTGCAAATGAAAGAATCCGATACAACCAAACAGTACACCTATTATTTGGTGTACGGCGAATAATGGTCTTTGAAAGGGTAGGCATCCGCTCGGATACTTGCCCTTTTTATTTGACAAGCAATGGTACAACTGCTATAATGAGCCGGTATTGAATTTGACATAAGCGAGGGAAATTTATGGGTTTCGGAGAACTGTTCCTGTTGGCGGTGGGTCTGAGTATGGATGCCTTTGCGGTATCTGTGTGCAAGGGCCTGTCTGTCAAAAAAGCAGGACTGAAGGAAAGCGCCATTTGTGGCGGTTGGTTTGGCGGATTTCAGGGCCTGATGCCTCTGATCGGCTTCTTTTTAGGTACATTATTTGCCGGCGCGATTGAGGCTTTTGACCATTGGGTCGCCTTTGGCCTTTTGGCAATTATCGGTATCAATATGCTGAAGGAAGCCTTCGAAAAGGAATGTGAATGCTGCGATAAAAACGCGGATTTCTCCGTAAAAACCATGTTTGTGATGGCGGTCGCTACCAGCATTGACGCCTTGGCTGTGGGTATCTCCCTGGCCATGGCAGGCGATGTAAACATCGTGGTGGCAGTGGTGCTGATCGGTGTGACCACCTTCCTGCTCTCCGGCCTGGGTGTGAAGATCGGCAATATCTTCGGCAACCGCTTTGAGAAGAAGGCTCAGGTTGCCGGCGGTGTGATTCTGATCCTGTTAGGCATCAAAATTCTGTTGGAGCACTTGGGAGTCCTGTAATGGAACGGACAGACAGAAAGATACGGCTCTGTACGGCGCTTCTTATAGTGAATGTCCTGTTCATCTGGGGCAACTCACTGCTGCCCGGTTCTGTTTCCGGCGCGATCAGTCATTTTGTCCGGGATATCCTTGCCTTTCTTTTCCCCGGCGGCTCTTCCGACCCGGATTCCGGACACGGCCTCATAAGAAAGCTTGCTCATTTTACGGAATTTGCCTGCCTGGGCGCATTGTTTGCCTGGCTCTTTGGTATGCTTGCCAAACCATTCCCTATTGCTTTACCCTGCGGATTTTTGGTAGCCTGCATTGACGAGACTATTCAGCGATTTGTTCCAAACCGCGGCCCTGCCTTCAAGGATGTTTTAATTGATACCTCCGGCGTGTTGGTAGGTATTGGATTGCTGTTTTTGGGATATACTATCCGTAAAAAACTGGCAAAACATTCTTTGAAGGAGACAACAACGTGAAAAAACTGATTGCAATTCTTTTGGTGTCGCTGTTGCTTTTCGGTATGACTGCTTGCAGCTGTGACAATACCAACGACCCCTCTGCCAATACTACGGAAGGAAAACAAACCGTTTTGTCCGGCACCATGGAGGAAAACGTCAATAAACTGATGCAGGCCAATCCTGCGGAGTTTATGGGCGGAATGATGCCCCTGGACCTGAAGGATACCTCGGAAGAGGGTCTGTGGGCGCTGAAAAGCTATACCGGTCTGGATTCCGCGAAGGACATTACCGATGCCGCCGCCTATGAGCCCATGACCGGCGCCCAAGCCTTCTCTTTGGTGCTGGTGCGGGTGGCAGATGGCGCCAATGCCAAGGATGTTGCCCAGCGGGTGAAGGATAATATTGACCCCCGGAAATGGATCTGCGCCATGGCAGATGATGTGATGGCAGCCGGCTATCGGGATGTGGTCATGTTTATTATGGTGGATACCGGCCTCGGCAAAACCGCCCAGTCCTATGTAGATGCCTTCGCAACTCTTTGTGGCGGCAAGTTGGATTTTACGATCTGATGAAATTACGGGCGTGTGTCTACACGCCCGTTCGTTTTTAGGAGCGCAATATGCTGTTTTCTTCCATTCCCTTTTTATATTATTTCCTGCCGGCAGTAATGCTCTGCTATTTTTTGTCGCCCAAGGGACTGAAAAATACCGCCCTGCTGGTATTCAGTTTAGGTTTTTATGCATGGGGCGAGCCGAAGTACGTATTTCTGATGCTGGTCACCATAGCTGCGTTCTACCTTTGCGGCCTTGCTATTGGTAAAGCGGAGCAAATGCATTGGAAAAAGGTTTGGCTGTATCTGTCCGTGGCGGTGGGCATCGGCTTTTTGACAGTGTTCAAATACGCGGATTTCTTTATCCGTAGTTTTAATCAAACTACCGGACTGAGCATATCCCTGTTACGGCTGGCGCTGCCGGTGGGTATCAGCTTCTATACCTTTCAAAGCCTAAGCTATACCATCGATGTATATCGGGGCAATGTGCCGGTGCAGAAGAATATAATCAGCTTCGGCGCCTATGTGACATTGTTTCCCCAGCTGATTGCCGGCCCGATCGTCCGGTATGCGGACGTGGCAAGGGAACTGGACAGCCGCCAGCATAACTGGGGGAACATTACCTACGGGGTCCGCCGGTTTTTGGTAGGCTTGGGAAAGAAAATTCTAATCGCCGATCAGTTTGCCTTGTTGATCCAGATGTTCCGTCAGTCACCGGAGAAGTCTGTGTTGTTTTACTGGCTTTACGCCATCGCCTTTATGTTGAACATCTACTTTGATTTCTCCGGTTATTCTGATATGGCAATTGGCTTGGGGCGAATTTTCGGATTCCACTTTAACGAAAACTTCCATTATCCCTATATCTCCCAGAGCGTGACGGAATTCTGGCGCAGGTGGCATATGAGCCTTGGCAGCTGGTTTCGGGACTATGTGTATATCCCCATGGGCGGCAACCGAGTGGGTAGATCCCGTTGGGTACTGAATATTTTGACAGTCTGGCTGCTCACTGGCTTGTGGCACGGAGCGGCATGGAACTTTGTCTTGTGGGGACTGCTGTTTGCAGTGATGCTGCTGGCAGAGAAGTGGATTCCGTTCCTGCGGAATTTACCCCGATTTTTGAAACACCTGTACGTTCTGGTGATTGTGTGTATCAGCTTTGTGCTGTTCAATGCCGAAAGCCTTGCGCAAGCCGGTAACGACCTGATGGGCATGTTCGGTTTTGGCGGTATACCGGTTATCACCGGACAGACGGTGTATTACCTTCGCAGCTTTGGCCTGCTTTTTGCATTGGGTATTCTTGGGGCAACCCCCTTGGTGAAGAAAGCGGCAGAACGGATGGAAAGCACCCGTATAGGCACGTTCTTAGAGCCGATTATTCTGCTGTGCCTGCTGCTTCTCTGCACAGCCTATCTGGTGGACGGCTCTTTCAGCCCATTCCTGTATTTTCGTTTTTGAGGAGAATCGAATGAAGAAGAAATTTCGCAGCATCGGGATTGCTGCAATCATAGGCATATGGGTGTTGCTCACCTGCTTTGCGTGGTTTGGACCGAAAAAGGACATTTCCTTATGGGAACGCAGACCCTTGCAGCAGCTGCCTGCTATTACCCCAGATACCCTGCTAAACGGCGGCTTTATGGAGAAATTCGAGAACTACACCTTGGACCAGTTTCCCGCCCGGGATAGCTTCCGCGCCTTAAAATCCCTGTTTTCCTACAATGTTTTGCAGATGCAGGACAATAACGGTATCTATCTGGAAGGCGGCTATGCCGGTAAAATCGAATACCCTCTGAATGAGGTGTCTCTGTCCTTTGCCCTGAAGAAGCTGAATTTTATTTATGAGAAATATTTGAAAGGCACAGACAGTAACATTTATATGACTGTCATCCCCGACAAGGGTTACTACCTGGCAGAGGAAAACGGCTACCCGGCTATGGACTATGGAAAGCTGTTTGCCCAAATGAAGGCCGGTATGCCCTGGGCAGAATATGTGGACATCACGAAGGCGTTGTCCGTTTCTGACTACTACCGCACCGACACCCACTGGCGGCAGGAAAAACTGGGAAATGTGGCAAAAACCCTGAGTAACAGTATGGGTCTTACGATGCCTGCACTTACCCCCGTGTTAGCTACCCAGGAATTCTACGGTGTGTATTACGGACAGGCGGCGCTGCCTATGAAAGCGGAGAAACTGTATCTGATGGAAAATGACACACTGAAAGCCTGTCGGGTCTATAACCACGAAACAAAGACATACGGCAGTATCTACGATTTGGAAAAGCTGTCCGGCGCTGACCCCTACGAGGTTTATTTGTCCGGTCCTCAGTCGCTGCTGACAATCGAGAATCCCAATGCAACCACGGACCGGGAGCTGATTCTCTTCCGCGACTCCTTCGGCAGCTCCTTAGCGCCCTATCTGGCGCAGGATTACAAGACAATTACCCTGGTGGACATTCGCTATATCAGCTCCGCACTGTTAAAAGATGCCATTGACTTTTACGGACAGGATGTGCTGTTTGCTTACAGTACTTTGATACTCAATAACAGTACCACAATGAAATAAAAATGACGGAGTTGAAATATCCTTTTTGTAAGGAATCGTATTTCAACTCCGTCTATTTAATTGTAGGAAATTCCTCTTGACGAAAATACGGAATGTGGTATGATATAGAAGCGAAATAACGAATTTTTTGTGATAAAAAAGTCAATTAGGAGCATCTTATGGATACATACGAAAATGAAACCATCGTACAGCCTGAGAAGAAATCCCCCTATGCGGATTCTCCTTATGAGTGCGTTTATACAGAACCTGAAGTACAGGAAGAGCCTAAATCTGCAAAACCCAAGCGGCGGGGTAGACCCCTGCTGGTGTGTTTGCTGCTGATTTGCGCCTGTGTGGTGACTGCCGCGCTGGTATCCAACCGGTGGGAAAACCGGATGGCGCAGATGGAAAATGCTATGAACGAGAAGTTCGAGGCGCTGAAACAGATTTATTCCGAGCAGAAGCAGAACAATACATCTGCCCAGCTGCCTGCCACCGGTCCTATGACCCCGGGACAGGTCTATGCCCAGAACGTGGACGCTGTGGTTGCGGTGAATACCCGCATTGAAAGCAGCAATGGCGTTGCGGAAGGCTCCGGCTCCGGTTTTATTATCTCCGCTGACGGCTATGTGGTCACCAATTACCACGTGGTTGAAGGCGCAAAGCAGGTAACCGTGATTCCCCACGGCGCAGAGGAAATGACCGCCAAGGTGGTGGGTACGGATTCTACAAATGATGTTGCTCTTTTGAAGGTAGAGGGGGAGAATCTGCCCTTTGTGACCTTGGGCAGCAGCGATGCATTAAAGGTGGGCGACCAGGTGGCGGCCATCGGCAACCCTTTGGGTGAACTGACAGCAACCCTGACCGTGGGTTACATCAGCGCCAAGGACAGAATCGTAGATACCGACGGTACGGTGATCAATATGCTGCAGACCGATGCAGCCATCAACTCCGGTAACTCCGGCGGCCCGCTGTTTGATATGAACGGCAAGGTGGTTGGCATTACCACCGCCAAGTATTCCGGCAACAGCAATTCCGGCGCTACCATCGAGGGCCTTGGTTTTGCCATTCCCATGGACGATGTGGTAGGCATTCTGGCGGATTTGAAGGAATTCGGCTATGTGACAGGCGCATACCTGGGCGTATATGTCCGGGATGTGGACGCATCTGCCCAGTCCTACGGCCTGCCTGCAGGCGCTTATATCGAAGAGGCGATTCGGGGTTACTGCGCCCAGGAGGCGGGTATCCGCGCCGGTGATATCGTTGTGAATTTGGGCGGCTACGATGTGGACTCCGTCACAACATTGACCCGCGTACTTCGCCGGTTTAAGGCAGGAGATTCTGTTTCTGTGACCGTCTATCGGGCAGGCAGACAGGAATATATCACCGTGGTGCTGGACGAAAAGCCGGTACAGACTGAGGATACACTTCCGGAGGCAACCCAACCGGAAAACAACCAAAACCAGAACCAGAACGGAAGTATCTTCCCTTGGTTTGACTTTTTCGCGCCGTTCTTTTAATGGAAACGGTATTTTGGAGGAACAATTGTGAAAAGAAACAGAATTTCACCCAGCGCAAAGAGGGCTATGCTGATTGTGCTGAGTGTGGTGCTGGCGGTAATCCTGATTGCGCTGATTGCCGGCACGGCATATATGGAAAAAATGTTGGGTCTCATCAACAAAAATCCCGATGACAGCACGATGTCCCGGGAGGAATATGAGCAGTTTTTAAAAGATCAGGCGGCAACGGAAGAAACCGGTAATACTGCAGAGACCATCGACCCTAACGACGTTAATTTAAATCTGAATGAAAAGCCTGTGGAAACCCAGGAACACATTATCAATATTATGCTCATTGGTCAGGACCGCCGTCCCGGCGAGGGTCGTACCCGTTCTGACGTGATGATTTTGTGTACCGTCAATAAAAAGACCAAGGAGTTGACCATGACCTCCTTTATGCGTGACCTGTATGTGGAGATTCCCGGTTACGGCGGCGACAAGCTGAATCATAGCTATGCCTATGGCGGTATGAAGTTGCTGGACAAGTGTATGCAGGATAACTTTGGTGTAAAGGTAGACGGTAATGTTGAGGTAGACTTTGACGGTTTTGCTGATGTTGTGGACCTGATGGGCGGTGTGGACATCTACCTGTCCAACTCCGAGGCAAATCACCTGGTATACAACGGCTTCAGCGCGGTAAAGGGTATGAACCATTTAAGCGGTGAGGCTGCGTTGATATATACCCGCAACCGCTCCATCGGCAACGGTGACTTTACCCGCACTGAGCGGCAGAGAAAGGTGCTCAATGCCCTGTTTGAAAAATGCAGAGGTATGAGTCTGTCTCAACTGCAAAAGCTGATGGAAAATGTATTGCCTATGATTACCACAGATATGGCTAATCGCCAGATTCTGGACTATATGACTGACCTTGTGCCTATGCTGGGAGATATGCAGGTAAATACCAACCGGATTCCTGCTGACGACACCTATAAATATGCATCTATTCGAAATATGAGCGTTTTGCTTCCTGATTTGGAAGCCAACAGAGCAATTTTGCATGAGATTATGACAAGAACCGTCAGACCTGCGGAAGATTAAATAAATAACGGGTGCGTGTTGTAACACGCACCCGTTTTCTTATAATATTTGCTCCGCCAGCATTTGACACAAATCCTCGCAAACCGCCTGCTCCAGAGCGCTGTTTTTTAATGCAGCCTGCATTTGGACAGTATCAAACCGACAGTCGATCAACGCGTTTTCCACCGTTTCCGGCAGCATCCAGTCCATGGAATCGGAATATACCTTTGCCCCTGTGACAACACCGTTTTTGGCATCCAGCTGCAACTGGATATGGCCCCACCCAAAATGGGCTTCGCATTGGAAGGAGAAGGGGAGAGGTGTACCGAACAGATATTCCCAACTACCGTATTTCTCCTTTAACACAGCAACTTCAGTCCAATCAGCCTCTGTCAGTTCCAAGATATCAGTTTTGCCACCATAAATTTCAGCAAATGCTTTCCCCATATACTGCTTCATTAAATCAATAGTCAGGTTAGGAGCCAACTCTTTCAGATTAACCACCCGGGAGCGCACGGATGCCACGCCCTTGGCCTCCAGTTTTGCTTTTGGGGGACTTAAATATCTGCCTAGCTTTTCCTTGTCCACATCTACCATCAATGTGCCGTGATGGTATGCGTGGGTTGCGTTTTGATAAAAAGCATTGCCGGAGAATTTACGTCTATCTGCCAGCAGGTCATTCCGTCCAGACTTTTCGGCAAAAATGCCAGCCAATGCGCAGGCGTTTTGAATCACGGACACCTGCTTGTCCAAATCGTAATCCTCTTTAGGCATAATAAAGGTAAAATTCAGATTCCCCAAATCGTGAAACACCGCGCCGCCGCCGGACAGCCGACGAGCCAGCTTACCGCCTTCTTCTTCCAAAAGGGAGGTGCGGCACTCCAACCATGCATTCTGATTTTTACCAATCACTACCGTATTCTGATTCTGCCACAGATACAGTACGCAGCAGCCCTTGGGGGTGATGTCCATCAGATGCTTTTCAATTGCGAGATTTTCGTGAGGGTCAAACCCCTTGCCTTCAAAAATGCAAAGTTCTGTAATCATAAATACGCCTTTCCCTGTGGATTTGGTGTTATTATAAAATAGACATACACTTCCGTCAATAAAATTTTAGTGAAAAGCTATTGACAAATTTTGTGGTATTGTGTTATATTTGTTATATTAAAATAACATTATAACATCTGAGGTGTTATCATGAACCAAATTCGGCTCAGTAGAATGAAAGCCTTTATTGAAAAAAAGAATACCGTCACCATTAAGGAGCTGCAGGCACTGTTTCCTGAGGTGTCTTTGATGACCATTCACCGGGACTTGGATACCCTTGTGGAGGAGGGGGCGATCGTAAAGTTCCGTGGTGGCGCAAAGTCTGTGGTACATAACGGTGACCCGGAGTTTAATGTGCGAATTGGAGAGAATAACTCGGGAAAGTTCGTGATTGCTCAAAAAGCTATGGAATTTCTTCAACCCCACAGCTCTGTGTTCCTGGATGCCAGTACCACCAACCTGATGCTGGCAAAGAGTCTGCCGGATATCAACCTGAATATTGTCACCACCGGCCCCAGTATTGCGCTGGAGCTTTGCCGGCTGCACAATCCGGTAGTAACCTTATGCTGCGGCACCATTAACCGGAAAAACCTGGCGCTTTTTGGGCAGAACACCCTGGAAATGTTGGATAAAATTAACATTGATTTGGCATTTATTGGGGTATCTGGCTGCAGTGTGGATGCAGGCTTCACCTGCGGCACAGAGGGAGATATGCTGGTCAAGCGTATGGTCATTCAGAAGGCGCGTACCAGCGTGGCAATGTGTACCCACGATAAGCTAAAATGCCTGATGCCCTATACCTTTGCCAATTTCTCCGATGTGGATTATCTGATTACGGATGCGGAGTTGCCGGAAGTATTCCAGAAGGCAGCGATGCAGGCAGGTCTAAAAATCATCTAAATCACTCCCAATACCGGATTCTGACGGAAAATCAGAGTCCGGTATTGCTTGTTTTGTGGTAAATACCTATTGACGAAAGACAGGTAGTGGTGTTATAATTAACAAGCTATAACAATGGGGGACTATGAAGAGAATTTTTAGTTCCCTGAGAATAAAGGAGGACATCCCTTTGGCAAATGCAGTTATTATGCCCAAAGCGGGCATCACCGTGGAAAGCTGTATCATCGGTGAATGGGTTAAGAAGGTCGGCGACACCGTAAACGTTGGCGACGTTCTGTTTACTTATGAGACCGATAAGGCAAGCTTTGAATGCGAATCCACCGCAGCAGGTACTCTGCTTGACATCTTCTTTGAAGAAGGTGACGAAGTACCCTGCCTGGTAAACGTCTGCGCCGTTGGTAACCCCGGCGAAGACACCTCTGCCCTGCGTGGCGGCTCTGCTGCCGATGCTCCTGCTGAGGCTCCCGCAGCAGCACCTGCAGCCGCCGCTGCTCCCGCTGCCGCGCCTGCCGCTTGCGCTACCAAGGCTCGTGGCGTTCTGATGCCCAAGGCCGGCATCACTGTTGAGAGCTGTATCATCGGCGAGTGGTTGAAGAAGGTTGGCGACCAGGTTAAGGTCGGCGATATCCTGTTTACTTATGAAACCGATAAGGCTTCCTTCGAGTGTGAGTCCACCGAAGAGGGCGAGCTACTGGCTATCTTCTATGAAGAGGGCGACGAAGTTCCCTGCCTGGAGAACGTTTGCGCTGTCGGTCCTCACGGCGAGCCCACCGACTGCCTGAAGGGTATCGGCGGTACTCCCGCTGCCGCTGAAGCGCCAGCTGAGGCTGCTCCTGAGGCTGCCGCTGCTGCACCTGCTGCCGCCGGTGTGGAAACCGTGATTATGCCCAAGGCTGGTATCACTGTGGAATCCTGCCTGATCGGCGAATGGCTGAAGAAGGTTGGCGACCAGATCAAGGTCGGCGACGTTCTGTTCACTTACGAAACTGATAAGGCCTCCTTCGAGTGCGAGTCCACTGCAGAAGGCGAGCTGCTGGAAATCCTCTTCAACGAGGGTGATGAAGTTCCCTGCCTGGAAGCTGTCTGTAAGATCGGCGTAAAGGGCGCAGCTGCTGCTCCTGCCGCCGTTTCCGGCGCTGCCGTATCTCCCAGAGCCAAGAAGCTGGCTGCTACTGCCGGTGTTGACGCAACTCTGGCAACCGGCACCGGCCCCAACGGCCGTATCATCGAGCGTGATGTTCGTGAGCTGATGGCCAATCCTCCGGTGGTGGCTGCCGCTCCTGCAGCAGTTGCCGAGACACCTGTTGCTGCACCTGTTGCTGCTCCCGCTGCTGCACCTGCCGCAAGCGAGGCCGAGTACAAGGATGTGAAGTTCAGCGGTATCCGCCGCGCAATCAGCAAGTCCATGACCACTTCTCTGCACACCATGGCTCAGCTGACCCACAACACCTCCTTCGTTGCAACCAACATTCTGAACTACCGCAAGGCTCTGAAGGCTGCCGGTGGCGAGTACGCAGGCATCACCCTGGGCGACATCATCCTGTATGCTGTTTCCCGTACCCTGCTGAACCACCCCGACCTGAATGCCAATATGCTGGATGACAACTCCATCCGTCTGTTCAACCACGTGAACCTGGGCGTTGCTGTGGATACTCCCCGCGGCCTGATGGTTCCCACTATTTTCCATGCTGACGAAATGAGCCTGCTGGAAATCTCCAAGGCTGTAAAGCAGCTGGCTGCTGAGTGCCGTGACGGCGCTATCAGCCCGGACAAGCTGTCCGGCGGCTCCTTCACCGTGTCCAACCTGGGTAATATGGGTGTTGAGTCCTTTACTCCTGTTATCAATCCTCCCCAGACCGGTATCCTGGGTGTTTGCGGTACCATCGACCGTGTACGCAAGGCTGCTGATGGTTCCATCCAACTGTACCCTGCAATGGGCCTGAGCCTGACCTATGATCACCGCGCTGTGGACGGTACTCCCGCGGCTAAGTTCCAGAAGGAGCTGGGCTTTAACCTGGAGAACTTCACGGTTCTGCTGTCCAAGTAAGGAGAAATGATGGAACTGTTCGATTTACTGGTCGTTGGCGGCGGACCCGGCGGTTACTTATGCGCCGAGCGTGCTGCCCAAGGCGGTATGAAAGTTGCCTTGTTTGAGAAGAGAGCCCTTGGCGGTACCTGCCTGAATGAGGGCTGCATCCCCACCAAGACACTGCTGAACTCTTCCAAGATGTATCGCCACGCAACTGAGA
>JAZSAD010000028.1:0-4784 GCA_045601715.1 Faecousia sp.
ATCTTACCGTCAAATGCAATCATATCGAAATTATGCAGACCGCCCGGCAGGTTGCGTACCTGCTTCCACTGTTCTGCGTCCAGCACATAATAATTGCCCAGATCCCAGCTTCCCGCAGGGTCAATTCCCGGGGCATACAAGGTACCGTCGATCTCCACAAATCGTTGGATCGCCTGATCCTCCGTGTCGCTTAGCTTGACCCAGCGTTGAGTTTGCTTGTTGAACGCCAAAATGGGTGTGACGCCGGAATTTTTATTATAATCGCCCGCGCCGCGGTACACCAGATCTCCCCAAATTTTCACATCCCATACTTCATTGGCAGTGGGATTATTTGTTGTGTACCAATACTGACTGAAGCACCCCAGCTCTGCAACCTCGGCATTGGGATCAAAATCCACATAGTAGCACTTTTTGCACAGATTGCTGTCCTTTTTATAGGTATGCTCTGTCATAGGGATCTGTTGAACTTCAGCTTGGCCGCAAATGCTGCAGCTTCGCTCCTGCTGCCCTTCTCCTTCGCAGGTAGCCTTGGTTTTCACAACCCAGTCACCGTATTGATGCTCACAGTCCGGCTGTTTGTCGGCATTTTTGCCACAGCTTGCCAGTGAAAAACACATTGCAAAGGTCAAAGCAGCTGCTGTTACTTTTTTTATCATCTGTTTACACCTCAAATCATAAGTCCCGTTGCCTGCATCCCATTGTCATTTTTACTTATGCAGCGGGTTTGACCCGCAAAATCATACCGCTTTTGGTCTGCTGGCTGGTGCTATAACCCATACCTACATAGAAATAAGATCCGTCCGTATCAAAAGAGCAGGGCGGTACCATATAAGTAAAGCTTTGCACTGTTTCAAAAGAACCGGTTTTGCCGGTGGTGCTTTTATAAATCGTGATGGTGTATTCCCCGGTTTTTCTATCCTGCTGAAAGGCAAGAACATAAATGACTCCGTCCTTTAAATAGGCATCCGCCACCTGTTCGCCCTTTGGCATTTCGATTTTTTCGTATTTTTCCTGGTCAGAAAAATCCCGGATGGCGTATAGGCTGCTTGCTGTCAGGTAGCAGGCGCCGTCAAACTCAAATTCACCGTTCCAGTATTTCCGGCCCACACTGATGCCGCCAATGAGACTGAATACCTGATCGCTGACCCAAACCATCTTCCCATTCTCATAACGGAAGATCATATGCTTCGAGCCAAAGTTCATCTGGAAGGAAAGCAGCGCGTACAACTGCCCGTTGTATTGGGTAAATTCATAGGTACGGGTCCATTTGTAATCGGAAGTATCAAAAGGCTTGCCGTCCTTATACAACGGCACATAAGTCCAGCTTTGGCCCCCATCGGTGGACACCGCTACGGTATCGTCCACATCCTCCGTACCCATACCGGCAAAGATCTTGCCGTCAAATTCGATCATATCGAAATTGTGGATACCGTTGGGAATGGTCCGCATGGTTTTCCACTTTCCGTCTTGCAGATAGTAGTAGTTGCCGGTATCCCAGCTGCCGGTGGGGTCAATGCCGGGAGCAACCAGTGTGCCGCCTATTTCCTCAAAGCTATGTACCGCCTGGTCGGGCATTTCACCGCGGAACTCCCACCGGTTGGTGGCAATATCATAGGAAAAAATGGGCACCTTGCCGGTATTCTTGTCATAATCGCCTGCCCCACGATACACTTGTCCGTTCCAGACCTTTACATCCCAGGCAGTGTTGGCGATGGATGCCGGACCGTAGTACCTGCTGCTGACGATTCCCAGCTCCACCACATCTGCATCCGGATCAAATTCCACGAAATAGCATTTTCTGCACACATTGTATTTATCCAGACTGTGGGCAATCATGGGAATCGGACGGGATTCTGTGTCATAGCAAACATTGCAGATTCGCTCCTCCCGACCCTCTTTGGAGCAGGTTGCCTTGCTCTTGACCAACCAATCACTGAACTGATGGTCGCACTTTGGCTCTGTGGGTTCTGGTTTTTCACAGCCCCACAGAGAAATGCACAGCACCGCCGCCAACAGACCGGCTAGTATTCTCTTCATTGGTAAGTACCTCTATATTTACAAAATAAATCCGCCGTTGACACCCAGCACCTGTCCGGTGACAAACTCTGCATCCGCCAGATACAGCATTGCCTTGGCAACATCCGGAGGTGTTCCGTTGCGGCCCACAGGGGTCTGGTCCTTTAACTCTGCCATAATCTCCTGGTCCACGTGGGCGCACATATCCGTTTCAATCACCCCGGGGGCAATGCAATTCACCCGAATGCCCGCAGGTCCTAACTCCTGAGCCAGCGCCTTGGTCAGGGCAATCACTGCGCCCTTGGTGGCAGAGTAGGCCACCTCACAGGATGCGCCCACCTGTCCCCACATGGAACTGACCGTGATGATACTACCCTTTTGTTTTTTCAGAAACAGGGGCATCGCTGCATTGATGCAATGGTACATACCCTTCACATTCACATCGAACAGCCTGTCCCACTGCTCCTCGGTGGTCTGACTGAGCAAACCTGTCACAGAAATGCCTGCGTTGCAGATAAGCACATCCGCATCGGGAATCTGGGCAAAGGCAGATTTGACTGCCTGTCCGTCTGCCACATCGCAGCAAATGGCGGTTGCGCCGGTTTCTTCTGCCACGGACTTAGCTTTCTCGTGTTCTTTCTCGTAGAGGAAATATACCTTGTCCCCACGCCGGGCAAACTGCCGTACTGCTTCCGCGCCGATCCCCCGGCTGCCGCCGGTAATCACTACGTTCATAAAATCCTCCCAATAACGAAGCCAAGCTGCTGCTCTCGGCAGCAGCTTGGAAATTATCTTCTTCTGCTTTTGGTGCGGTGGTCGGAATACTGCCGGATGCCGGAAATTTTACTGTCCGACTCGCTCATAAACTGCTTCAGCTTCTCCTCAAACAGCTGGTCAGCGGTCTTGGGCGCAGGCGGGGGTGTAGGCGCTGTCCGGGCAGGACGGGGAGCGGCATCCCTGCGGGGAGCCCGTTCCTCTCTCTGGGGTTTTGCCTCCAAACGCTTAATAGACAGATTGATTTTGCCTGCCTCCGCGCTGAGGACCATGACCTTTACATCCTGACCTTCTGTCAGATGTTCCCGGACGTCGCTGACGTAGGTATTGGCAACCTCAGAAATATGTACCAAACCTGTCTTACTCTCCGGCAGGGCGATAAATGCGCCGAAATTGGTGATTGACTTTACCTTACCATCTAAAATGGCTCCAACGGTTAACTCCATACTTTGCTATACTTCCTTCATTTTAATTGCTGGGGATAAAAAACTGACTATTGGGGTCTACCAGACCTAACTGCAGAGTCGCGATACGCTTCACACTTTCCACAGTGCCCAGCTCTGCAATCTGTATGGTGAGCGCCCGGTTTTCCTGTTCCAGAAGAGCCGCCTGCTGCTGCAGATCCGCCTGCTGCCCCTGGTTGGACTGGATGGAGATCCTCAGGATCACCAACGCAAGTATGGACAGCACCAGTGTCGCCAATACCACACTTTTAACCAGTATAGAGCTGCGGCGATACACCACGCGAATGTACTTAAACGGATTCTTCCTCATCTTGGACTCCTTCCTCCGGGCGTCTACATCTCTTTTTCATTGTAACCCATTTTCTCCCGCTTGCAAAGAGGAATTTCACAAAAATCCGGGATTTTTTTAGAATTTTTCCAACAGGGCGAAGGATTTTGGCAATTATTCTCCAAAATTCGTCAAAAATCGGGCGCAGCCACTGCCCTACGCTCCTGTCCCAAGCAATTGCGCCCAGGATCGGCGCCACCAAATAACCCATTCGCAGGTCGCCTCTGCACAGGGCAAACCCGTAATACAGATAAATCCAACCGGTAAAAAAGGCAAACACCAAGTCCGGAAAAATGGCCTTACCCCGCCTGACCGGCCGCAAAAGCCCATAGATAATGCCCAATACGCAGCCCAACACCAGCCCCGTTAAAAACCGCCGAAAGGCAACCTCCGGTGTGGTCATCGCATCAGCCGCTGCCACAGAGAGCCGGCAGGTCTGGGTTCCTCGTACATCAGTGTGGCAATGGTTCCCTCCACTGTCACCTGTCCTCCCTCAGGGAGCAAGGTCTTCAGCTGCAAATCCTTACCCTGCACCACCAATGTGCCCAGTTCCGTGTGGGCAATCACCGCCGCATCGTCAAAGCTGACCACCTCCGTCACGCCGGTGACTGTCAGCAGCTTTCTCTCATTCAATACCAGCTTATGGGGCATTCCAAATTGTTCACTCATCGCCGTCCCTCCTTATCGTTAACAGACTATGTCCCATTGACAAGAAACATACCGGGGGTTATACTGTATTTACTGCAAAAGGGGGATTCTATGAAGCTTTTATACAAGCGGTTGGAGGGGCAGGACGGGCATACCGCCGGACGGGAACTACTGGAGGCCCTCTGCGACGGGCCGCTGCCGAAAATTGCATATACAAAGCTGGGAAAGCCGTATTTTTTGGGAAGCGACCTGCATTTTTCTATCTCCCATACCCCCCGTCACGCATTCTGCGTGGTGTCGGACAAGCCTGTGGGTATGGATGCGGAAGAAATGGACCGGAACATCTCTCTGTCACTGGCAGAAAAGCTCCTATCCCCTACAGAGCTGGAACAGTTCCGGCAGGTAGATGACCCCCGTCTTGCTCTGCTGAAATTCTGGGTGCTGAAAGAGGCCGCCGGCAAATGCACCGGAGAGGGTATGCAGCTTTGGCCTAACCACACAAGCTTTTCCCTCAGCGACCCCCGTGTACAAGAAATCGACGGCTGCTTGGTAGC
>JAZSAD010000029.1:0-14694 GCA_045601715.1 Faecousia sp.
CCATGATGGGCTGAGGTGCGATCGCATAACCCAAACGCCAGCCGGTGATGGAGTAGGTCTTGGACAAGGAGGAACAGGACACGGTACGCTCCCACATACCGGGCAGGCTGTTCATGTAGGTGTGCTTGTGTCCTTCGTAAACGATGTGCTCATAGACTTCGTCCATAATGGCGTAAACATCATACTTGATGCAAAGATCCGCAATCAGCTTCAGCTCGTCATAAGTAAAGACCTTACCGCTGGGGTTGGAGGGATTGCAGATCAGGATCGCCTTGATGCCCTGCTTGAACGCATCTTCCAGCACGTTGGCATCAAAGTTGAAGGTAGGAGGCACCAGGGGGATGAACACAGGCTCGCACTGAGCCATGATGGCCTGGGCCCGATAGTTCTCAAAGTAGGGAGAGAACATGGCGATCTTATCGCCGGGGTTCGTGAGGGCAAAAATGGTATCCACCATAGCCTCAGTAGAACCAATGGTGACCACCATCTCCGTATCCGGATTCAGGGTACGACCCATAAAGCGGCCGCACTTTCTTGCCAGCGCCTGACGGAAATTGGGCGCACCCATGGTGATGGGATACTGGTGGGGACCCTGGTAGCAGACCTCGTTCAGGCGGTCCAGCATTGCCTTGGGAGGATCAAAATCCGGGAACCCCTGGGCAAGGTTGATGGCACCGCAGTCAAGAGAAATACGGGTCATACGGCGAATAACGGAATCGGTAAAGTATTGATTTTTTCTGCTCATTTCTTGCATAGTTACATACCTCAATTATGATTATTGGATGCCCAGCTCTTCATTGGTGCAAGGGGTCAGATCGTGGGCTTTCAGCAATTCCACAAACTTTTCTGTCTCGGCAACACGGAACACAATGTAGGACTTGCCCTCTTTGTGGGTAAACAGAGAGTACATATACTCAATGTCGATGTTGCCCTCTGCCAGGGTAGCCAGCACTGTGGCAACGCCGCCGGGTTGGTCGGGAACGGCAATGACCAGCACGGGAGTCATGGACATCAGGTAGCCATGCTGCATCAAAATAGCGGTTGCCTTCTCTGCATTGTCTACGATGATCCGCAGAACACCGTAATCGGTGGTCTCCGCAATGGAGATGGCCCGCAAATCAATTTTGTTTTCAGCCAGGATGCCGGTGATTTCGGCGAACTGACCGGCGCGGTTTTCCAGAAAAACAGAAATCTGATATACCATCTGATCGCCTCCTTAAATTTTACGCTTGTCGATAATACGGACGGCCTTGCCCTCGCTGCGGGCGATGGTCTTGGGGGCTACCAGGCGAACCTTTGCGTAAATACCCAGCATAGCCTTCAATGCATCCACCAGGCTCTTTTCCATAGCAGTGATCTTGGCAAGGGAGTCGGAGAAGTTCTCCGGTGTCATTTCCACCATAACCTCCAGGGTATCAGAATGGTTGACACGGTCAACAATGATTTGGTAGTTGGCAGGATACCCCTGCTCCAGAAGAACAGTCTCAATCTGGGAGGGGAACACATTCACGCCCTTGACGATCAGCATATCGTCGCTGCGGCCCATAGGCTTACACATCTTAATATGGGTGCGTCCGCAGGGGCACTTCTCCCGGGTCAGCACACAGATGTCACGGGTACGGTAACGGAGCAACGGGAAGGCTTCCTTGGTGATACAGGTGAATACCAACTCACCCTTGCTGCCCTCGGGCAGGACTTCACCGGTGTCCGGGTCAATGATCTCTGGAATAAAGTGATCTTCGTTGATGTGCATACCCGTCTGGGCCTCACATTCAAAGGCCACGCCCGGGCCGGAGATCTCTGTCAGGCCGTAAATATCATAGGCCTTAATGCCCAATCCCTTTTCAATATCCTCACGCATCTTCTGACTCCAGGCTTCTGCGCCAAAGATACCGGCCTTCAGCTTGATCTGATCCCGCAGACCACGCTCGTGAATGGATTCAGACAGATAGGCCGCATAAGAAGGGGTGCAGCAGAGAATGGTAGAACCCAGGTCGGTCATAAACTGGAGCTGCCGGTCGGTGCTGCCGGAGGACATGGGCAGGGTCAGGCAGCCTACCTTGTGAGAGCCGCCGTGGAGACCTGCGCCGCCGGTGAACAAGCCGTAGCCGTATGCTACATGGACAACATCTTCTTTATCACCGCCCACAGCCATAATGGCCCGGGCGCAGCAGTCCTCCCACAGATCCAGATCATGTTGGGTGTAGAATGCTACAACGCGCTTGCCGGTAGTACCGGAGGTGGAGTGGATACGGACACATTCGGACATAGGCCTACCCAGCAATCCGTAGGGATAGGCCTCCCGCAGGTCGTCCTTACTTAGGAAAGGCAGCTTATGCAGATCAGCGGTACTCTGAATATCTGCTGGGGTCAGGCCCTTTTCTTCCATTTTCTTGCGGTAGTATGGCACATTGTCCCACACATGCTGCACCTGCTTGACAAGGCGCTCGTCCTGCCAGGCCTTAATCTGCTCACGGGAAGCAGTTTCAATTTCAGGTTGATAATACTTTGCCATTGGTTTTTTCTCCTTTAGGCATTGCGGCCCAGCTTAAATGCGGTTTTGTTCAGTTCCAGGAACTTGGCAGGAACGCTCTTTTCGATAGCCTGCATCCACTCTTCCTCAGAAAAATCAAAGTACCGGGACAGATGGCCCATCAGCACGATGTTCACTGCCTTGGAAGAACCTGCCTGCTCAGCCAGCGCCAATGCGTCAAAGGCATCTACGTCCAAACCAGCAGACTGCATCTGCTCAGCCAGTCCCTGGGGATACTCCGCTGCGCCAATAATCACAGGCATAGGAGAGATTTTCTGGGTGTTTACGACGATCTTGCCGCCGGGCTTTAAGTACTCTGTCCAGCGGGCAGCCTCCAGCAGCTCAAAGGAAACGATAAAGTCGGCTTCGCCCTTGTCAATGACAGGAGAATAAACCTTGTCACCGAAACGGACGTAGGTAACCACGCTGCCGCCACGCTGACTCATACCGTGGACTTCGGACACCTTAATGTCGTAGCCCTTCTCCAGGAGCATACGGCCCAGCAGCTTGGAAGCCAACAGGCTTCCCTGTCCACCTACGCCGACAATCATAATGTTCTGTGTTTTCATACTTATACCTCCTTTGCTGCCTGCAGCGCATCCAGCTTGCACAGCTGAGCGCAGACACCGCAGCCGGTGCAGAGGGTGTTATCGATCTTTGCCTTGCCGTCTACAATGCTGATGGCAGGACAGCCGATCTTCATACAAGCCTTGCAGCCTACGCACTTATCGGAATCGGCAATGATGGGCTTGTTGTGCTTTACATATTTCAGCAATGCGCAGGGACGACGGGAGATGATCACGGAAGGCTCGTTGACAGCAGTCTCTTCCTTGATGGCTTCGTCGCACTGCTTCAAATCATAGGGGTCAACCACCCGGACACGGCGAATGCCAACTGCGCGGCAGAGGGTTTCCAAATCGATCTTTGCGGCAGGGTCGCCTTTCAGGTTGAAGCCGGTGGTGGGGTTCTGCTGGTGGCCGGTCATACCGGTGATGGAGTTGTCCACGATGATAACTGTGCCACAGGACTCGTTATAGGCCATATTCACAAGACCGGTCATACCGGAGTGCATAAAGGTGGAGTCGCCGATGACACATACTACCTTTCTGCCCTCATCACCGCCGGCCTTGGTAAAGCCGTGCATACCGGAGATGGATGCGCCCATACAGATGGTGGTATCCAAAGCGGCCAGAGGAGGCACAGCGCCCAGGGTATAACAGCCGATATCGCCCAGGGCGGTCACCTTGTTCTTTGCCAGGGTGTAGAACAAGCCTCTGTGAGGACAGCCGGCGCACATAACGGGAGGACGGTTAGGAATGGCTGCATCCAGCTTTGCGCCGGAAACGGTATCCACGCCCAGTTTTTCAGCAACCAGGTTTTGAGAGAATTCTCCGATGCAGGAGAACTTCTCCTTGCCTACGCAGGCAACACCCAGCTCCTTACAATGGGTTTCGATAAAGCTGTCCAGCTCCTCAACAATGACCAGCTTATCTACGGAAGCAGCAAAATCCTTGATCTTCTGCTCCGGCAGAGGCCAGATCATACCCAGCTTCATAACGGGATATTTGTCGCCGCAGACCTCCTTCACATACTGATAGGAGGTGGAAGAGGTGATGATGCCCATAGAGCGGTCAGCGCCCTCTTCAATGCGGTTGATTTCGCAGTTCTCTGCCCATTTTGCCAGCTTGCGGGTACGCTCCTCCACAAAGGGGTGACGCATTTTGGCATTGCCGGGCATCATAATGTACTTCTGGGGATTCTTTTCGTATGTCTTGGTGACCTCGATCCGCTCACCCGGCTCTACAATGCTCTGAGAATGGGAAACACGGGTGCACATCTTAATGAATACGGGAGTATCAAACTCCTCGGAAAGCTCATATGCCAGCTTGGTGAACGCTACTGCTTCCGCAGAGTCCGCAGGCTCCAGCATAGGAATCTTGGAGGCTCTTGCATAATGACGGGAATCCTGCTCGTTCTGAGAGGAGTGCATACCGGCATCATCTGCCACGCCGATGACCATGCCGGCGTTCACACCGGTATAAGCAATGGTGAACAGGGGGTCTGCCGCCACGTTCAGGCCCACATGCTTCATAGCGCAGAAGCTGCGCTTACCGGCAAGGCTTGCGCCAAAGGCTGCTTCCATAGCGACCTTTTCGTTGGGCGCCCACTCCGCATAGACCTCTTTATAGGTGGCGATACATTCGGTAATTTCCGTACTGGGTGTGCCGGGATAGCTGGATACAAAGCTGCAGCCGCCCTCGTATAGGCCTCTGGCAACGGCTTCGTTGCCAAGCATTAACGTTTTCATAGGTATACCTCCAATCAGCCGTTGATCTGGGATTCCACCAGACGGCCCTGACAGTATTTTTCACGAAGTACCGGCTTCTCAATCTTGCCGGTGGGATTTCTGGGAATCTGGTCGAAGATGATCTGCTTGGGGCGCTTGTACCGGGGCAGACCTTCGCAGAATGCGTTAATCTCCTCCTGTGTGCAGGTGACACCTTCCTTGATTTCCACAATGGCTGCAGCAATCTCGCCCAGACGGGGATCCGGCAGGCCGATAACCGCTACATCCTTGATCTTGTCAAAGCCACGGATGTAATCTTCGATTTGGACAGGATAGAGATTCTCACCACCGGAAATGACAACGTCCTTCTTCCGGTCAACCAGATAGATAAAGCCGTCCTCATCCATACGGGCCATATCGCCGGTCCAAAGCCAGCCATCCTTCAGCACTTCATTGGTGGCTTCGGGATTCTTGTAGTAACACAGCATCACACCGGGGCCCTTGACAGCCAGTTCACCCACGTCGCCCTGGGGAACTTCCTTGCCGGATTCGTTGACGATCTTAGACTCCCACAGGTAACCGGTCTTACCGATGGCGCCCACCTTGTGGGTATTCTCCACACCCAAGTGCACGCAGCCGGGTCCGATGGATTCGGACAGGCCGTAGTTGGTGTCATACTGATGGTGGGGGAATTTTCCCATCCAGCGGCGAATCAGGCTGGGAGGTACCGGCTGGGCGCCGATATGCATCAGCCGCCACTGCTCCAGATAATAGTCACCCAAATGAATGCGGCCGGAATCCACCGCATCCAACAGGTCCTGAGCCCAAGGCACCAGCAGCCAGACGATGGTACACTTCTCTTCTGTTACAGCCCGGAGAATCCATTCCGGCTTCACACCCCGGAGCAAAACCGCCTTGCTGCCGGAGAGCAAGCTGCCGAACCAGTGCATCTTAGCGCCGGTATGATACAGTGGCGGAATACACAGGAATACATCGTCACGGGTCTGACCGTGGTGATTCTGCTCCACCATACAGGCGCATTTGTGCGCTTTGTGTTTATGTAGAATTGCCTTGGGGAAGCCGGTGGTACCGGAGGAAAAATAGATCGCTGCGTAATCGTCCTCTGTCAGCGCCACAGGGGGTGCGCTGGAGGAACAGAAGCCGGTCAGCTTCATACAGTCCTCAGCATATGCAGGGCAATTTCTGCCCACATAGAACATCATCTTCAGAAATCCCAGATTGGGAACAATGGTGTCAATACGGCTGACAAACTCAGGTCCGAATACCAGCACCTCCACATCCGCCAGGTCCAGACAATACTGGATCTCGTCGGAAGAGTAGCGGAAGTTCATAGGCACAGCGATACAGCCGGCTTTCAGAATACCAAAGTAAATGGGCAGCCACTCTAGACAGTTCATCAGCAGTATGGCGACCTTTGTGCCCTTGGGCAGACCCCGGCTGAGAAGCAGGTTGGCAAAGCGGTTGGCCCGCCGGTCAAAATCCTTCCAGCTCATCTCCCGACGATAAGGGGCGTCGGGATTTGCGTTTTCAATCAGATTAAAGTCCCGCCAGGTAACAGCATTGTCCCGCTCTTCAGAGGGGTTGATTTCCACCAACGCGGATTCCCCTCCGTACAGTCTGGCATTGCGTTCCAGATAATCCGTAATAATCATAAGAATGCGCCCTTTCCTAAACCTCAATGATCATCAAAATAAAAAAGCCTCTGCTAAGTTAGCAGAGGACGAGTTTACCCCGTGGTACCACCACAGTTTACCGCAAAAACTGCGGCCTTTCCGATCCTAACAGACCGTTAGCGCAATATCGGGCGCACCCGTCTCCGCCTACTGCAAATTTCAGCAGAGCCGCTCGGAAAGGAATTCAGCGCAGTCCTTCTGCTGTCTTGCACCAAGCGACAGCTCTCTGCAAAAAGGATGGGTGCGCGTACTGGTTTTCGTCATCGCGTTTGCTTTTGTTAACTTTACCACTTTTTCCAAGCAAAGTCAACGGTTTTTTCAAAATAAATCCAGGAAAAACGACACTTATTCCATCAAAAAACCGCCGAAACAAAGGGGTTTGTAAATACCCACATGTATCAGCGGCTTTTCCTATTCCGAATCCGTTGGAGAACTTGGGCAGATTCACCGGATTGCCCGCAAAGGCGTTGGCGTCCGGATTGGACATAGAGAAGTACATCTTCGCCGCTTCATGCTTAAATAAGCACATCCCTTTCTTTCCGTTTCTTTCGATCATATACATACAAAACAGAGACATCGTGCGCTGATAATTGCAGCATCCAACCGAACCGGGCAGCCTTACCATTCCTGAGATTATAACATATTCTCCGTAGCGTAAAGATTGCCGGTTTTGTCAATCCAGAGGACTTCCGCACCGCATTTTTTTGCCAGGTCTTTCCCCTCACTTAAAGGCAGCAGAAACAACGCTGTGGAGAGCGCATCTGCCAACGCAGAATCCTGACACGTCACGGTGACGCTGCTCCAAAGCATTCCGGGCATTCCTGTGCTTGGGTCGATAATATGGGGATAGTCTTTACCATCCACGGTATAGGTGCGCTGGTAGTCTCCGCTGGTAACAATCGCCCCCCTATACAGTTCCAGTTTCTGTCGGATATCTGACCCTTTAGGGTCCTGAACACCTACTGTCCAGGGGGTTCCCTCCTCTTTCGGACCTGTAGCAACCACATTGCCGCCCAAGCTGATAAGCATACCTTCCGGCGCAGATTCCGCCACTCTTTGTGCCGCCCAGCCTTTGGCAATAGCACCCACGTCCAATGTCATTTCCGAGTCGGTTAGGTAGACGGTGGATTTTTCCCTGTCGATTACAAGACAATCCATATCCGTATGCCTGGCCGCCTCTGCAAGGGCCTCGTCACCGGGGATATATGCCTTTCCCGGATTTGCCAAGCTGTCCTGACGGGCATCGTGCCACAGTTTCAGCACACTGCCCATAGCCACATTCACCCGGCCGTATGTAACCTGATGCAATTCCACACAATCTGAAAGCAGCGCTATGATCTCTTCGTCCACCTTCACGGGAGCAACACCTGCTTGGTCGTTGATGGTCTTTAAGTTATGGATTCCTTCATACGTATTATAAATATCAAAAAGCTGATGGTACCGCTGCAACTGTCTATGAATGTGCTCCGCCGCAGCAGAATCTCCGATCACCGTTGTAACTGTGTCAAACACATCCAGATAAGTAGTCGTTTTGTGGGATTGATGGGGGGCGCATCCCGCAAGGAACAGGCATACCAACAGAGCGCAAACCAATCTTTTCATTTCCGCACCTCCCCAGGAAGCAGACGCAGGACACCGGCCGCAAGGCTGCCGGTCAGCAGACCTGTCAAAACAGAAACCATCAGCAGCCACGGCAAATATGCCGCAACATAAACAGACCCCATCACTACCATCGCCACCAGAATTTGCCCGATATTGTGAGCCGCTGCCCCTAAGACACTGGCGCCGTAAAGAGAAAGGCCCTTGATTTTTACGGCGAAGCACATCACCAACAGCGCCAGCAAACCTCCGACCAGCGAAAAGACCAGCCCGGCAAGATTGCCAAAAACCGCCCCCAACAGGCAGCGAGCTGTCAGAACAGAGAACGCGTAAGATTTTCCCAGCAGGCATAGGGCTATCAGGGTTACCACATTGGCAAGACCCAATTTAATCCCCGGCAACGGGAATATCATCTGTAGTGGAAAAAACCGTTCTGCGTAGGACAATCCCAAAGCAAGGGCCGTGAGCACTCCGCAGAGGGCGAGTTTCTTTGTTTTTGTCATAAACTTCACCCCACCACAATGTCCACATGGTCATCGCCCGTAATTAATCGGACCTCCACTGCGTTGGGCAAACACACGATACTGCCTGCAGAACTGAGCCAACCACAGTTTTTACAGTCTCCGCCGGGGCAATCGCTTTCCGTCACCGCAACCCTTTCATTGCTGACAGTAATGACATTGGTATAGTCCCCTTCAACAAAAAAAGTCCTGTCACGGTTCAGTGGAAAGCGCTCCAGAAGCACACCGTTCCGGTAGACTTCCACATATTTTGCAGGTGCGTCAGAAGGCAGAAACAGAAGAAATACCGCCACAGCTAATATTACAACCATAGCGATGGGAATCAGATCCCATTTTGTAAAACGCATTTTCAACAGATTGCTGCCCTCCTTTCTGTTTTTGAAAAAGCCCATTCTTATGGGGTGATTATATATTGCATATTCTGTTTTGTAAAGTGTTTTATTCCATCGATTTATATCGATATAAACATATTTTATTACCAATTTTTGTATATTTTGACGAAAACGTGTAGACATTCTCAATTGGGCATGTTATGATAACTTTACCAATAAGAAATGAGGTTATGCCCTATGGCTTTATCTTTTTTTGGGGGGCTACATCCCAAAGACAACAAGGTCTATACCCGTGACCGACTGATTCAGCCCTTTCCCGCGCCGGATGTATTAGTCGTATCAATGTCCCAACATATCGGCATTCCCTGTGAACCCTTGGTAAAAAAGGGCGATATTGTGAAAAAAGGACAGAAAATCGGTGATAACACAGGCCTTTGTGTGCCTGTTCATGCCCCGGTTTCCGGCAAGGTCAAGGCGGTGGAGTCCCGTTCCCATGTCAGCGGTGTGACTGTGATGAGCGTAGTGATTGAAAACGATCATCAGAATACCCTTTGTGAGGAAATTCACCCCCGTACATCTGAGCAGATCGATGCTCTGACCCCAGAAGAACTGATTGGCATTATCCGGGAAGCTGGTATTGTGGGAATGGGCGGCGCTGCCTTCCCCACCCATATAAAATTGTCCGGCAGCTTGGGTAAAGTGGACAAGCTGATTATCAATGCCGGCGAGTGTGAGCCCTATATTACCGCAGATGACCGGCTCTGCCGGGAAAAGCCCGAAGAACTGATTGCGGGCATCAAAATTTTGATGAAGATTCTGGGACTGAACGAAGCCTATATTGGTATTGAGAATAACAAACCGGAGGCAATCGCCGCGCTGCGGTCCTATACAAAAAAATCCGGTATTTCTGTGGTGGTACTACCCGCCAAATATCCCCAAGGCGCAGAAAAGCAGCTGATCTGCGCGATTACAGGTCGGCAAGTTCCCAGCGGTCAGCTGCCCGCAGCCGTTGGCTGCGCGGTGTTCAACATAGCCACCTGTAAAGCTGTGTGGGATGCGGTGTATTTAGGAATGCCGTTAATCAGCCGGGCGATTACCGTTTCCGGTGACATTTTAATGGAACCGAAAAATCTGCAGGTACCTATCGGCACCAGTTTCAATGACCTGATAGACGCCTGCGGTCTTGCTGAGAATCCCTACAAGGTGCTCTCCGGCGGTCCTATGATGGGTGTTGCCCAGTTTGACCTTTCTGTAGCCACGGTGAAGGCTTGCAACGCCATAACGGTACTGGGCAAGAAAAACCGCTTCAATGTGGAGGAACCTCATTGCATGCGCTGCGGCAAATGCATTGACATTTGCCCTATGCGGCTGATGCCGGTGCTGATGTATAAATCCCTCTATAACAACGACATCAACGAGATGAACAAGCTACATCTGATGGACTGCATCGAATGTGGCTGCTGCGCTTATAATTGCCCGGCGGGCGTGCCGCTCGTGCTGGCTTTCCGTTCCGGCAAGCAAAAGATTCGTGACACGCAAAAGTAAGAAAGGAGAAACGGAATGGCACAAATGAAATATTACTATGAGCTGACCATTTCCAGCTCTCCCCATGCTCACACCAACAATACGACCCGCGCCATTATGCGGCACGTGCTGGTTGCGCTGACGCCCGCCCTTGCAGGCAGTGTGTTTTTCTTCGGTTTGCGAGCGCTGGTGGTATGTCTGCTTTCCATGACCGCCTGTTTTGTAATGGAAAAGCTTTGGTGTATTATTATGCATCAGATCGACAAAACCTACGATCTTTCCGCGCTGGTCACAGGTCTGTTGCTGGCTTATGTGTGTCCTCCTACAATTCCCTACTGGCAGCTGCTGATCGGAGATGCCTTTGCTATCATTCTGGTAAAGATGCTCTTTGGCGGCATTGGCAAAAATCTGTTCAATCCTGCCCTGGCCGCAAGAGCATTCCTATTCAGCTGGCCTGTCAGTATGAGCACATGGGTAAAGGCAGGCTGGGAAAATCGACCCGGCATTTTCTCCAATGTGGACATCGTAGCAACCGCCACGCCTCTGGCTTCTATGCACCGCTATGAAATGCCCGCCGAAAGCCTTTGGAATCTGTTCATCGGCAATATCGGCGGTTGCATCGGTGAGACTTCTGCAGTCTTGCTCCTTGTGGGATTTGTGTATCTGCTGATTACCAAGGTTATCACTCCCCGCATTCCGTTTTTCTACATCGGAACGGTCGCACTGTTAACATTCCTCTTTCCTATGGGGAACGACCCCCTTATGTGGATGGCCGCGCAGGTGCTCAGCGGCGGTCTGATGCTTGGCGCAATCTTTATGGCAACAGACTATGTTACCTCCCCCATCACTCGGGCCGGCCAGATTATCTATGCCATTCTGTGCGGTGTGTTAACGGTGGTTATTCGCTACTTCGGCAGCTATAATGAGGGCGTCTCCTATGCAATTCTCATTATGAATGCCTGCATCGTCCTGCTGGACCGCATCGGCAGGCCCAAGAAATTCGGTGCGCCGGGAAAGAAGGTGGAAAGCGTATGAAGCAAGAATCATCCACACGTTATATTCTGCGCATCACCTTGGTGTTGCTTTCCATCGCAGTGGTTGTTGCAGGCCTGCTGGCCGTTGTTAACCGGGTCACCGCTCCGGTGATTTCCGCCGCAACCAAAGCAAAGACGCAAGCCGCCATCAAACAGGTGCTGCCCGGTGGATATGAAACAGAGCTCACTGATTTTCCCGACGAGACAGATCTTATTTCCAAAGTATACAAAGGGAAAAACGGCTATGCTCTGGAGGTCAACCCTATTGGTTTTGATAACACAATCTGTATGATGGTAGGGGTAAACACGGAAGGGAAAGTATCAGGCATTTCTATTATTTCCCACACAGAATCCGCTGGCCTGGGCGCGGTAGCCGCAAGCGGCAATTCCGCCGGTCGTGCTTTCCGAGAACAGTTTGTCGGCGCTTCCGGCGCGGTGTCTGTAAACAAGGACGGCGGCCAGATTGACGCCATCACCAATGCCACCATCACCTCCCGGGCGGTGTGCGACGGTGTTAACGCAGCGCTGGCTTGCGTTGCAGGATTGGGAGGTGCGTGATGAATTTCAAAAAACATTTTCTTGACGGTCTGCTGACCAAAAACCCCGTCCTGGTGCAGATGCTGGGCATGTGCTCCACATTAGCTATTTCCACAAGCCTGTTTAACGGCTTGGGAATGGGCATCGCCGTGACGGTAATTACCATCTGTTCCAACATTCTTATATCTGCACTGCGGAAGGTCATTCCCCCGCAGGTACGTATTGCCGCCTACATTACCATTATCGCCGGCTTTGTAACCATTGTGGATCTGCTTCTGAAAGCCTATATTCCCACCCTTTCTGACAGCCTGGGTGTATTTATCCCTCTGATCGTAGTGAACTGCATTGTTCTGGGCCGGGCTGAGGGCTTTGCCTCCAAGCACGGGGTCGCGGAATCCGCTGTGGACGGTCTGTGCCAAGGCGTTGGCTATACCGCTGCGCTGGTACTGATTTGTATTATTCGTGAGCTTCTGGGTGCGGGCACCTTTGGCGGCGGTCTGCTGAATGGCGGTGAGGGTATCCGCATTTTGCCCGAGGGAAGTCCCGCTATGCTGATCGTAATGCCTGTAGGCGGATTCCTGGTGCTGGGCTTCGTGCTGGCCGGCTCTCAATGGTTGACCAAGCGACTGCTTAAAAAGAGTAAAAAGAAGGAGGCAGGAAAGTAATGCAAGTATTTTCTATTATTATCGCTGCGCTCCTCAGCGAGAACTATGTTCTGGTGAAGTTCCTGGGTATTTGTCCGTTCCTGGGTGTGTCCAAGCGAATTAATGCTGCGCTGGGCATGGGTTTTGCCGTGACTTTTGTGATGACCCTTGCCTCTTTGATGTGTTGGTGCGTATATCAGCTGCTAATTATGCTGAACCTTGCGTATATGCAAACGGTGGCGTTCATTTTGGTAATTGCTTCCATTGTACAGTTGGTAGAAATGTTCCTGCGAAAAAAGATTCCCGGACTTTACAATGCGTTAGGCGTATACCTGCCCTTGATCACTACCAACTGCGCTGTTTTGGCAGTTGTGCTGGTGAATGCACAGAAAAACTATTCCTTACTGCTTAGCCTTGTGAATGGCTGCGCCAGTGGTTTAGGCTTTTTGCTGGCAATCGTTCTGTTCGCATCTCTGCGGGAGCGGGTAGAAACGGCCAATCCTCCGGAATGTTTCAAGGGCTGCCCCATTTCGCTGATCGCAGCGGGTCTGCTGGCGCTGGCCTTTATGGGCTTTTCCGGTATGCGGTTTTAAAGGAGGGCAGTTATGGACATTTTGATTGCTATTGCCCTGCTGGGCGGTTTGAGCCTTGCCTTTGGTCTGATTCTGGCCTTTGCCTCTAAAGTATTTTATGTTAAGACAGATCCCCGTCTGGAGCAGCTGAATGACTGCCTTCCTTGCGCCAACTGTGGCGGTTGCGGCTACGCAGGCTGCAGCAGTTATGCCGATGCGGTGTTAAAGGGTGAAGCCACCATCGATAAATGCGCCTCCGGCGGTAATGAGGCCGCCCAGGCTATGGCTGCTATTATGGGCATAGAAACGGTGAATGTTACCCGCAAGGTTGCGCTGGTGCGCTGCTCCGGCGAAAGACGCTATGATAAAGAAGGCAACTTGCTTTCCGGAGCCAAATTAAAAGGCAACTACGAAGGTATCAAGGATTGCCTTGCCGCATCCAAGGTAGGCGGCAGAGGGCCTCTGTCCTGCAAGTTCGGTTGTCTTGGCTTTGGCACCTGTGTGAAGGCCTGCAAATACGATGCCATCTCCATACAAAACGGTGTGGCTGTAGTGGATGAAGACCTGTGTGTAGGTTGTATGGCCTGCGCAAACGTCTGTCCCCGGGATTTGATTGTAGCAGTAGAGCCGGATCGAAATGTGGTAATCGCCTGCCACTCCCTTGCCAAAGGCGCTGTGACTACCCGCGGATGTACCGTAGGCTGCGTAGGCTGTGGCCTGTGTAGCAAAATCTGCCCCCACGAGGCCATTACGGTCACGAACAATCTGGCTGTGATTGACTACTCCAAGTGCGACAACTGCGGCCTGTGCGCCACTGTGTGCCCCAAAAAGCTAATTAAGGATTCCAAAGTAGAAACCTTGCCCGATGCCGGTCTTGTCCACTCCCGCAACAATCCTGACGCTGTAATATAAGTATAACGGCACCATCTCAACAGGATGGTGCCGTTACTATTGCCAGCTATTTTGGATCAATTCGTAGTCAATCCTCTTTCCGGAGTTACCGGCAGATTGAACATAAAGTCATCCGGATCACTGTGAATCACCACAGTCCGTCCAACGTCTGATTTTCTATTATGAGGCAGGATTCGATTTAATCAATGGGTCGTCGGGACCCTACCCGACGAGCAACAGTCCACCGGACTGTTGCATTTAGATGGGTTCGAATCCGCCTCGCATAAAAAAGACAGCCACCCAAACGGGTGACTGTCTTTTTTGGTTGCGGAGGCAGGACTCGAACCTACAACCAATACATAATAACAAACACCGCTGTTAGCTTTTGAACCGAACCAGTAAAATCGGACAATAGACAAAATACCCCCTAATGTAGGATAATAACTACATTAGGGGGTATCGTTATGTCCAAACGAAATTACACACATATCCAGGAATTGCTACCGACAATACAGGCTATGGTAGC
>JAZSAD010000030.1:0-4573 GCA_045601715.1 Faecousia sp.
ATCGAGGACGATGCAGCCCAGCTGAAAACCCTCTCCGACGAGTTCCGGGTGGCAATGCTGAGCCTGCCCAACCTGCCTGACGAGGACCTGCTCCCCGGCGGCAAGGAGAACAATGAGCCTTTGCGTTACATTGGCGAAAAGCCTTCCTTTGACTTCGAGCCTAAGCACCATGTGGACCTGTGCGAGTGTCTGGGTCTCATCGACTACACCCGTGGCGTGAAGCTGGCAGGCGCAGGCAACTGGATGTACACCGGTATGGGCGCAAGACTGGAATGGGCGCTGCTGAACTACTTTATTGACACCCATACCGCTGACGGCTATGATTTCATTCTGCCCCCCCATATGCTGGAGTACCAGTGCGGCGAGACTGCCGGTCAGTTCCCCAAGTTTGCCGACGAGGTTTACAAGATTGCTAACCCCACTGACGACCGGATCCACTATATGCTTCCCACCGCAGAGGCTGCCCTCTGCTCTCTGTATCGGGATGAAATTCTGGCTGAAAGCGAGCTGCCCAAGAAGCTGTTCGCCTACACCCCCTGCTTCCGCCGTGAGGCAGGTTCTCACCGCGCTGACGAGCGCGGTATGGTTCGCGGCCACCAGTTTAATAAGGTAGAGATGTTCCAGTTCTGCAAGCCTGAGGATTCCGACGCAGCTTTTGATGAGCTGGTCACCAAGGCAGAAAAGCTGGTGGAGGGTCTGGGCTTCCACTTCCGTACCGTGAAGCTGGCTGCCGGCGACTGCTCCGCATCTATGGCTCGCACCTACGACATCGAGATCCTGATCCCCTCCATGGACGGCTACAAGGAAGTTTCTTCCGTGTCCAACGCCCGTGACTATCAGGCTCGTCGGGGCAATATCCGTTTCCGCCGGGAATCCACCGGTAAGCCCGAGTTTATGCACACCCTAAACGGCTCCGGCCTGGCAACTTCCCGTATTTTCCCCGCTCTGGTGGAACAGAACCAGAGAGCCGACGGCTCTATTGTAGTTCCCGAGGTGCTGCGTAAGTACCTGGGAGGCCTGGAAATCATCGAGAAGAAATAATTATGTAAACCGCATACGAAAGATAAAATTATGTAAACCAAATGGGAGGAAAGAAACATGAAGAAAAAGATCAAGGATATGAAGCTCTCCGACATCAAGGACATCAACCTGAAGCCCTCTTGGCTGGACGAATTTAAGGAATTTGCCATTAAGGGCAACGCCATGGCGCTGGCTGTTGGTACTATCATCGGCGCGGCCTTCTCCACCATCACCAAGAGTTTGACCAACGACCTGATCATGCCCATCGTGAATATCTTCATGGGCGGCACCGATTTTAGTGATGCCAAGATCAAGCTGCCCCGTATGCCTTGGGTAGACGCAACTTTCGAGACTGTTGTCAATGCAGACGGCACCGAGTCCGTCAAGGAAGTGTACAACTACCTGACCTACGGTAACTTTATCTCCGCTATCATCAACTTCCTGATTCTGGCATTTGTTGTTTTCTGGATCGTGAAGATTGTGAACAAGATCGCCGATATGGGCAAGAAGAAGGAAGAAGAAGCACCTGCTGCGCCTCCTGCCCCTCCCGCCCCCTCTGCTGAGGAAGTGCTGCTCACTGAGATTCGCGACCTGCTGAAGGAGAAATAAGCTGTGCAAAAAGTAGGCTGCGCAGGCTATTTTTGTCTGGTTCTTGCTGTGTGCCTGCTGGCGGCTTGTCTGCTCACAGGCTGCGGCGACAGCTATCCCGACGGAAAAATCCTTACGTTTACCGATATGCAGCTGACCCTGCCGGGGGATTTCATCGATCTTTCCGGTGAAGACATTGACGCAGATGCGGATTTCCTCTATGGCCGCAAGACCCTCATTGTAAAGGGCGCTGCCGAGGATAAGTCCAAATTGCAGGAAATGACCCTGGAGCAGTATACCTCTTTGGTCATCAGCGGCAATAACCTGCAGGTCAGCCCCGTTTCCAACGGCAAGGGTTATGTATTTACCTATGAAAAGGCGGTGGGCGAGGAATTATACACCTATGTTACCGCCACCTTTGAAGGAAACACCAATTTCTGGCTCTTCCAGTTTTACTGCCCCACCGCAGATTTGCAGGAAAACCAGCCGGAAATCGATATGATTTTGTCGGGCATTACCCCCGATAAGGAATGAAAGAAGGAAAGAAAATGTTTAAGATTGTACGCAAGAAAGAACTGAACAGCAGCGTCACCCTGATGGACATTGAAGCGCCTTTCATTGCCAAGAAGGCAAAGGCAGGCCAGTTCATCATCTTCCGCATCGACGAGCAGGGCGAGCGCGTTCCCCTGACCATTGCCGGTTACGACCGGGAAAAGGGCACTGTCACCATCATTTTCCAGAAGGTCGGCTTTGCCACCATCGCCCTGGGCGAACTGAAGGAAGGCGACTTTATCAAGGACTTTGTTGGCCCTCTGGGCAAGCCCACCCCCGTGGAGGGCAAGAAGAAGGTCTGTGTGGTCGGCGGCGGTGTTGGCTGCGCCATCGCGCTGCCCTCTGCCAAGGCCTTCAAGGAAGCCGGCGCTGAGGTTACCGTCATCGTTGGTTTCCGGAACAAGGACATCGTCATTCTGGAGGACGAGTTCAAGGCTTGCGCTGACCATATGTACCTGATGACCGACGACGGCTCCTACGGCGAGCAGGGCTTTGTTACTGTGAAGCTGCAGCAGCTGCTGGAGAGTGGTGAAAACTTTGACGAAGTGCTGGCTATCGGCCCTGTACCCATGATGAAGTTCGTCTGCAAGACCACCGAGCCGTTCCATGTGCATACTTCCGTTTCCCTGAACCCCATTATGGTGGACGGCACCGGTATGTGCGGCGGCTGCCGTGTGACTGTGGGTGGCGAGACCAAGTTTGCCTGTGTTGACGGCCCTGAGTTCGACGGCCACAAGGTGGACTTTGCTGAGCTGATGAGCCGGAACAGCCTGTACCGTGGCCGTGAGGCTGAGGTGAAGGAACACCATGCCTGCCGCATTGAAAAAATGGGCAAGGAACTGATCAAGTAAGGAGGAAATGCAAAATGGCTAACATGACTTTAGTGAAAACCCCTATGCCTGAGCAGGACCCCAAGGTTCGCGCCAGAAACTTTAAGGAAGTCACCTTAGGCTATACCGCTGAAATGGCAATCGAGGAGGCAAACCGCTGCCTGGGTTGTAAGAATCCAAAGTGCGTGGAGGGTTGCCCCGTTAACGTACGGATTCCCGAGTTCATCAAGAAGGTCCAGGAGGGCGACTTCAAGGCCGCTTACGAGATCATCACCTCCACCAATGCTCTGCCCGCTTTGTCCGGTCGTGTCTGTCCCCAGGAAACCCAGTGCGAGGCACAGTGTGTCCGTGGTATCAAGGGTGAGCCTGTGGCAATCGGACGTCTGGAGAGATTCGTTGCTGACTGGTACAGAGAGAATATCAATGCAATGCCCGAGAAGGTGGACAGTAACGGCAAGAAGGTTGCAGTTGTTGGTTCCGGCCCTGCCGGTATGACCTGCGCATCTGATTTGGCAAAGCGCGGCTACGAAGTGACTATGTTTGAGGCCCTCCATACCGCCGGCGGCGTTCTGGTTTACGGTATTCCCGAGTTCCGTCTCCCCAAGTCCATCGTTGCCAACGAGATCACCAAGCTGGAGGCTCAGGGCGTTACTGTGATGACCAATATGGTCATCGGTCGGGTTCTGACCATCGACGAGCTGTTCGAAATGGGCTTCAAGGCTGTGTTCGTAGGCTCCGGCGCAGGTCTGCCCATGTTTATGAACATCCCCGGCGAGGCCCTGAAGGGCGTTATGTCCGCTAACGAGTACCTGACCCGTACCAACCTGATGAAGGCCTACCTGGAAGAGTACGATACTCCCATCGTCAAGAGTAAGGCAGTTGCCGTGGTTGGCGGCGGTAACGTGGCAATGGACGCTGCCCGCTGCGCTATGCGTCTGGGCGCGGGGCATGTTTATGTGGTTTACCGCCGTGGCGAGGCTGAAATGCCTGCCCGTGCTGAGGAAAAGCACCATGCCAAGGAAGAGGGCGTGGAGTTTAAGACCCTGTGCAACCCCGTTTCCATCATCGGTGACGAAGATGGCCGGGTTTGCGGTATGAACTGCATCCGTATGGAGCTGGGCGAGCCGGACGCATCCGGTCGTCGCCGTCCCATCGAGGTCCCCGGCTCTGAGTTTGTGCTGGAAGTGGACACCGTGATTATGTCCCTGGGCACCAGCCCCAACCCCCTGATCCGCTCCACCACTCCCGGTCTGGACACCAACAAGAAGGGTTGTCTGATTGTCAATGAGGACGAGATGACCACCCGTGACGGTGTGTTCGCCGGCGGCGATGCCGTTACCGGCGCTGCCACCGTGATTCTGGCAATGGGCGCCGGCAAGAAGGCCGCCGCTGCCATCGATGCCTACCTGAATAAGTAATTCCAAAAAACACCCCCGGTGGTTATGAACTGCCCCAATTTGTGCGGACAGTACAAAAACACCCCTATGTAGGAAATATTAAATTCAAGCGGAGTGGCGCAGCGTCAGCGGCGCCACTCCCGTTTTTGTTTGGATGCGCTCATTGTTGTAAAAGTAAATATATTC
>JAZSAD010000031.1:0-18051 GCA_045601715.1 Faecousia sp.
TGGCTGATATCCCCCTGCACTACTGCCCCGGCTGCCCCCACGGCATTATCCACCGTCTGGTGGCCGAGGTGATTGACGAGCTGGACATCGAAGGCAGAACCATTGGTGTTGCCCCCGTTGGCTGCGCCGTTATGGCCTACGATTACTTCACCTGCGATATGATTGAGGCCGCTCACGGCAGAGCTCCCGCTACCGCTACCGGTATCAAGCGCAGCCGCCCCGAGAACGTGGTCTTTACCTATCAGGGTGATGGCGACCTGGCCTCCATCGGTATGGCAGAAACCGTCCACGCCGCTGCCCGTAACGAGAACATCACCGTCATTTTCGTCAACAATGCCATTTACGGTATGACCGGCGGTCAGATGGCGCCCACCTCTCTGCCCGGACAGGTCACCCAAACCTCTCCCTACGGTCGTGATGTGAACCACTGCGGCTGGCCTATCAAGGTCTGCGAGATGCTGGCAACTCTGGAAGGTCCCGAGTACATCACCCGTGTGGCTGTGAACAACGTCAAGAACGTAAAAAACGCCAAGAAAGCCATCAAGAAGGCATTTGAGAACCAGATCGCCGGCAAGGGCTTCTCCCTGGTAGAAGTGGTTTCCGCTTGTCCCACCAACTGGGGTATGACACCTCAGAAGGCGCTGGAGTGGGTAGAGAGCGATATGCTTCCCTACTATCCTCTGGGTGTTTACAAGGACCGCACCGCTGCAAAGGAGGCTGAGTAATATGAAGACAACTCAGATTTTGATTGCCGGTTTCGGCGGTCAGGGTATCCTGTTTGCCGGTAAGTTTCTTGCCTACAAGGGTCTGATGGAAGAAAAGCAGGTTTCCTGGCTCCCCTCTTACGGTCCTGAGATGCGTGGCGGTACCGCCAACTGTAACGTGATTCTGTCCGAAACTCCCGTAGGCAGCCCCATTATCACCGCTCCCGATGTGCTGATTGCTATGAACCTGCCTTCCTTGCAGAAATATGTGGACACCGTAGTGCCCGGCGGTCAGATTTACGTGGACTCTGCCCTGATCGATGCCAAGGTAGAGCGTACCGATGTAGAGGTATTCTACATTCCTGCCACCCAGATGGCAAAGGACAACGAGATTGCCACTCTGGCCAATATGATCATCGTGGGCCACCTGCTGGAAAACCACCCCGAGCTGTCCTTTGAGGGCACTGACGCTGTGGTTGAAAAGCTGGTACCTGCCAAGAAAGCCGCCCTGGTGGAGCTGAACAAAAAGGCTCTTGCGCTGGGCAAAGAATATAAGTAATTGAGCTGCCTTAGCAGTTTGATAAATTAAGGAGGAAACTATTTATGAATGCAATGACCGAAATGAGCAAATACCGTCATGAAAAAGTCCTGTTCGTCAACAATGAGAAGGCAGGTCTGAAGGCAATTATCGCCGTTCACAACACCAACCTGGGTCCCGCCATCGGCGGCTGCCGTCTGTTCCCCTACGCATCCTTCGACGATGCGCTGTTCGATGTTCTGCGTTTGAGCCGTGGTATGTCCCACAAGAACGCAGTTGCCGGTCTGCCCCACGGCGGCGGTAAGGGCGTTATCATCGCTGACCCCTCTATGAAGACCGAGGCTATGTTCGAGGCCTTCGGCGAGGCCGTTAACAACCTGGGCGGCGACTACATCACCGCTGAGGACGTAAACACCGACTGTGACGACGCGCTGATCATGATGCGCAAGACCAAGCACATCTGCGGTCTGCCCATGAACTCCGGCGACCCCTCCCCCTTCACCGCTCGCGGTGTATGGCAGGGCATCAAGGCTACCGCCAAGGTCGCTCTGGGCCGTGATGATCTGGAAGGCCTGACCATCGCTGTTCAGGGTCTGGGCAAGGTCGGCTACGACCTGTGCCGTCATCTGCACGAGTCTGGCGCTAAGCTGATCATCGCTAACCGCTCCAACAAGGAGATGGCTGAGAAGGCTATTGCCGAGTTCGGTGCTAAGATCGTTGCCACCGAGGAAATTTACGCGCAGGAGTGCGACATCTTCTCCCCCAACGCTATGGGTGCAATTCTGAACCCCACCACCATTCCTCAGCTGAAGTGTAAGGCTGTTGCCGGTGGCGCGAACAACCAGATCCTGGACGATGCTTCCGGCATCGCTCTGAAGGAGCGCGGCATCTTCTACGCTCCCGATTTCGTCATTAACGGCGGCGGTGTTATCAATGCTGCAGCAGAAGTTGACGGCCCCTACAACAAGGAAGAAGTCCTGAAGAAGGTAGACAACATCTACAACACCATCGAGCACATTCTGTCCGAATCTAAGAAGACCGGCGAGCCTGAAGGCGTCATTGCTACCCGTTTCGCAGAGTCCATCATTTACAAGTAAGATACAAAACCATTGGGTGTGTTGCAAAACACACCCAATGCTTATGAGGTTCAAATTTTGGAATTTATCGATTTTCATACCCATATCTACCCCGATGCCATTGCCGCCAAGGCAGCAGACAGTGTCCGGGCCTTTTACGAAGGCGAGGGAAATCCCACCGTCCACGGCACAGCAAACATGCTCCTGGAACGGGGTATGATGGCAGGCACTTCCCGGTTTGTGATTCTGCCGGTGGCTTTGCGGCCGGAAAACACCCGTCACATCAACGACTTTATTCTCCAAAAAGTAGCGGAAGAGCCGCGGTTTTTTGGATTTGGCACCATTCACGCAGCCATGGAGAATATTGTTGACGAGGCGGACTATATTCTGGAAAAGGGCTTGCGGGGTATTAAAATGCACCCGGACTCCCAGGTGTTTGATATTGACGATCCCCGGTTACTCCCGGTGTATGAGCATATTCAGGGAAAGCTCCCGGTAATGCTCCATATGGGCGACAAACGGTATGACTACTCCCATCCTGCAAGACTCCGCCGGGTGCTGGATATGTTCCCCCGTTTACAAGTGATTGCCGCCCACTTCGGCTCTTACCAGATTCACCAGGAGGCCTACAAAGAACTGAAAGACAAGGACTGTTTCTTCGACGTGTCCAGTTCCCTGATGTTTATGGACGAGGGTGTTGCCGAAAATTATATAAACCAGTATGGCGCAGAACGATTTGTCTATGGCAGCGACTTCCCCATGTGGGACCCGGTCCAGGAAATGGAGCGATTTTTAAAACTGAAGCTCACCGACGATCAATTCGAGCAAATCGCCAACAAAACCGCAAAGCATATTTTAGGTATATAAATAACGACCCACATTGCTGTGGGTCGTTATTTTTCCTTATTCTTTCTTTTCCGAATAACATCCTTTGCCTTTTGATGCAGCTGCCGCAGGACACCCAAGGTCTTGGTATCGTTGGGAAACAGAAACCGCAAAAGGGCGATGGCAATGGCAAAGGTGACGATTTTCTCCGGGGACATAGGAAACCACAAAAAGGCCAAATATGCGCCGGACACAGCGATCATCCACCCGATCTCAAAGTATGTACCAAACCCGAACATCAGGTACGACCAACCGTTGGTGATCAGCCACCCAATGGCAACGCACAGCAACAGTCGGGGATTTAAAAGAAATTGCAGTATCTTCTTTATTTTTTCTCTCATCGCAATTTACTGCTCCAAAATCCGGAAACAATTTTTATCGTAATCAATCAGCCCGTCGTCCCGCATTTTGACCAGTTCCCGGGTCAATGCGCTGCGGTCCACACATAGGTATTCTGCCAATTCTGTCCTGCCCAGAGGGATTTCAAAGTAACGGGAATTTTGGTTCTGCGCCTGACCGGATAAATACGCCAGCAGCTTTTCCCGAATGGTGCGCTTGGAAATCACTTCGATTTTCCGAATCAGATCCCGGTTTTTATCTGCAATGATATACACCATATTCTCTACAAGCTGACGGTGGCACACACAGGTATTGGTGCAGCTGTGCATCACCCTGTCCAAAGGAATCACCAGCACCTTGGCATCCTCGGAAACAATAAAGGTCACGGCAGACTGCTTATTTTTACCCCAGGCAAAGCTCTCGCCGAAAATTTCGTCCTTTCCCATACGGGCAACCAAAATTTTGTTGCCCCAAACATCTTCCTTAATCATATCCACCGAACCGGACAGCACAATGCCCACACTGCGGATATTCTCCTCCTCAAAAGCAATAATATCGCCCTTGCGGAAGCTGTCCACATGGTAGCCGATACACCCCAGCATACCCTTCCGCTCCTCGGGAGAAATCCCCTCAAACAGTGGGGCGTTTACATTCATAACATTCAGTTCCAAAGCTCTCGCCTCCTTGGGGCTATTGTATAACAAAACTCAGGACGTTGCAACTATCACATAGCGATATTGAAAAAATCCCACCGAATTTCTTCGGTGGGATTGGTGTTTCCATTAGTCGGCAGTGTAGTTATCGAAGTAACCCTGAATATACACGAAGGGTGTGCCCTTGTCACCGGAGCCGGAGGTCAGGTCGCACAGCGAGCCGATCAGGTCGGTCAGGCGGCGGGGAGTAGTACCCTGAGATACCATATTACCCACCAGGCTGGTGTCGTCCTTTTCTGCGATACGGGCCTTGATGGCCTTCTGCAGCTCCTCACCTGTGAGACCGGCAAAGTCGTTGTCTGCCAAATACTTCAGCTTCAGCTCGTTGGGCGTGCCCTCCAAGCCAGCAGTGTAGGCAGGAGAAACAACAGGGTCAGCCAGCTCCCAAATCTTACCAACGGGGTCCTTGAAAGCCCCGTCGCCGTAGACCATAACCTCTACGTGCTTGCCGGTGAGATCCATCAGACGCTTCTGAATATCCTCGACCAGATCCTGGCACTCTCTGGGGAAGAGCTTAATCTTCTCCTCGGTGGACTTATTGGAGCCCAGCAGGCCGTACTTGGCATTGTAACCGCTGCCGTTCCGGGGTGCGCTCATGATTTCGTCCATACCGAACACCTTCTCAGCGCCGGCAGCCCGGAGGATCCGCTTGGTACGGGCGCGGGTATGAATGTCGCAGTTCAGCACATTCTTGGTGTAGTTCAAAATCACACGGGGATCGTTGGCAAAGACAAATTCAGCTTCTGCGCCGCATTCCTCGATCAGTTCCTTGTAGAACTCCACATAGTCCACACCGGTGAAGGGGTGCTTCTCATAGCCGAACAGCTCCCGGTATTTCTGGATATCCAGTACATCGCTGTAAGGATTCACGCCGGCTTCGTCCAGCTTATCGATATCCACCAGGCAGTTACCCACCTCGTCGGAGGGGTAGCTGAGCATCATAACCACTTTCTTGCAGCCCTTAGCGATACCCTTCAGGCAGACGGAGAAACGGTTACGGCTAAGGATGGGGAAAATCACGCCCACGGTCTCGCCGCCGAACTTCTCCTTCACATCAGCAGCGATATCGTCAACGCTGACGTAGTTACCCTGGGTACGGGCAACGATAGACTCTGTAATACAAACCACATCCCGGTCACGGACGGCAAAATCACCGTTTTCCACCGCCTGCATCACACAGTCGGTTACGATTTTTGCCAAATCGTCGCCTGCGCTGATAATAGGGGCGCGAAGACCTCTGGATACGGTACCAATCATACGGCTCATAAAAAGCACTTCCTTTTTTTATTCGATTTCACTTTTCCAAACAAAAACTCTGCCAAACAGAGCCTTTGCCCCGACAGTCTGCGGGTTTACGAAACAAAAAGCAAACTACCGGACACTTTATTTTATCAAAGCAATAAACACCTGTCAACATTTTTTTGCATATAGGTAGTATCTCCCTGTTTGATATTTTTTATGTCCGCCCGGTTTTTCTGTCCGGTTTTCCTGCAACGGCTATGGACTTTTCTTCCAAAACATATTACAATACCAGTATCCTTTGAACTGACCGAGGTTTTATTATGGAAAAGACAGAAAACAAACTATCTGCCCGGTGGGGTTATCTGGTCATTGGCGTTGTGGCTATGCTGTTTGCCGGCGTGCTGTACGCCTGGTCTATTCTGAAAGCCCCCCTTGCCAAAGAATTCGGTTGGAGCGCATCTGACCTGGCCTTGAACTTCACCCTGGCTATGAGTTTTTTCTGCATTGGCGGTCTGCTGGGCGCCCGATTGTCCAAGAAAATTGGTCATCGGCTTGCCCTGATCCTTGCCGGCATCCTTTCCGCAGCCGGCTTTTTGCTCACTGCCGCTTTGCAAAACGTATCTATTCTGCTGCTGTACATCACCTACGGTATTCTGGCAGGCATGGGTATCGGCATTGCCTACAATGTAGCCATCGCCACAGTGAGCGCCTGGTTTCCCGACAAAAAGGGTCTTTGCTCCGGCTGCCTGATGATGGGCTTTGGTACATCTGCCCTGATTCTGGGAAATGCGGCGGACGCCCTGTTCAAAAGTGCCCTGGGCTGGCGCGCTACTTACGGGATTCTGGGCATTGCCATATGTGTTGTTTTATGTCTGGCGGGATTGCTTCTGAAAAAGCATGACCAAAACACCGATTTGCCCGCCCCCAAAGCTGCCAAAGCAGCAATGGAAAATTTCGAAAAGAAGGACTACACCACCCTGCAAATGCTCTGTCGCCCCTCCTTCTGGATGGCCTTCATTTGCATTTCCTTCCTGGCCGCCGTGGGCAGTTCTGTCGTCAGCTTTGCCAAGGATTTGGCTCTGTCAGTCCGAGCGCCGGAAGCCTTGGCAGTTTCCCTTGTGGGTGTGTTGTCCGTATGCAACGGCATCGGTCGAATCCTCACCGGCGCCCTGTTTGACGGCATCGGCCGCAGAAAAACCATGCTCCTTTCCAATATTGTCACCATCTGCGCCGCCTCCGTTACATTGCTGGCGGTTTCCATCGGCTCTCTGCCCCTGTGCATTGCCGGTCTGTGTCTGACGGGCTTGTCCTACGGCGCCTGCCCCACCATTACCGCCGCACTTACCTCTTCTTTCTTTGGTATGCAGTATTTTTCCACTAATATGGCCATGATGACCTTTACTGTCATGGGCGGCTCGCTGATCGCCACTGTGTCCAACAAGGTTTTGGAGGTCACCGGCGGTTATAACGGCACATTTCTGATGCTGCTGGGTCTGAGCTTTGTGGCATTAATTCTGAATCTCTTCATTCGCAAGCCTTAACAAGTCAAAGGGCGGGGAGTTCTCCCCGCCCTTTGTTATATGATTATGCCGTTTGCAAGGCTTGCCATAAGGGAATACATTTCCTTTTCAGAGCGGACATTATGGGCCTTGTTCAGAATGTCCTGCTTTTGGGATTCAGACAGATGGGCATAGCGGTTCATAGCGGCGGTATTCTGGGCCAATGCCATACCAAAACCAATGGGGACTTTGTAGAAATCCATCGCAATACCTCCTTATGCTGCTGCGTCTAACATATTCTCAATGAAAATACCATACCCTGTCGTCGGATCATTCACCAGCACATGGGTCACGGCGCCGATGAGCTTGCCGTCCTGTATAATCGGTGACCCGGACACGCGGATGTCAAGTAAGGAACAAAAGAATTTTGTGTTTTTCTGCAGCTTTTATGCGTATTTGAGGGTAAAAGGCAGGTTTTTGCATACATCACCCGGAATCCCTAAGTTGACATAGATGAAATGTCGAAACCGGTCACTTTTAAGTTCTCTCTCACTTTCGACAAATTCTGATATTTGCCGGACCGTCGGTTTTTTCTTTCTACATAGCTAAAGCCTCCGGATAACCGGAGGCTTTTGTTATCAATTATCAAAAACGTCATAATTCTTCATCTTTTTCATAGATGGTTTGCTGCGCCAAAAAGCACGGGTCTGCTTGATCTTTTGCAATACTTCTTCATCGTGTAAATGGTTGATCGTATTCAGTTCATCGATCCGAGGATTTCCTCTGTATTTTCGCAGCCATTTCTTCATATATGATTTTGCAGTTGCAATATCCTGCAGTTTCCAGTAAAACAACACCTGCTCGGAGGCTTCTTGGACGTATTTTATAACTTCGCGGGTAAACTGCTCGTCATTCTGATATTCAACGAAGTTCTTGACCCGGCTTTCAAAAGGAAAATCGAAGGAAATATAATCCCTCTTGTTCCACAGAAAATGAAGTGCTATATTCAAGTGTGTTCCTTTAGCATACGCCGAGGGTTGAAACTCAATCACAGTAAAAAAGTAGCCGTTGTCATCAATATATGTTCTGGAAGTGCCTTTTTGAAAAACGCCAAGCGGTAGCAATATATCTTTGCATAGCTGTTTGATTATTTGGGTTGATGCGTCGTTTCCCATATATCTCACCGCCCTTTTCTTTTATCATATCACAAGGCGGTAAGGTTTGCAATAAAAAGCAGGCGGTTGATGAATGACGAATTATATGATAAAATGTTTTTGGTGATAGATATGGAAAAATCCCAGAGAAAACCGAACAGAATAGCCGGTTACGATTACAGCCAAAGTGGAGCATATTTTGTGACTTTGTGTACCCATAACCGTGCCCGGTTGTTTGAGATAGACACGCCCGTAGGGAACGACCTATGTGTCGTTCCGGATAACGAAAGCGGCACGGCACACAGGCCGTGCCCTACGGTAGAAAACCAAATTATTCATAAATGGATAAAAGAAACGGAAAACAAATTCCCCAATGTTACAATTGATAAATATGTGGTGATGCCGGATCATTTACATTTGATCGTTACCATAAAGGAACGGCACGCAGGCCGTTCCCTACCGGACGTGATGCGGTTTTTCAAAACCATGACCACTAACGAATACATCCGGGGTGTAAAAGATGGCACATTAACGCCTTTTGACGGCAAGCTGTGGCAAAAATCCTATTATGACCATGTAATACGAAATCAGCAGGATTACAACGAAATTTGGGGATATATTGAAAATAATCCGACAAAATGGATGTTGGTTCACGATTTAATCCCGTAGGGAACGGCAAACGGCACGAAGGGAACGACACATAGGCCGTTCCCTTCGTTTATGTCTTGTAGGGAATGGCCTATGTGCCATTCCCATTTTTATGCGGCATCTAACATATTTTCAATAAAAATTCCATATCCGGTGGTAGGATCGTTTACTAACACGTGGGTCACGGCGCCGATGAGCTTGCCGTCCTGTATAATCGGTGAGCCGGACACGAGTGTGTCAATATAGGACCAACATCTTTTTTTAGGAATTTTCGCCGTTTTTGTCGGAAAAACCGCCTAAACAAGCCACTTTTAAGACACACAAACTTATTTTAACCTCAAAATCGAAAAATTATTGAATGATTGGGGAACTAAAAACAGGCGAGTGTGTGATAATAGGACCAACACTCTTCTGCCATTAAAATACAAATAGCAGCAAGCTTTTGCCTACTGCTATCTGTATGGTCAATTAAATATTTTGGTCAATTTTTGGATCAAGCTCTGAAAACTAAATTTCCTGAAATCTCCTTTCTTTTAATTATTATAATACTGTTTGAAATTAAATTTATTTAACTTTTTTCTTTCTGCGGTAGGTTTCTAAAACTACTATGCAGGTGGCGCTGAGTATCAGAAGGAGCCACCACCAAGAGAGGTTTGTGTTATCTCCTGTTTGGGGTGAGTTTGGATCTGCTTTTTCAATGGTGCCGATCTCGGTCGGGGCAAGGGTGCCCGCTTCCTCGTTCAGTACCAAATGCAGCTCCACGCCTGCGCCGTTTTGGTCAACGGACACGGTGTAGGTGCCATCGTCCAGCAAGACGACATCGGTCTTGTTGTCCTTTTTCAGTTCAAAGGACAAATAGCCGATAACCTTGCCGTTGCGGAGTGCCGTCAGCGAGTGTTTGCCCGGCTCTACGTCGGTAAAGACAAAGTTGCCGTTCTTGTCGGTCTTGGTGGTCTTTAAGGTGGAACGCAGTTCCAAGTCCACCTCGCTGAGAGGCTGACCGTTCAGCGTAACCTTGCCTTTTACGGTGTAGGTTTCTTTCGGCGCTACAGGTTCGTCCTCGGTGGTAACGGTAATCACCTTATCCTCATAAACGGGCGCAAGGTCAAGATAGCCGCCGTGAAGCTCTGCGGTCACGTCCTCACCGTTCAGCATAACCGTCTTAATGACCTTTCCGCTTTCGGCTCGGATCAAAAGCCTCGGTGTGCTGAGTCTTTCTACCGTAAAGCTATCGCCGCTGACACCCTCATAAAATACCCGGGCTGAATCAGCCGTAACGGTAATCTTGTGGGAGTCCGGAACGGTAACGGAGATTACGGTGTTTGTTTCCTCGGCTTCCGGCTCTGCGGCAAAGGCGGTCACACTACACGTGCATAGCAGTAAGAAGCATAACAGCAAGGCTGTTATTTTCTTCATAATGCTACCTCCTTATTTGTCCTCGTAGGAAACAGTGAAGGTAACGGTGTCGGAATAGTCGCCTGCGTAAGCGGCGTTCCAATCATCAGCGGTGATGTGGATAGAAAGCTCGGTCTTGTCGCCTTCGGTCAAATAGGTAGCAGAGGTAAATGCAGCGCCTTCGCTATCCTTGATGGCGTAAGGAATAACCTTGGTAGCATCAATGCTGTTTTCCAGCTTGCCGTCGGAGGTCAGCTCCACCTTGATGCACTTGTCGGGGTGAATCTGAGAAGCGGTCACTTCAATTGCACCGAAAGCGGTTTCGGTAGCGTTGAAGGCTACGTTTACATCAGCAGGAATGGTCACGGTGTAGGTAGGCGCGATGCTGGTGGTGATGTCAGCATCACCGCCGGTGGTGTTGGCCGCAAAAGCGGTAACGGACAAACTCAGCAAAAGAGCAACTGTTAAAATAACTGCAAATAACTTTTTCATTTTGTTTTCCTCCCAAAATTAGTTGGTCTTTACTGTAAGGGTAAAGGTAACGTTATCTTTATATTCACCGGCAAAATCAGGGTCGTTTGCCGCAATGTGAATAGTGGCAGTCTGCTCGGCCTTGTCGGTAGCAAATTCTGCAACAACGCCATTGTTGGCAACGGCTGCATTCTCTGCGGTGATGGTGTAGTCAAGGGTTGCGCCCTCGGTGGTGGTCATTTCGAAATCACTTGCAACGGTGACCTCGATGTACTCGCCCCTCTTCAGGCGAAGGCCGGCCTGGGCGGTAAGGGTGTAGTCGTTTTCATAGGTAACAGTACCGTTATCCTCTACCTTCTGCAGCTCAACGGTTGCAGGAATGGTAACGGTATAGGTGGGGTCAACGTTAAAAGAAACTTCGGTAGAGCCGCCGGTGGTGTTAGCCGCAAAAGCGGTTGTGGACATAGTTGCGATCATCACAACAGCCAAAATAAGTGCAAATAATTTTTTCATGGTTTTGTTCCTCCTTTATAAATTAGCCTCTAATTTGAATAAGAGTATATGTGTTGTCTGCAACGATTTCGTCAGTAGACAAAACAATTCCGTCGAATCCATCAATTTGGGTATCACGAACAGCAACCCAATCTTCTCCTTCAGGACAAATAACATAGCTGCCATCCCCATCTTCTGTCATAACATAATCGTCTACATTATAGTCCGATTCGATCCATTCTGCCCAAGTCATACCTGCTTCTGCCTGCAGGTTTGCAGTAAGACCGGGGATCCACTCTTCAAAATCACTTGAATCCATAGTAAAGTTGATGATCGTTTTCGGCGCATCCTTTACAGCAATGGTAAAGGTAGCGGAGCCGGTGTAGGCGCCTGCGTACTGAATGGCAGTTTCGTCAATATCGAAGGTGATGGTAGCGGAGCCGTTGTCGGCACTTGCAGGGTTGACAGCCAAGATCTCGTCACCTGCGGCAACGGCTTCGCCGTTTGCGGTTACGGTGTAAGTAAGTTCTGCACCTTCGGTGGTTTTCACGGTAAAGTTGTTATCAGCGGCAAGGGTAACGGATACGTACTGCCCCTTTTCAACAACAACATCTTCCGCAGAAATTGTGGTGGAATTTCCATCAATGGTAACATCGGTAGGAATGGTCACATAATAAAACTCAGGCACCGAATAGGTAACGTTCATTCCCTTGTTGCCTGTGGTATTATAATCTGCGGCGAACGCTGTCACAGAAAGGGTTGCCATCATCGTGATGGCGAGGATCAATGCAAATAACTTTTTCATAATCTTGTTCTCCTGTTCCTAATTTAATTATTTTCAGCGGTATTCACCGCAATGGTAAAGGTAACTGTGCCGGTGTAATCACCTGCAAACTGTGCCGCTCCTGGAGCGACAAACTTCAGCGTTGTTTGTCCCATCTTGCCATTATCGGGGTTGACGGTCAGAACGGTGTCGCCCTCAACAACAGCGGTTTCGTCATTCGTTACGGTGTAGGTCAGCTCTGCGCCCTTCGGTGTGGTGACCTTAAAGCCGTTTGCATTCGTAAGTGCTACTTCTACCTGCTTGCCTTTAGCAACAACGACGTTCTCTGCCTTAATGGTGGCAGTTTCGCCAAGTGCAACCGTCGCAGGAATGGTTACGGTGTAGGTTGGAGCTGAAATAAACTCCAAAGTAACGGCAGAATCGTAACCGGACCGTAGTATCAAATGCAACGTGGAGTCTTTTTGGATGCTATAATCCTGCAAAGTATTTCCATCCTCCAGTGTTTTATCGGCGAAAATAAGGTTTTGCTGTTCTGGTGGTATGCCTTCCTTGTCCTGTATTTTGGCCTTAATATCCTCGATACGGTCGGTAGGCTCCACTTCAAGAGTAATGTGCTTTCCCGCTTCGGTCTGGACAAATATCTGCATGGCATTTGCCGTTATAGCAGTAGAAAATACAAGGCAGATGGCAAAAGCAAGGGCAAAAAAATGTTTTCGTTTCTTCATCTTCTTATTCCCTCCTTATTGCGTTTGTTCTGCGGTATTCACCGCGATAGTAAAGGTAATTGTGCCTTGATAGGTGCCTGAATATTTTGTTTCTTCGGCAATCTCTGCCACCAAATTTTCGGTTGTAAAGCTGAGAGGATTGTTTTTATCTCCATTGCCCGTAACCGAAATAAGCTGCGCGTTGTTCACGATGGCACCGTCATTTATTGTAAAGCCAAGCTCGACGCCTTGCTCGTTCTTGAACTTAAAATCGCTTTGTAGGGTAACTGTTAGTTTTTCATCGGTATTCAGCACCACGCCGCTTGCCGAAATCGTAAAGCTTTCGCCCTCGGTTACCGCAGCGGGAATGGTGACGGTGTAGGTGGGGTCAACACGCTTACTCACTGCCGTAAACTGCGCTGTGTATTCGGTATCTCCGGTAACAGCAGAAACCGCAGGACTCCAACCCTTAAAGGTGTAGGTAAAGTTTTCGTCCTCTGCCTTTTGGGGTGTTGCGCCATTATAGGCAGGTGCTGTGCCATAGGTAACGCCCGTATCGGTTTCCAGCACCGTGCCGTCATGGTTTTTCCAAGTAACGGTGTATTTTTTGGGAATCCAATGAGCATAGAGCGTCAGCGTCTTGGGGCCTTTCCAGGTAGCGCCGGTTCCTGCTGTTTCCCAGGCGTTTGTCCAATAATCACCTGCATAGCAGGAGCCGTTGGACGACTTGTACACCCGGCTGCCGCCTTCCGGGGCATCGAACCAACCGTCGAAGGTATATCCTTCTTTTGTGGGATTGGTAGTCGCATCGATCTTATTATTCTGATTGGACCCATAAACCACGGGCAGAGAAGTAAGCGACGTGGTTCCACCCTGGGCATCAAAGATGATGACGCAGGTTCCGGTGTAGGCCCAATGGGCATACAGTGTAACATTACCCGGGTGATGCCATACTGCACCTGTACCGGCAGTTTCCCACGTGTTTGACCAGTATTCACCTGCATAGCAGGATCCATTGGATGTCTTGTACACCTGCTCGCCGCCTTGGGGTTGGGTAAACCAACCGAGGAAGGTATAGTCGGTTTTGGTGGGATTGGTACCCGCATCGATCTTATTATTCTGATTGGACCCATAGACCACAGGAAGGGATTTCAGCGATGTGGTACCGCCCTGGGCATCAAAGGTAACGGTGTAGGTACAGGGCTGCCACTGTGCCGTCAGGGTTTGATTGCCGCCTACGGGAAACGAGGTTCCCGCAGGAAGCGTATAGGTAAGGGTTAATCCGCTTTGATACTGGTCAAAGGTGATGCCCTTTGTGGTATTAACTTCAATTCGCACAAATGCGGCATTGCTTGATACCGTATGGGTCGTTGCGTAGCTGGATTCGCGTTTAATAAAGTTTCTGTTTGCATCGAAGGAATAAAGGCCGCAGACCTCGTAGTTTGAGGTGTAGGTAGCGCCGCCCACAACGGGAATCAGATTTTCCGTTACTGCGTAGCTTGCATTGGAGCCTATCGTGCCGCGTGAGGTATCGCTGATCTCCATGCCGCCTGTAAGGGTGGCGATGTCCATCAGATCGCCCGTCCAGCATTTGAAGGCGTAGCCCGCTCTTTGGGGAGTGGGCAGGGTCGTGTGGCCATATTTCCACTTGGCGTACAGGTTGACCATGCCGCCTGCCGTCGTGGTAAGGTTGGACACTTTCGCACCGTTCGGGTATCCGTAAATATCGCCCGTATTAGGTGCCCGATAGGTGCTGCCGTTGGCGTACTCGTTTTTACCGTGGTTTACGTAGTGGTTCAGTAATCCGTCTTTGTTATAAACGGAGTTGCAGAAGCCGCTTATGAACACATCGTTATTACGGATGGCATAACCCGGTGCATCGAAATCGGTATATTTATAGGTTGTGCCGCCGTAGGTGGTGGTGCTTCTGTCCTCCCAACCGCCAAAGGTTGCCGCAACAGAAGCGTCCGACACCGCATTGCCGCCGTTTTCATTAAAGGAAAGCGTAGGCTTATAGGTAAAGGCATTGGAGGTCAGGCTTTGAGCAGTATCCCATGTAAGGCTCTGGTTTGCCATCGTACCACTGCCGCCGTTGGCGTTGAACTTAACGGTGTAGTTATTGGGCGTCCACTGGGCGTAAATGTCGATGGTATGGTTAGCTGTTGTGCTGACGCCGTATTTTGAGCACAGGTCAGCATAGCTTGTGAAATTGTAGTCCTCATGTATCGAGCGGGAGCCGTCAGCTTTGGCATAATAGCCGGTGGCGGTGTAGCCCGTGCGGGTCATCTCATAAGAGCCGTTAGTGTAATTCCAATGGCTGTCGGGGAAACTGTCGGTTGACTTTGCAACCCAGGTAACGTAGTTATCCGGCTGGTTGCCGCCATTTGGATGATAGCGGAAGGTGATGGAATAGATTTCGGGCATTTTATAAAGATCTATGCCCCAAAGACCTTGCTGAACAAAACAGTAGTTGGCATCAGCCGTCCAGGTGCTATTTTTCTCAATGGTTCCAAAAGGCGTGCCCGAAGAACTCGATTGGGTGGTAGGGGTTTTCGAAGTGACTGTGCGCAAAGCCATTTTGCCCGAACCGGTGTTCTGAAGCTTTGCGCCTTTGTATATAATGTCACCGGTTTTCAGATCTCTGTAATTGACAGTACTGCCGCTGCCATACTCCGCCGCATTTGCGGTAATAGACATTATAGGCATCATCACTGCAATCATAACTACTGCAAGGCAAACCGTTATAGCTCGCTTTGGCAAAGTGCGTAGTTTCGCCTTCCTGAATAAATGCCCGATATACGCAAAGGGTAACAAAAAGAGAAGGGCTAAATATTCTTTTTTCTCTTGTTTTGTAAGTTTATTAAAGCTTTTCATTTCCACCCTCCTTTCATTCGATTTGTTCTTCGGGGTAACAGCAGATACCCCGTTCGGGTAGCTTATCGGATTTTAAGTCAAAGCCTGCATACTTACAGAACCAACAAATCGGTTCAATGGCTAAAATGCTTTTCCTTCCCGCAAAGTAGGGACAAGTATCGTTTCGCATAATCTCCTGTCCGCTTTTACTTAAATTTTTCTCCATAGTTTCACCTTATTTCACGATCAAGACAGTTTCCACATTTGCGCCGTTCATAGCCGAGCCATCGGCTACCGAGGTGGTTGTTATCTTAATGGTTGCGTCATACTCACCGGCGGAAAGGGCGCGGCTCATAGTAATTTCATTTATTGCCTTGCCGGGAGGAACAAGTTTTGATTTATAAAGGCTCTCTCCCGTGTCCTTCAGCACGATTTCAAAGGTAAAGTAGCAGGGGTTGCCTTCGGGGTTTAAGAGAGCTACATTTACTGTCTTTTGATCCTTCGGCAATGTAATGGACGGATAGCCGGGGATCTTGATACCTGCTGCCGGTGCATCGTCGGTTTTATCGGGAAGCTTTTCGCCGTTCCAATCATCAGCACCGGGGTCAATATCCAAATCTCCTGTTTGGGACGATGAGGGGCCATCGGGTACATCACCGAACCAATTATTCCAATTAAGTGCCAGTGTAACGACACCTACAATGAGTAGCAATAAAACAATTAACGACAGACTCAAAGTCTTTTTACTGATAACAATTTGCGAATCGTTTTTGCTCATAGTTTTACCTCCAAGGAATTATATTTTCACACTGTAATGATACTGCAAATATTTTAGTGTAACGAAAAAATGTCGCGAAGTGCCCTTTTTTTGTCGTGAAGTTGGTGTATAACCCCAAAAACGACAAAAATCCCTGTCAATCGACAGGGATTTTGGGTCTCAATATTCAATTATTCATCCATAATGACCATACAACTGAACATACCATGGTTGGCAGAAAAACGGCAGGAGCCGTTATGCTTTTCAGCCGACGACATAACACTATGTACGCCGATGCCTTGCAAGCCTTCCGGCATTTCATCAAAATTGAGAGACTCAAGGCAGGTGTTCTCACAAGAGATCACCAAGCGACCTGCCTTGTGCTTGATAGAAACAGTAATGCGTGGCTTTTCCGCTTTGCTTTCTATGGCACCGTGAAGGGCGTTTTCCAAAATGTTCGCAACGATGGTTACAAGTGTCGGGGACGGCACAGAAATATTCGGCTTTGCCGCTGCACGAATTTCCATCGTGATATTCTGCGCGGTGGCCTTTTGATAAAAGACCTTCAAAATGTTATTAACGGTTTCGTTTTCGCAAAACCGTCCGGTTGTGGTCGTTTCCAAGCTTTTGCTTTGGGTGCTGAGATAGTCCACAATTTTTTTGGTTTCACCTGTTTTGGCTAAGGTCATAAGCGCCTGATAATGAAAACGCATATCGTGGCGGTTTTGACGAACAAGCTCGGCTTCCATCGCTTGCGCATCCACCTGAGCCTGCAACAGCTCGGTATGTAACGACTTTTGCTTTTCACGGGATAGCTCTACGATATTCTTCATGCTGTTGAATATGGCAATATAGGTAATGCAGAAAGTAAGCATTGTAAGTAAAAAGACAATGCTTTGCTCACTACTCATTGGCTGCATCATAGTAAATAAGGACTGCCCAACGATCAGCGCCCAAAAGCTGAGCACCACGCCATAGAACTTGCCCCAACCTTCCCGAATATACATAGCCACCTTTCTAAAAGACGGTAACAACAGCCGATACAAAATATACTGCATAATTGCCATAAGAATAACGGCGATTACGAGCTTTGCTACCATACTGTCTACGGTATTATCCAACATATTAAACAGTGTACTGAAACAGGTGTATGTCGTGGCGTAGCTGAAAAACAGAAATCCCTTTTCCACCGTGCGGCCTGTGGTAGTGATGAAGAATAGCACCAAATGTAGCACAAAGGAAACAAAGTAGTTCAAAGGTGGTATTTCCGGCGGCAGCACCAAAAAGACAACGCCGTAAACAAGCCAAATTGCCACTGTTATGATCTTATTAAAACGGGGCTTGGCAAAAAACAAAGAGGCTCCAATGTGGGACAGCACGGTAAGTATTAAAAACAGAATTTGTTGCACCTGTCCCACCTCCTAATTGAAATAATCAAAGAATGCCGAGCGTAAACCTGCCAGCACCGTATGGGGAAGGCTCAGCTGCATACCGTTTTTGAACTCAGCGCCGCTCTGCGTGACACGGCTGATATGGTTCAGATTGATAATATGCGCTCTGCCGCAGTGATAAAAGGAGTCAAATTCCGAAAGCAGTTTATAAAGCTCCGTGCCGCTAATGCGGATAAGAAATCTTTCTCCGTTTTCCAAATATAAGCGCTGATATTTGTCCTCTGCTTCGCAGTATATCAGTTTAGATACCAGGATACTCCGGTATTCATTATCTACTTTCAAAATCACACTATCGTTCTTGTGGGAAGCAATGCTCTGCATCGCTTTATCCATACCCACATAAAAA
>JAZSAD010000032.1:0-6760 GCA_045601715.1 Faecousia sp.
AATTTTCGTTGGCTTAAATTCGATTTTACTCGAAACTTAAACAATTCATAATTGTCCAAGGTGTTTGTTCGTCTTTGCGTTATTCAATTTACAAGGTACATCCCCCACCGCAACGCGGTGAGCCTGATTATTCTATCACAGCACATTTCACTTGTCAATAACTTTTTTCAGCTTTTTTGAATATTTTTTTCGTATTCCGTTTTCGACATTTATTGTTCTGTGATTGGGTTATTTCCCTTCAAAATAATACCCAAAATTGCCAGAAAAATTCACACTGTTCCCAAAAAATTCAGGGGCTTGCAAAAGCCCCTGAAAATTTTTCAAAAAATTGGTTATTCAATATCATCTATCAGGCCGTAGCCGCCATCGTTTCTGCGGTAGACAACCGCAAATGTTCCGCCGTTGTCCTCGTCCCGGAAAGCAAAGAAGCTATGCTCCAGAAGATTCATCTGCATAATAGCTTCTTCCCGAGTCATGGGTTTAAAGTAGAACTGCTTGGTGCGGACAATTTGTAGTTCCTCCTCCGGTTCTTCCACCGCAAAGGAGGTCTCCTCCACAGTACGAGCAAAAGCGTCCTGCCGGAGACGGCGAGCAAGTCTGGTTTTATTCTTACGAATCTGACCTTCAATCGTGCCCACAGCAGCATCAATGGAAGCGAACATATCAGAGGTGCTTTCACTGGCTCTGAACCAGGTGCCTGCGCCGTGAACAGTCAACTCCACATTGTTACGGTTTTTCTCAACGGAGAATACCACAAGCGCTTCCGCATCCTCCTCGAAATACCGAGCCAGCTTCATTACCTTCTTCTCGGCATAGGCATGGACATTGCCGGGCAGCTTAACTTTCTTCTCACTGTACTGAAACTTCATATGCGGTCGCTCCTTTCTTGTTACCGATCTATCGGTCTACTTAGACTATACCATGATTTTGCTATCAGGACAAGGTCAGTCGTCCGATTCCTCCGGGTTATCCAGAAGCTCTGACATTGTTAAATTGTAAATCACTTCCGCTTTCTTCTCAAAAAGTCTGCCTAAGCGGATCGCCTGCCGCTGGTTGGGAGCAAGCAGTTCCAAAGTCATCAGATTCCCCATCTCATCATCCAGGGACATAACCACAGAATAGTCACCGTTTTCCCGGGGGATTACCTGAGATTTCACAAAGCTGCTACGGCGGAGCTGACGGTTGAAACGGGTCACTGCGTCTTCCGCTTTTTGCTTAACCGTAAAGGCGATGGAATCCTCAGTCAGAACACCGTCCGCCTTTCCCTTTTCCGTAATTTCATAACGTTCTTCATCTGTCATCTTCATATGGCCGGACTCTACCATCTGGGGAAGCGCCGTACAGACATCAAAATAACTCAGGCACTCATCCTGATAGCACACTTCATAAATTTCCTGGGCGGACATGGGGTAACTGGCCCTTGCCGACACATACAAAATCAAAACCTTCACATCCATCATATCATGGATAAAACCCAATCTTTTCATTCGTATCACCTCTACTGTTATTATACTAAATGCACGCAAAAAATCAAGCACAACCCAAAGGGTAAAAACATATTCTGTGACGAAAGGGTGAATGTTTATGGATGAGCTTACTATATACGCCGCAGGCTTTACTCAGGCTATGAGTCATTGTATTCAAAAACTGAAGCACGAAGGGTTCACCATCGTATCCGAACCCAATTCTCAGGTGACTCATTTACTGCTGCCTGTTCCCAGCTTTACACCGGACGGTATGATTGTCGGTGGTGGAAACCTGGCTACATTGTTAACGTTGCTGCCTAAGGACATTGTTGTAATCGGCGGCAATCTCGACCGGCCGGAACTGGATTACTACCAAGCCATTGATCTTTTACAGGACGAAATTTACCTTGCAGAGAATGCGCAAATCACCGCCCACTGCGCCATCAAGCTGGCGCTGAATCAGCTTCCGGTGATATTGGATGATTGCCCTGTGCTGGTGCTTGGGTGGGGACGAATCGGAAAATGTCTTGCCCGGCTTTTACGGCAAATGGGCGCCAGGGTGACCGTTTGCGCCCGGAAGGAAACTGACCGCAGCATTCTTAGCGCTTTAGGATATGGGGTTACAGATTACAGGCAGGTAAACCTGAATGGCTATCGGGTAATATTTAACACTGTGCCAACTATGCTGTTCCCCGTCTGTCCGGGCAACGGACTGAAGATTGATTTGGCATCCCGATTGGGGTTAGGCAGCGAGGATGTGATCTGGGCAAGAGGATTACCCGGCAAGGATGCTCCCGGCAGCTCCGGCGCACTGATTGCCCGCACTTTGATACCGATGCTGAGAAAGGAGTCAATATGATTATCGGATTTGCCATGTGCGGCTCATTCTGTACTTATGATCAAGTCTTCCCTGTGATGGAGACCGTCGCCAAGCACCACACTGTGATACCTATCTTCTCTGATATATCCTATACCACAGACAGCCGTTTCGGCACCCACTCAGAGCATATCGATATGGCGGAGGAAATATGCGGACGGCACGTACTGCACACGATTGAACAGGTAGAGCCAATCGGTCCAAAAAAGCTGTTAGACGCTTTGATTATCGCCCCGTGTACCGGGAACACCTTAGCAAAGCTGGCCCACAGTATTGCCGATGGGCCGGTAACTATGGCGGCAAAAAGTCACCTAAGAAACGGCAGACCTGTGATCATCGCCGTATCCACCAATGATGCCTTGGCAGGCGCAGGAGAAAATATTGGAAAACTACTCAGTCGAAAACACTATTATTTTGTGCCGTTTGGGCAGGACAATCCGGAGAAAAAGCCTACCAGTATGGTTGCGGATTTCTCCAAAATCCCGGATACTCTGTCTGCTGCGATAGAGGGCAGACAGATTCAGCCGGTTATTATATAGCAAAAAGGTGGGTGCGCAATGCACCCACCTTTGTCATTATAATTTTTCTATTTCCTCTAACCATACACGGGCGGTGGCATCGCTGGGCATACGCCAATCCCCTCGAGGGCTGACGGAAATACTGCCCACTTTTACGCCGTCCGGCATACAGCTGCGCTTGAACTGCTGGGAGAAGAATCTGTAATAGAATACTCTCAGCCATTTCTTTATGGTTTCCTTGTCAAAATCTTCGCAGAATGCGCGGCACGCCAGTGCGTAAATTTTATTGGGGGTATAATCAAACCGCAGCATATAGTAAAGGAAGAAATCATGGAGAGCGTAAGGCCCCACCAAATCTTCTGTCTGTTGGGCAATTTTGCCGGTTTCATCCGGGGGCAGCAGTTCCGGGCTGATAGGGGTATCCAGAATGTCTGTCAGGACATTTTTCGCAGCTGCAAATATAGGATTCTCCGCAACAGTAGCGATCACCCAACGAATCAAGGTTTTCGGAACAGAGCTGTTTACACCGTACATACTCATATGGTCTCCGTTGTAGGTGCACCAGCCCAACGCCAATTCGCTCAAGTCGCCTGTTCCCACCACGATACCGCCAACCATACCGGCATAATCCATAAGAATCTGTGTCCGTTCTCTTGCCTGGGCATTCTCATAGGTAGCATCGAACACATCGGGCGCATGGTCAATATCCCGGAAATGGGTATTTACAGATTTCCGGATCGAGATTTCTTTGGCGGTGATTCCCAGCGCCTTCATCAGTTCCAAGGAATTCTGATAGGTGCGGTCAGAAGTACCGAAACAAGGCATCGTAATACCGTGGACATCTGAAGCAGGTCTGCCCAAACGGCGCATTGCCTCCACCGCCACCAGCAGCGTCAATGTGGAATCCAGTCCGCCGGAGACACCAATCACAGCCTTGGCATTGATCGCCTTTAATCTCTGGGCAAGTCCGGTCACCTGAATATTAAACACAGAATTGCACCGTTCCATCCGCGTTTGACGGTCCTCAGGAATAAACGGCAGCTTATTCAGTTGATAGAGTGATCCATCAGACCGCAGGCTCTCTTTTCTGCAATCCACGGTTCGGACGGGTTCAATATTGCCATAAAACGAGGTTGCGTCCCGGACGCTCTTATTCTTCCGGCGCTCGCTGCGTACTCTGCCTATGTCCGCATCCTGCACCAACAGGTAGTCTGTTTGCAACTCCTGCTTGTTTTCTCCGATCACCTCACCTGTCTCTGCCACAAGGCTGTGGCCTGAGAACACCAAATCCTGTGTGGATTCGGTATAGCCGGAGGATGCGTAGGCATAAATACACCCGCACAAAAAGGATTGATGTTTTACCAAATCACGGCGGCAGGCGCGTTTGCCAACGGTTTCAGGAGATGCGGAAAGATTCACCATCACCTCTGCCCCATTGAGTGTGAGCATAGTAGATGGCGGCATAGCAGTCCACAGATCCTCGCAGATCTCCATTCCCACCAGAACTCCGTCTCCTATTTTGAACAGCAAATCACGACCCACAGGAATATCGTAATCTCCTTTCAGTCCTAGGTCCTTTGTGCTGACATACTTTTGATTCAGGTCTTCCGAGGAGGAGAACCAGCGTCTTTCATAAAATTCCTTATAGTTAGGCAAATACGTCTTAGGGACGATGCCGTAAACTGCGCCGTCAGAAAGTATCACACCGCAGTTATACATCTGACCACCGATTACTATAGGCAGACCAACAGCTACGGTCAGCGCAGGGAATTTGCGGCTGTATTCACAGATTTCGTCCAAGCCTGCCATCGCCGAATCCAGAAGCGTCTTCTGAAAGAACAGGTCGGCGCAAGTATAGCCGGTGAGCGCCAGCTCGGGGAACACCACCAAATCACAGCCTGCATTTTCCGCCTCAGCAATCTTGTCGCAAACATCACGGGTATTCTGCTTTGTATCCGCTACCTGTACCGCAGGTACAGCGCAGCCAATTCTGATATAATCCAGCATAAAACCCCTCCGTTCTCAATTCTTAGTGTCATCATACCATATTTTCTCCATTTTGCAACGGAAATATCAATTTACCGTTTCCTAAACAGAATTTTTATGTTATACTGAAAAAACGGAGGTGGATGCTATGCCGAAATCGGATAATCAAAAGCTGAAAATCTTTTATATTTTGGATTACCTACAAAAAAACTCCCACGAGAATCATCCCGTGAGAGCTTCTGATTTGATTGCAATGCTGGACCGCCAGCACAATATTTCCTGTGACCGAAAGACTGTCTATTCTGACATCGCGGCTTTGCAGGATTACGGTGTAGATATTATCTCTCTGCCCGGCAAGAACGGCGGCTATTACATTGCCTCCCGGAATTTTGAATTGCCGGAGCTGAAACTTCTTATCGATGCAGTACAGTCCAGCCGTTATCTCACCGAGAAGAAGTCCAAAGAACTGATTGAAAAGCTTTTGACCCAATGCAATGAGCAGGACGCCAGGCTGATGAAGCGGAACATTCTGGTATCCGGTCGGGTCAAGAGTATGAATGAGACTATTTATTACAGCGTGGACACCATTCAGGAAGCCATCACACAAAATAAGCAGATTACGTTCCGTTACTTTGACTGGGATTTCGGCGGTAAGCGGAAGTTCCGGGAAAAAGCGTATGTTGCCAGTCCCTATGGACTGTGCCAGGACAACGAAAACTGCTATCTGTTGGCTTTCTCTGACCGCCACGGAATCACCTCTTACCGGGTGGACCGTATGATGGATATTTCCCTTTTGGAATCTCCCCGTACCCCCTGCCCTGAGCTGACCGGAAAGGCCCTTCACGATCATGCAAACCGGCTGTTTCAGATGTACTCCGGTGATGCGGTAGATGTAAAGCTGCAATTCCACAACAGTCTGATCAATGTCGTAGTTGACCGTTTTGGTAAAGACATTATGTTGATTCCAGACGGGCCAGAGCATTTCAACTTCACTGTCCGGGTAGCTGTGTCTCCTATGTTCCTAAGCTGGGTTATAGGATTTGGCGCTAAGGCGAAGATTCTCTACCCCAAAAGTGTTGCCGATGAGCTTTGCAAACTCTGCAAAGAGGCTATGAGCCGGTACTGACCTCTTCCCGTTCTGTGGCTAAGGTGAAGGATGCAAAGATTTCCTTCCATTTCGGCTGTACCTTTTCTGCTTTCTCCTCGTCTGCCATTGCGATGAGTACATAATGATAGGCGCCATCGTCCAGTACGCAGCCTCTGCCTACCTGGGCACCGTTCTCGCCGTTGGCGGTCCATACCCACTGATATCTCTTCGCGTCGCCTTGACGGGTCTGAATGACTTGCAGGTCGTCTTTATCCATACCGGTCACATTCCTGATTGTCCGTTGTAAATCCCCCGCTGCAACGGTTTGTACCGTTATGCTGTAATCGTCGCACAGATACAGTGTTCCGGTTTCCTCACCCTGTAATGCCGGCGCAGAAAGCTCCGTCGGCAGCTGCAGCTGTATTCGCTGTACCGCAGATACCACAGGGGTATCCGGTACATCTGCAATCGTTTCAAAGGTTTGCTTTTTACCGCAGCCCACAAGGAACAGAACCAGTAAGGGTATGACCCAAAGCTTTTTCATAATGACCCTCCCGAAAGGATTTTGCTATGCTGATTTACCTGTTACTAATTAATGCCGTAGGCTTCGGGGTTATGCTATACGATAAGTATTTGGCAAAAAATAATCTCTGGCGGATCCCGGAAAAGACACTCTTGGGCATCGCCGCTTTCGGTGGCAGTGTTGGGTGCTGGTTGGGTATGTATACGGTTCGGCACAAGACGAAACATTTAAAATTCACCATTGGAATTCCTGTAATTCTTGTAGTGCAGATATGGATCGCCATATTCTTGTTAAAACAATAAA